>NZ_JBLUNY010000006.1:209026-231740 GCF_048065335.1 Isoptericola maris | reverse complement strand
ATCCGCGACGGCACCGGATCCGCCCGGTTGCTCGACATGGTCGAGGGGCGCTCCAAGCAGGCCTTCAAGCAGTGGCTCGCCACCCGCCCGAAGACCTGGCGAGATCAGGTGGAGGTCGTCGCGATGGACGGCTTCACCGGGTTCAAGACCGCCACTGCCGAAGAGCTGCCCGACGCGACCGCGGTGATGGACCCGTTCCACGTCGTCCGCTTGGCCGGTGATGCCCTGGACCGCTGCCGCCGCCGAGTCCAACTCGACTTGCACGGCCACCGCGGCCGCGCCAAGGACCCGCTCTATCGTGCCCGGCGGACCCTGCACACCGGCGCCGACCTGCTCACCGACAAGCAGACGACCAGGATCGAGGCCCTGTTCGCGATCGAGGAGCACGTCGAGGTCGAGGCGACCTGGGGCATCTATCAGCGCATGATCACCGCCTACCGCCACCCCGACCGCGCCCAGGGCCGTGCTCTCATGACCGCGGTGATCGACTCGGTGACGCGCGGCGTTCCGGCCGCGCTGACCGAGCTGGTCACCCTCGGCCGCACCCTGACCAAGCGCGCCGCCGACGTGCTGGCGTTCTTCGACCTACCAGGCTCGAGCAACGGACCGACGGAGGCGATCAACGGCCGACTCGAACACCTCCGAGGCTCCGCCCTCGGCTTCCGGAACCTGACCCACTACATCGCCCGATCACTCCTCGAAGCCGGCGGCTTCAGACCCCGGCTACACCCTCATCTGCGTTGAGCCGGTAGTACGCCAACCCGGAGAGGATCGGGTTGATGATCATCCACGCCTGGCCGAGCACCGTCTCGCGCGTGCCGCTGGAGACCTTGGCGCGAGCCTCTGCCCACAGGAAGTGTCGCCGGCCCCAGAGCTGAGCGAGGTACTCCCGGACCGGTGGCCGCGCACCGACCTGCTTGAGCCGCCTTGCCGACACCACCTCGAGCGAGGTGGTGTGCTCGCGAAAGATCTCGGCATAGAGGTCTGCGGCGTCCGCGGGCGCCATGTCAGCAGGCGTCGGCCGCGACATGGGGACCGATTTGCTTATTGCGTGGATCTTAGTTGGCCGGAGCCATTTTCGACTGTTGATATAGCACGAAATGGACAAAGCGGAAATGTTTGCCTGGAGGTGAGGCGGTAGCCTGGGCGCCGTCGAGTGATCGAGGAGAAGAGGCCGCATGCGCATGCTCATCACTGGTGGTGCCGGCTTCATCGGCGCCAACTTCGTGCACCAGGCGGTGCGTGAGCGCCCCGACGTACAGGTCACTGTCCTCGACGCGCTCACGTACGCGGGCGATCGGTCGTCCCTCGCCCCGGTCGCCGACGCGATCACGTTCGTCGAGGGATCCGTCGCCGACGCGGCGCTGGTCGATCGTCTGGTGGGCGAGTCCGACGCCGTCGTCCACTTCGCGGCGGAGTCGCACAACGACAACTCGCTGAACGACCCGTCGCCGTTCGTCGAGACCAACCTCGTCGGGACCTACACGCTCCTGGAGGCCGTGCGGAAGCACGGCGTGCGGTACCACCACATCTCCACCGACGAGGTCTACGGTGACCTGGCGCTGGACGATCCGGCGAAGTTCACGCCGGAGACGCCCTACAACCCGTCGAGCCCGTACTCGTCCACCAAGGCGGGATCGGACCTGCTGGTGCGGGCGTGGGTGCGCTCGTTCGGTGTGCAGGCGACCATCTCGAACTGCTCGAACAACTATGGCCCGTACCAGCACATCGAGAAGTTCATCCCGCGGCAGATCACCAACCTGATCGACGGGGTGCGCCCCAAGCTGTACGGCGCCGGACTCAACGTGCGCGACTGGATCCACGTCGAGGACCACAACTCAGCCGTCTGGGCCATCCTCGACCGGGGCCGGATCGGCGAGACGTACCTCATCGGCGCCGACGGCGAGAGGAACAACCTGCAGGTCGTCCAGACGCTCCTCGAGGCATTCGGCCGTGACGCCGACGACTTCGACCACGTCAACGACCGGCCCGGGCACGACCTGCGCTACGCGATCGACGCCAGCAAGCTGCGCGACGAGCTCGGCTGGACGCCGCGCTACACCGACTTCCGTGCGGGCCTGGAGGCCACCATCGACTGGTACCGCACTCACGAGGCGTGGTGGCGCCCCGCCAAGGCCGCCGTCGAGGCCAGGTACGCGACGGCAGGCCAGTAGAGCCTCAGACCTTCAGGGTCGCAGAGCCTCAGGCCTTCAGGGTCGCGAGGTACGCGTTCACCGCGTCGGACGACGGCAGCAGGCCCTGCTGCTCGGCCTCGTGCAGGCTCGGCGCCGCCGTGTCCTTCTCCGAGAGCTGCGGCGTCAGCGTCGACCCGTCACGTGCCGTCGTCGGCCACTCGATACCCACGGTCGCGTCCAGCGGGTGAATGCCGTGCTCACGCTCGGGGGCGTAGCCCGACGAGCACAGGTACAGCACGGTCGAGTCATCCTCCAGGGCCATGAACGCGTGCCCGAGACCTTCGCCCAGATAGATGGCCCGACGGTCTGTGTCGTCGAGCAGCACCGAGTCCCACCGGCCGAACGTGGGGGAGCCGACGCGGACGTCCACCACGACGTCGAGCACCGCGCCCTTGGCGCAGGTCACGTACTTGGCCTGCCCCGGCGGGACGTCCGCGAAGTGGATGCCGCGGAGCACACCGGCGGCCGAGACGGAGCAGTTGGCCTGCTGCAGGTCCAGGGGATGGCCGACGGCGTCGACGAACGGCCCGGACTTGAACCACTCGAGGAACAACCCGCGCGGGTCGCCGAACTGCTGCGGCGTGATCTCGAACGCGCCGGGGACGTCTAGCTCACGGAACTGCACTGGTGGGACCTCCCGGCGTCGGTACTCGGTGGCCCCTAGGATGCTACGCGTGCCTCCCGACTCGCAGAGCCAGCGCTGGGTGGTCGTCGGTGCCGGCGGGATGCTGGGCCACGATCTGATCGCCGCGCTCGAGCGGGCCGGCGCCGACGTGGTCGGCCTCGGCCACGCCGAGCTCGACGTGACCGACGCCGAGGCCGCACGACGAGCGGTCGCCGGGGCCGACGTCGTCGTCAACGCTGCCGCCTGGACCGACGTGGACTCCGCCGAGACCCACGAGGCGCAAGCGTTCGCCGTCAACGCGACGGGCGCCGGCAACGTCGCTCGGGCGGCCCGCCTGGCCGGAGCCCGGCTGGTCCACGTCTCGACGGACTACGTGTTCGACGGCGAGGCGGGCGAGCCGTACGCCGAGGACGCGCCGCTCGCCCCGCGGTCCGCTTACGGGCGCACCAAGGCGGCAGGGGAGTGGGCAGTACGCGCCGAAGCGTCCGACCACCTGATCGTCCGGACGGCGTGGCTCTACGGTGCCCACGGAGGGTGCTTCCCGAAGACGATGGCCCGGCTCGCGGCCGAGCGCGACCGGCTCGCCGTCGTCGACGACCAGGTGGGCCAGCCCACGTGGACGCGCGACCTCGCCGACCTCGTCGTGCAGCTCGTCGAGGCCGGGGCGCCGGCCGGGACCTATCACGGGACGTCGACCGGTGAGACGTCCTGGTACGAGTTCGCGCGGCGCGTCGTGGCCTCGGCAGGGCTGTCCACGCCGGTCGAGCCCACCACCAGCGACAAGTTCCCTCGCCCGGCTCCGCGACCCGCCTACTCGGTGCTGGGGCACGACGCCCTGCATGCTGCGGGCGTGGAGCCCATCGGCCACTGGGCCGAGCGGTGGGGGGTCGCGGCGCCCGAGGTCCTCGGGTAGGTCAGTCGTCGAGCAGGCCGAGCAGGTAGCTCCCGTACCCGGACTTCACGAGCTTCTCGGCGCGCACGCGCAGCTCGTCGTCGGACAGGAACCCGCGTCGCCATGCGACCTCCTCGGGCGCACCGATCTTCATGCCCTGCCGTTGCTCGACCGTCCGGACGAAGTCGCTGGCGTCGATCAAGGAGTCGAACGTGCCCGTGTCCAGCCATGCCGTGCCACGCGGCAGAACCTCCACGTGCAGCCGCCCCTGCTCGAGGTAGGCGCGGTTGATGTCCGTGATCTCGTACTCGCCCCGGGCCGAGGGCCGGATGTTCTTGGCGACCTCGACGACGTCGTTGTCGTAGAAGTAGAGGCCGGGCACCGCATAGCTGGACTTCGGCACCCGAGGCTTCTCCTCGAGCGAGATGGCCTGCCCGGCGTCGTCGAACTCGACCACCCCGTACGCCGAGGGCTCCGCCACCCGGTAGGCGAAGATCGAACCGCCGTCCACGTCCGAGAAGCGTTGGAGCTGGTCGCCCAGGCCCTGGCCGTAGAAGATGTTGTCACCCAGAACGAGGGCCGCCGAGTCGTCCCCGATGAACTCCTCGCCCAGCACGAACGCCTGCGCCAGCCCGTTCGGTTGGACCTGGACCGCGTACTCGATCGAGATGCCGAACTGGGAGCCGTCGCCGAGCAGACGCCGGAACTGCTCCGCGTCGTGCGGGGTGGTGATCACCAGGACGTCCCGGATGCCCGCCAGCATCAGCGTCGACAGCGGGTAGTAGATCATCGGCTTGTCGTAGACCGGCACGAGCTGCTTGCTCACGCCGAGCGTGATCGGGTGCAACCGGGTGCCGGAACCGCCGGCCAGGATGATGCCGCGCATGGGTTGGATGCTCTCACGACACGTCGTCGTCGAGCATGGCGTAGAGGGCGGCGCGGTGAGCCCGGTAGGCACGGCTGCCTCGGCGGGTCATGGCGTAGTTGGTGGACGAGCCGGGCCCTCGCCCGCGCTTGGTGGACTTGACGTAGCCCGCCGCCTCCAGGGCAGACATCTGCTTGGACAGGTCCGAGTCGGTCAGACCGAGCTGTTCCTTGAGGAACCTGAAGGTGGCGTACTCGGTGTTCGCCAGGACGGCCATCGCCACCAGCCGCTTGGGTGCGTGGATGACCGGGTCGAGGTCGCCCAGGTTCATGCCAGGCGCTCCCGCACGGCCGCCGCCGCTCGCCGGTAGCGGGCCTGGTACCGCGCCAGCCCGGCGGTCACGAGTGCGAACGCAGCGGCGGAGGCCGCCAGGAGACCTGCCCACCACCACGTGCCCGCGACCAGGCCGGCGATCACGACCACGCCGACGCCGTACCGGCGGTGCTCCCGCCGGATCTCCGGCGGAGGTGTGCCGCGACCGACCATCGGCAGGACGCCGTAGCGTCGGGTCAGCCGGCCGATCAGGGCGCCCATCCCGCCGCTGAGCGTGAGCATCGCGACGATGAAGGCGAGCTCGTGCTCGTGCCAGAGCCCGAACGTCCCCACGTATGCGGCGGACCACGCGCCGAAGAGGGGAGACACCCACCGGCGCGGCGGCGGCATCACGACGTAGGGCACCGCCTCGGCCCGCTGCATCTCGCGGACACGCTCGGAGGCGTCGAAAGAGCTTTCCATGCCGGCGAGCCTAGAGAGTGCTTTCCACTTGTGCAAGTGTCAGGTCCGCCGGGCACGACGGCGTCCTCCCGGACGAGCACATCGCCGACGGCGGGACTTGCCAAGGCAAAGCAGCCGTGCGCTACGGTGACGGCCACCACAACCGAAAACGGCCCCGGAGAGTGCGCCAACACTCAACCGAGGCCTGACCACCCAGAGAGAACGGACCTCTCCAGATGGCTGTCGCCGACGATATCAGCGCGCCCTCGGCACCCCCGCCACCGGTGCGACTCAACGCCCGCGCGCCCCTGTGGCGCCTGATCGACGCCCTCGCCGCCGGAGGGTGGGGCGACCTGCGCGACGCCCCGCAGAGCGTGCGCACCTACCTGCTGGCCCTCGCCCGGATCGCCGACGCCCGCACCGGCGTCGCCGAGGTCACCGACGCCCAGGCGGCCGAGCGGGCCGGCCTGTCCGTGCGCACGATCATCCGGGCACGGACCTGGCTGCAGGCCGCCGGCCTCGTGGTCATGGCCCGCCGCGGTGCACGCCAGGGGTTGCGCGGCGTCGCGTCACTCCTCGCGGTCACCAAGCGTGCTCTGGTGGCCCTGCTGCCCGCCGCACGCCGCGCCAAGGACGCACGCTCCCGCCGTCGGGCATCCCGGCCGGGCGGCGCTCCCAGCCTTCCCAACCTGACACGATGGCAGTCCTTCCCCTCCTGGCGGAGGAAGACGGCGCCGCCCCCGCGGCGCGGGTCTGCCGGCCCTGCAGCGCGGCGGACCGGCCCGTCGCCGGTACGACGCCAGCTCCTCGCCGAGGCGGCCGCCGCCGCGGCGCACCCACCGCGAGCCGCCACGATCGCCGCCGCCCGCGCGGCGATCGCCCGATGACGAGGTCAGCCGGGCAGCGCGTCCTTCGCCACCGAGAGCCGGAGTGGGCCGCCCGTCCCGAAGGCGCTGACCAGCAGGGACGGAGGGCTTTCGGCGCGGCCGACGTCCCGGTGCTGGCCGCTCGAGGTGGTCGCCCCGGCGTCGGGCTAGAGATCCTCGGTGCGAGCAAAGTCCCCCTGCATGACGAAGTTGCCGTCCACCCAGGCCGTGGCGATCTCCAGGTCGGCGGTGTCTCGCCACTGGATCGACGTCGGCGGGTTCTGCGCGGGGGAGAGGACGTTCTTCATCGCCGACGTCAAGGACCCGGCCAGGCCGTTGGCGATGACGCGCACCACGACCTCGACGATCAGCCGCACCAGCGGGCCGCCTATCCAGAACCACCAGGGGATGTCGGCCGAGTGGTGGCTCTCCGGCGAGTCGTCGGGTCGGAAGACCAGACCCTTCGACGCGGCGTCGAAGCCGATCTTGTTGACCGAACGCACCGAGAAGGTCATGGAGATGCCGAGCTTGAGGTCGCACGTGCCTTGGGCGACGTCGACGTCGAGGCCGGTGCCCGACACACCGAACGAGATCGTCCGGATCTTCGGGTAGTAGTCGATCAGGCCCTCGCGCACCGACGCCATGTCCAAGGTCGTCGTGTTGACGACCCGTCCGGACGCCGCGTCGTAGTAGAAGCTCGCCGCCGATGCGCCGTGGCCGAACGCGTCCGGCAGCGCCGGCATGATGACGTGCTCCAGCAGCAGCGCCGTGGAGAACGCGAACGCTGCCTCGTGCTCCGAGGCCAGCAGTGCCGGATCCACCGAGCGCGGCAGGTCGGTGATCGTCCGGTCGCTCGTGACGCTGAGGATGACCAGCGCACCCCCGGAGCCGTCGCTACGGTCGGCGTAGGCGAACGCCGACCGGACCGGCGTCAGCCACGACTCCGACGCCGGAGGCACGAGATTGACCGTGGCGAACACGAACGAGATCTGCTCGCTCCGCGCGGCGAGGTCGCCTGCCAACCCTGCCGCCAGCAGCGCGGTCTCGACGTCATCCAGACGGTCGTCAGGATCGTCGATCCGGATCGGAGTGATGGCGCCGGGTGTCGGATCCTGACCGATCGTGCCGGCTTTCGAGATGTCAAAGCACAGGTCTCGTACCTCAGACGCCTCCGACGAGACCAGGTCGAGTGCCACGCTCGCGACGAACACCAGCCCGGTGAGGTCGACGCGATGCGCCTCCTGAGCGGTGAGCTCGAGCCAACCCTCGATGATCGGCAGCCGCAGCGTGACGAACTGCCCGGAACCACCCTCGGCGATCTGCCAGTGGCCGAACGATCCACCGGCCCGGATCTGCAGACCGTCGGGATCGTCCACGGCGAAGTCGATCAGCAGCGCATCGTTCCCGCGAGCGAGCGCGTCGTTCACCCGGGCGAGATCAAGGGCGAACGCGGTGTCCCAGCCGTGCAGGTTCATCGGAAGGTCTCCCCGGGTGTGGTCTGTCTGCCGCCGAGCTGCAGCGACCCGTTCAGCTCGGCGCTGGTCAGGGTCAGTCCGGACGACTCCGGCCAGTGGATGTCGGTGGTGCACTCGAGCACGAGATCGCCGATGCTCGGCAGCGCCGCCGCCGCGTCACCGCCGGCGACCGCCGCGATGAGTGACGGTGTGGCGGCTGCGAGCCCGGCGACCAGCCCGATGATCAGCACCGCGGCGATGGCCGCTCCGGCACCGGGGATCACGATGGCGGCGACGATCGCCGCCACCGCGCCGAGGATCGCCACGATCGTCTCGGTGATCTCCGCCCACTTCTCCTTCTGCGTGTACTCGTTGCGCTCGGAGTCCCGCGAAGGCATGAAGCTCAAGGTCTGGCCGCCGTCCGGTCGGTCGACCAGCGTGATCCGGAAGAAGTCGCGCGCGTCGACGAGTGACCGGATCCCCGGTGCCACGGTGGTCTGCACCACCGAGTGCATCTGCAGCTCGTCGCCGACCACCTGCAGCTCCAGCTCCTTCAGCTCTGGACGGTAGGTGCGCCCGCCGGACTTCACCTCGTCGAGATCCACCGTTCGGGTGATGCGCACCGTTCCCGAGGCCAGCTCGAAGTCCTCGACCGTGGTGCCGTCCAACGCCCGAGTGAGTCCAGGGACCATCAGATGCTGCAGAAAGCTGTCCTGGGAGATCAGCACGGATGCCGTGCACGACGGCGGGACCGCAGTGGGGGCGAGCTGGTTGATCCGGCCGCCCGGAGAATTCCCGCACGTCATCGTCAGGACGCCGAAGCAGCTGTTGTCGTCGTCCGACCCGTTGGCGTAGGCGTAACCCGTCCACGTCGGCCTGAGCCACTGGAAGTCGCCCTGGGCGGCTCGTGTGTTCAGGTCGAGTGCGCAGAAGACGTACGTGAACAGGTGCAGGTTCGCGGTGAACCACTTGCCCAGGGCCGCGGAGAACAGCGCTGCCTGCAACGGCGACGGCACCGCCGACCCGTAGCCGACGGCCTGGATGACGGCCGGCGGATCGTCAGGATTGTCGGAGGTCGCGCGCGTCGCGAGGAACGACCGGTCGTCTGCGCCGTCGTCGGCCACCGCGGTCGCGGCGTCGGGCGGGGAGTCGCCGGAGGGCGGCTGCGGCAGGTAGCGCAGCTTGACGGCCACCGTCACCCACCCGTCCTCGACGGCCAGGTCGGGCGTGTTCGGGAAGCTCATCCGGGCAGTGCGCAGAGCGACCCGGACGAAGAGGATCGAGTTGGACCCGCCGCGCACGAGCTGCCAGGTGCCGAGCTCGCCACCGATCGTCCAACCGTCCTGGATCTCGAGCGCCAACGAGGTGGGCCAGCGTCCGCTCGCGGCCAGCGTCTCGTTCACCTGCGGCAGGCGCATGGCGTGGACGACGTCCCACCCGAGGGTGCCTGCCTCGGCCGCCAGGGTCTGCGGCGCGATCCCGGCCCTGGGCACGAACACCCCGGGCCGGGTCGCGGCGTACCGCGGTGGGGAGGTGACGGTCACGCTGAGGACCCCTCGATGACGACGAGGTCACCGCCGAGCTGGAACGACCCGTTGAGCTGCGCCACCTTGAGCTTGAAGCCGCTGGAACCGGGCCAGGCGACGTCGCTCGACGCCTCCATGACGAGATCGCCGATGGAGGGCAGCGCTGAGGAGGCCTTGCCCTCCATGACCCGGGCGATGATCTCCGGTGTCGCAGCCGCGAGCCCCGCGATGACGGAGATGATGACGATGGCGATGATCCGCCGAGCGAGCGTCTGGATGAGCTTGCCCGCCACCGTGGCCGCCACGGCGGCGGCGATGCCGATGATGATCTCGGTGACGATGACCCACGTCGCGGTCTCGAGCCAGTGGTTGCGCTTCGGGTCTCGCGACTGCACGAAGTTGAGGGTCTGCCCGCCGCCTTCCTTGTCCACCAGGACGATGCGGTAGTAGGTGACGTCGGTGATGAAGACGTCGATGCCGGGAGAGATGTGCACCTTGGTCTTGGTGTTGATCTGGATCTCGTCACCGACCGTCTGCAGGGTGAACGACTGCAGCTCGGGGGTGTAGCTGATGAGGTCGACGGTGATGTCGTCCATCGTGATGTCGTTGACGGACTCGATGACCGACCGGGACAAGGTGAAGTCGGACTCGGTGGCGTGCGTGAACGACTTCGTGAGCCCGGGCAGGATCATCTCGCGCAGGAACAGGTCGTTCGACACGAGCACCGACCCGTCGCAGTCCGGCGGGATCGCCGATGGCGGCAGCTGATTCGTCAGACCGTCCGCGGAACGACCGGTCGTGAGGTTGAGGACGCCGAAATAGCTGCCCTCGTCCGTCGGGCCGTTGAAGTATGCGTAGCTGGTGTATGTCGGCTTGAGCCACTGAAACTGCTCCTGCGCTGCTCGGGCATTGATGTTGACCACCGAGAAGACATACGTGAACTGGTCGAGGTTCGCGTTGAACCAGGTGGAGAGGGCCTCGGAGAACAGGGCCTTCTGGAGCGGGGTGGGCTCGGCGGTCCCGTAGTCGATCGCCTGGATGACGACGGCGGGGTCGTCCTCGGCACGCGCCTCGACAGAGCTGGCGAGGAACTGCTCGACACCCCCGGTGTCTCCGGCACGGGCGTGGTGCTCGCCGTCGGTTCCCGACCCGGCGGGAGGCTGCGGCAGGTACTGCAGCTTGATGGCCACGGTGGCCCTGCCGTCCGTCACGTTCAGGTCGTCCGTCCCCGTGAAGGTCATGTGTGCGCTGGTCAGGGGCGTCCGGAGGAAGATGATGGCACCGGAGCCGCCGCGGGTCAGCGACCACGGGCCGAACGTGCCCGACAGGGTCCACCCCTCCTGGACGGTCGTGGAGAACTCGGTGGGCGAGGCGCCCGAGTCGGCCAGGGCGGCATTGACCTGAGGCAGCCGGATGGCGTTGACGCAGTCCCAGCCGAGGGTGTCGGCCTCGGCGGCGAGGAGTGCCGGAGGAATCTCGTCGCGACGCACGAAGACTTCTGGTCGGACGTCGTCGTACCGAAGGATCTCCGCCGTGGCGAATGCCGACGGTGGGGCGGTGGAGGTGCTCATGGTGTTTTCCCCTGTCTCATGAATCGATGTGCAGTTTGACTGCATTGGCAGCGTGGCATCGGCTCCATTCACCTGCCCGCCGACCGACTAATTTCACCCGCAAGCCGATAATCTTTGTGTATTCTGGGCCGGAATGAGCGCATCGCCCCTCCCGAACCATTTGCGTCGTCCTGGTCCGCCCGGCCGCCGCAGTCGACTGGCACACTGGCCCTGTGACGCGTGACACGCCGCCGTGCGAGCGTGCCTACCGCCGCACCCTCGCCCTCCTGACGCTCGCCGTGGCGCTGTGGGCCGTGGCCTGGGCCGTGCTGACCCCCGGGTTCCGCTCGCCGGACGAGCAGAACCACCTCAACAGCGTGGTCCGGATCGCGTACGGCGGCGGCTGGCCTGCTCCGGGGGAGGCGCACTTCGCGCCCTTCACCGACCAGGCCGTCGCCGAGGCCGCCTACCCGGCCGACCTGCCGGGACGTTGGCAGTACCGCGCCCACGCGACACAGTTCGTCGAGCTCACGCCCGTGCCCGCCGACGAGCGGGTGCGCATCAGCGCAGAGAACGCGCTGCCCGCCCCGGGCACCAGCGCCACCATCGACCAGATGACCCAGCATCCGCCCGCCTACTACGCCCTGGGTGCGGCGGTGCTGCGCGCCACCGGCACGGCCGACGCCCGCTGGGACGTCGCGCTGCTGACCCTGCGGCTGCTCGACGTCGCCCTGTTCGCCGCCACCGTCCCGCTCGCCGCGGCCACGGCGCGCCGCCTCACCGGGTCCCGCTCCACCGCGCTGGTCGCCGCCCCGTTCCCGCTGCTGGTCCCGCAGGTGGGGCACATCCTCGGCTCCGCGAACAACGATGCCCTCGTGGTGCTCAGTGGCGCCGTGGTCACCTGTCTCGCCGCCCGCGTCGTCACGGGCGACCTGCGCTGGCGCGTCGTCGTCGCGATCGGCCTGGCGCTGGGCGTCGGCCTGCTCACCAAGGTGATGCTCGCGTTCGCCATCCCCACCGTCGCGCTCGCCTACCTGCTCGCTCCCGGCCCGCACCATCCTCGAGCGGGGCCGACGACGGCGGCCCGGAGCGTGCGTGGCCTCGCCGCCCTGGCCCTCGCCTTCGCCGTCGGCGGCTGGTGGTGGGCCCGCAACTGGATCGTGGACGGGGCGGTGCAACCGGTCGGGCTGCCGCGCGACTACTCGGGGATGACGCCGGTGCCGGCGGACCAGGTGCTCTCCGACGCCCTCGGGCGCACCGCGCAGGCGTTCTTCGGGAACCTGTCCTGGCTGGAGATCCGGCTGCCCGGCGCTCTGGTGGTGGTCGGTTCCACGCTGCTGGTCCTCGTGACGCTGATCGCCGTCGTCGTGCCTGGTGCGCGACGCGGCTCCCTGACGATCGCGCTGCTGCCCGTCGGCCTGGCGGGCGGGGTGATCGTCAACGCGGTGAAGAGCTGGTCAGAGACGGGCGTGCTCGTCGCGCTGCAGGGGCGGTACGTGTTCGGCGGGCTGACGGCGCTCGCGGCGCTGCTGGCCGTGGCCGTCTGGCAGGTGTGCCGCCGTCGGGAGCGGGCCGTCGCCGTGGCCGTGCCGGTCGTGGCGGGGCTCGGCGTGCTCGCGGCGTTCGCGGGGCTGGCGTGGGCGTTCGTGGCGATGTACCGCGGGCCGGGGGAGTCGGTGGGCGCCGCGTGGGAGCGGTGGGCGGCGTGGAGCCCGCTGAGCGCGCCGGTGATCGCCGTGGTGCTGGTCGTCGCGGGTGTCGGGATGGTGAGCGCGGTGGTGGTGGCGGCGCGGTGGCCGGCTGCGGCTGGTGCGGGCGCGGGTGACGTCGTGGAAACTCACGCATCACGGCCTGATGCCTGACTTTCCGCGACGTCGGCCGGCTTCTCGCTCAATTATGGAAACTAGTCTTTCGATGGCGATAGGCTTGTGTCATGTCGGAGATCAGCGTGGCGCAGGCCGCGGACCTCATGGGCGTCAGTCCCGTGCGGGTGCGCCAGCTGGCCGCGTCGGGAGCGATCTCGGCCCGAAAGGTCGGAAACCAGTGGCTCGTGGAGCCTCGTTCGGTACGTCGGGTCGCGCCGGTGACCCGCCCGATGGCTCGACGGACCGCCTGGGGGCTGCTCGAGCTCTCGGCAGGCCGCTCGCCCGGATGGCTCGACGCGCATGACCGTCACCGCCTGCGCAAGCAGCTCTCGCGCCTTGCTGACGACCCGCAGTCGGCGCGGCTCGCCGCGTCATGGCTCTCCCGGCGAGCCGAGCGTCTCGAGCTGCGCACCGCCGAGCCGCTGCCGCTCGACGACCACCGCCTCGTGCCGTCAGGGGTCAGCGACCCGCGTGCCAAGATTTCGGCTCCGGGCTTCTTCGAGGGATATGTGCACGTGGACGAGCTCGACGAGGTGATGGCCGATCACGAGCTCGTCGAGGCAGGTTCGCGACCGGGCAACGTCGTCCTTCACGTGACACCGCTGGTGCCCGAGCCGCCCCTGCCGTTGCTCGCCACCGTCGTGGACCTCGTCGAGCACGGTCCGGGTCGGGAGTACGCCGTGGCGCAACAGCTCATGGGGGAGGTGTTCCCTCCGTGATCGTGCTGCCCCGGTCCGGCGCCGAGCTCGAATGCGCATGGGGACTGCTCTTCGACCTCCAGACGGCCATGCCTGACGACTGGACGATCGTCGGCGGCCAGATGGTGCTGCTGCACTGTGCCGAACGAGGGGCTTTCCCGACGCGAGCGACCGACGACCTGGACGCCGTGCTGGACGTCCGCGCCAACGGCCAGGTCCTGCGCGACTTCACCGCGCGGCTGTACGAGCGGGGCTTCCGGCCCACGGGCACCTCGCCGCAAGGGCACCAGCACCGGTGGCAGGCGGGAGGTGCGACGGTGGACGTGCTGATCCCGCGTCATGTCGGCGCCCGTGCTGCGAGCCGTACCGGGATCACGAACGCGACGACGCTCGAGACCCCGGCCGCCCAGCAGGCGCTCGACCACAGCGAGGCCGTCGAGGTGCGTGCGGGCGACCACGAGGGGGTCGTCAACCGGCCGAGCATGCTCGGCGCCCTGGTCGCCAAGGCGGCGGCCAGCACCGTGGCACTGGACCTGGGCCGGGACCGGCACCTGATCGACTTCGCGACCCTTGCTGTCATCGCTCGCGCCACGGACGGGGTGCGGAACGCGACGAAGCGCGACCTGCACTACCTGGGCCATGCGTTGGGTGCCCTCCGCGGCCGGCCCGACATCGTGGCGTCCATCCCCGGCGCCGACGACGGCGTCGAGCGGGTCCGTCGCGCGTTCCACCTGGCGCGGGAACGTGTGACGGGGAGCAAGGGGTCGACGGCCTCGCAGAACAGGCCCGGCTGGGTCCCGCCCGACGCGGCGTCTCGTGGCTAGACTCGCGCCGTCGGCGCTCCCGCGCTGACCGCAGCGCCGCCGTCGTCCCACCGAAGGGCCTCGATGAAGCTCGTCGTCCAGATCCCGTGCCTCGACGAGGCCACGACCCTGCCGCTCGTGCTGGCCACGATCCCGCGCGAGGTGCCCGGCTTCGACCGCGTCGAAATCCTGGTGATCGACGACGGCTCCACGGACGGCACCGCGGAGGTCGCCCGGAACCTCGGCGTCGAGCACGTGATCCGCCACACCCGCACCATGGGCCTGGCCCGCTCGTTCCGCGACGGCGTGGACCACGCGCTCGCCCACGGCGCCGACGTGGTGGTCAACACCGACGGGGACAACCAGTACCCCTCCGAGCGCATCGCGGACCTCGTGGCGCCCATCGTCGCCGGCGAGGCCGACGTCGTGGTCGGGGACCGGCAGACCGCCACCATCGAGCACTTCTCACCGTTCAAGAAGCGCATGCAGCGCGTCGGCAGCCGGGTGGTCAGCGCCGCGGCCAAGGCCAGGCTGCCCGACGCCGCCAGCGGGTTCCGCGCGTACTCGCGCCACGCGCTGCTGCGCCTCAACGTGGTCACCCAGTTCAGCTACACGATGGAGACCATCATCCAGGCCGGCAACAAGGGCCTGCGCATCGTCTCCGTGCCGGTGACCACCAACCCCAAGACCCGCGAGTCCCGCCTGTTCCGCAACATCTGGCAGCACATGGGGCGCTCGGCGCGCGCCATCGTGCGGAGCTGGATCATGTTCCGTCCGCACCTGGTGTTCCTCACTCTGGCGGGCATCTTCTTCCTGGCGTCGGCGATCCCCGCCGTGCGGTTCCTCGTGTACTTCGTCCAGGGCGAGGGCGGCGGCCACGTGCAGTCGCTGGTGTTCGCCGGCGCGATGCTCGTCGGCACGCTGCTGTGCCTCGCCCTGCTGGTCATCGCGGACCTGCAACGCACCAACCGCACCCTCCTCGAGGACTCGCTCGAGCGGCTCAAGCAGCTGCAGTACGGGCGGGACGAGTGACGCCCGCTGAGGCAGCATCATCGTTAGCGCGGCAATGACGAAGTTAACGACGATGCTGACGAGGATGTTGATGGTGATGTGCGTCAGGCTGCGCGCCAGCCAGCCCTCGGACAGGGGGCGAGACGAGTGATCGTCGCGTTCGGCACCTACGACGCCGCCCGGCACCCGCGCGCCGGGATCCTCGTCGCCGGGCTGCGCGCCCACGGGCACACCGTGGCCGAGCTGAACCGTCCCCTCGGGTTCAGCACCGCCGAGCGCGTCCGCATGCTCCGCCAGCCGTGGCGCCTCCCGCTGCTGCTGGTCCGGCTGCTCGCCTGCTGGGCCCTGCTCGTGCGCGACGACGTCGCCCACCGCCGCACGCACGGCAGCCCCGACGCGCTGCTGGTCGGCTACCTCGGCCACTTCGACGTGGTCCTGGCCCGCCTGCTGCACCCCCGCACCACCGTGGTGCTCGACCACCTCGTCTACGCTGCGGACACCGCCACCGACCGCGGCGCCGCCGGCCTGCGGGTGCGGCTGCTGCGCGGCCTGGACCGGCTCGCCCTCGCGTGCGCCGACGTCGTCGTCCTCGACACCGACGAGCACCACGCCATGCTCCCCGCCCGCCGACCCCACCGCCTCACCGGCCGCGAGCCGCACGGCGTCGTTGTCCCTGTCGGCGCTCCCGACGCCTGGTTCCGCGCGCATCCCGTGCCCGACGGCGGCGCCCTGGCCGGCGAGGAGCCGTTGCGCGTCGTGTTCTACGGCCTCTTCACGCCGCTGCAGGGCGCCACGGTGGTGGCCGAGGCGCTCGCCGACGTCCTGCCCCGCGCCGCCGCGTCCGGCCGACCGATCGAGGCCACCCTGGTCGGCCACGGGCAGGACCACGCCGCCGCCCGGGCCGTGCTGGACGGCATTCCGGGCGTGCACTGGCTCGACTGGGTGGAACCCGACGCGCTCCCCGAGCTCGTCGCCGGTCACGACGTCTGCCTCGGCATCTTCTCCGACACCCCCAAGGGTCTGCGCGTGGTGCCCAACAAGGTGTTCCAGGGGCTCGCCGCCGGCTGCGTCGTCGTCACCTCCGACACCGCCCCGCAGCGCCGCCAGCTCGGCGAGCACCTCGAGCTCGTGCCGCCTGCCGACCCGACGGCGCTCGCGGACCGCCTCCTCGAGCTCGCCGACCCGGACCGGCTCGCCGCCGCCCGGGCCCGAGCGTTCGCCGCGCGCGACGCCATCCGGCCGGGCGCCGTCGTCGGCCCGCTGGACGCGGCGCTGGCCGCGCGCGAGGTGCACCCGTGAGCGCGGGCGTGGTCCCCCGGCTGCTCGCCGTGCTGCGCTCGCCGTGGGTGCGCTGGGGGTTCCTCGTCCTGGCGCTCGGCCTGGCCGTCTACGCGGTGGTGGCCGTGCGGGAGGACCTGCTGGACGCCGCCCGCGCGCTCTCCGCCGCGCGGCTCGCGGTGGCGCTCGTGCTCTCGGTGCTGTTCGTCGGCGCCACCCTGCTGTCCTGGCGGGCCGTGCTCACCGACCTCGGCTCACGGCTCGACGCGCGCTCCGCCGTCGCCGTGTTCGGCATCAGCCAGCTCGGCAAGTACGTGCCCGGGGGAGTGTGGAACATCGTCGCCGCCGCCGAGGTCGGCGCCGACCACGGCGTGCCGCGGCGCCGCACCATGACGGCCACCGCCGTCGCCACCGGTGTCGGCGTCGTCTCCGGGGCGGTGGTCGGCGTCCTGGCGCTGCCGTTCCTCGCCGCGGACGCCCTCGGGCCTTGGGCCTGGACCCTCTGGCTGCTGCCCGCCGTCGTCGTCCTGCTGCTGCCGCCCGTGCTCAACCGGCTGCTCGCCGTCGCGCTGCGGGCTGCCCGCCGTGCGCCCTTCGCCCAGCCGCTGTCGTGGGGCGGGCTGGGCGCGGCCGCCGCCTGGGCCGTGCTCGGCTGGGTGCTCGCCGGCGTGCAGGTGTGGCTGCTGGCGACCGGTCTCGGCATGGCGACGGGCGTGCGGACGCTCGCCCTCGCCGTCGGCGGCTACGCGCTGGCCTGGATGGTGGGGTTCCTCCTCGTGGTGGTCCCCGCCGGCGCCGGCGCGCGCGAGCTCGTCCTGCTCGCCGTCCTGGCCGGCACGATCCCGCACGCGGAGCTGCTGCTCGTCGTCCTGGTCAGCCGGGTCCTCGTGACGCTCGCCGATCTGGCCTTCGCCGGTGCAGGGGCGGTCCTGCGGCGCGCGCCCTTCCCGCCGCTCGCCCCGCGCGGACGGTTGCGCTGGGACGTCGTGCGCCGGTCGCTGCCCCGCGAGCGGGCGTCCGTGCTGGAGGTGGGGTGCGGCCAGGGAGCCGTGGGTGCCCGCATCGCCGCGCGTCACGACTACACCGCCGTCGAGCTCGACGAGACGAGCTGGGCGACGGCCGCGGAGTGCATCGGCGCGGCCGCCCCGCGGGCACGCGTGCTGCACGGCGACACCACCGTGCTGGACCCGGACCAACGGTTCGACGTGGTGTGCGCGTTCGAGGTGATCGAGCACATCGACGACGACGCCGCTGCACTGGCCGGGTGGGTCGCGCGGGTGCGGCCCGGCGGCGAGCTGTTGCTCTCCACGCCGGCCTGGCCCGATCGGTTCGGCCCCTGGGACACCCTGGCCGGCCACTACCGCCGCTACGAGCCGGAGCGGTTGCGCGGGCTGCTGGAGGACTCCGGGCTCACCGACGTCGACGTGACCCTGTACGACGCCCCGATCGGCTACCTGCTGGAGGCGGTGCGCAACCGGATGGCGCGCCGTCGGGCGGGGGACCGTGCGGAGCTGGACCTGGCAGGGCAGACTGCCGGGAGCGGACGCGTCCTGCAGCCCACGTCGCTGGTCACGGGGGCGCTCGTCGCGGCCGCGGTCTGGCCCTTCTGCCTGCTGCAGCGAGCCTTCCCCCGGCACGGGACGGGCCTCGTCGCCCGCGCCCGCCGCCCCACCCCCGGGATGCCGAATGTCGAGGTTCGGACCGGAATGAGCCGTCATGGCGGTCGCGACCTCGACACTCGGCACTCGCACCACGGACGTTCGGAGGAAGCGTGACGACCACCGCACCACCCCTGACCCTGTTCGGCTCGCTGCGCTGGGACGTCGTGCGGCGCGTGTTCCCGCCCGGACCGGCCCGCGTGCTCGAGATCGGCTGTGGGCAGGGTGCCGTGGGTGCCCGCCTCGCCGCCGCCGGTCACGACTACACCGGCGTCGAGCTCGACGGTGCCAGCGCCGACGTCGCCGCCGCACGCCTGACCGACGCCGGTCTGCCGGGCCAGGTCGTGCACGGTTCCGTCGAGGCGCTGGTCCGGCCCGGGGCCGGGTACGACGTCGTCTGCGCGTTCGAGGTGCTCGAGCATCTCGAGGACGACGCCGGGGCGCTCGCCTCCTGGGTCGAGCTGCTGCGTCCGGGTGGGCTCGTGCTCGTCTCGACCCCCGCGTGGCAGTCGCGGTACGGCCCCATGGACGCCGCCGTCGGGCACCACCGCCGCTACGAGCCGGCCCAGATGCGCGCGCTGCTCGCCGAGGCCGGGCTCACCGACCTCGGCGGGCGCCTCTACGGTGCGCCGCTCGGCTACGCCCTCGAAGCGGTGCGCAACCAGGTGGCCCGCCGTCGGCTGGACGACCGGACGACGACGGCGGAGCGCACCGCCCGCTCCGGGCGCCTGTTCCAGCCGTCGTCGGCGCTCCAGGGCACCGTGACGGCGGCGGCCACCTGGCCCTTCCGCCTGATGCAACGGGCGCTGCCGCAGACCGGTCCGGCACTCGTCGCGTGGGGAACCCGCCCCGCCGCCTGACCCCGCCCGCCACCCCCGAGCGTTGTGGGTGCACGAGGGCACTGCAGGAAACGCCCATATCGGGCATTTTGAGTGCCTACGTGCACCCACAACGTTTCGGGGGGACGACGGGCGGGCGCGCTCAGGGCGCGTAACCGGTGCCGTGCTCGCCGACGTACTCGTCCATCGTGTCCGTGCGCAGCGCCTCGCCGAGGTCCGCCGTCTGCGCCTCGTCGACGAGGTTGACCGACGCGCCACCCACGGTGCCGAAGCCGGTGATCGGCGCCATGAGGCTCACGACGTCGTCCCGGTCGAGCTCCGCCGCCATCGGTGCGAGGGCGACGAAGTCCTCCACCTCGAGGCCGCCCGTGACCTTGACGTTGTCGTACAGCAGGGCGACGAGCTCGGCGACGAACGCCGGGTCGTCGATGCGCTCCGCGATGCGGTCCATCATGCCGATCACCGCGGCGCGCTGCCGCTCGGTGCGGTCCAGGTCGCCGAGGGGCAGCCGCTTGCGCTCGCGCACGTAGATGAGGCCGTCGGTGTTCTCCAGCGTGATGCGCCCCTCGGGGAAGTCCACGACCCGCCCGGTCGAGTTCACCGTCACCGTGGAGTGGTGCTTGTTGTCCACCTCGAAGCCGTCGAGGGCCCGCGTGAGGTTGATGAACCCGTTGAAGTTCGCCTGCACCGTGTGGTCGATCTCGAGGCCGCCCACCAGCCCGGCCACCGTGTCGACCAGGGTCGGGGTGCCCCCGCGCGAGAACGCCGAGTTGATCTTCCCCTCGCCGATCCCCGGGATCGGCACGTGCATGTCCCGCGTGAACGAGACCAGGTAGAGCCGCTCCCGGTCGGCCGGCACGTGCGCCAGCATGATGATGTCCGCGTTGCCGCCCATCGAGGAGGCGTCGCGCGAGTCGGTGCCGATGAGCAGCACGTTGCGGGCCCCTTCGCCCAGCGGGTCCGCTGCCTCGGGCGACGGCGACGGCGCGGGCGACTTCGTCACCGGTTCGACCGCCTCGGTGGTGGTCTGCGTCGCGGCGGGGCGAGGTACCGGCTCTGCGGGCAGCGAGCACGCCCCCAGCGTCAGGACCGCCGCGGTCACGAGCGCCGCGACGCGCACACCGTGCTGTCGGGTCCGGGTCATCGTCGATCCTCTCGGTGCAGTTCGGCGACCGCCGTGCCGGTCGTCGCCGCGTAGACGTCGTCGTAGCGAGCCACGAGCCGCGACCAGGTCCGCTCGGCCGCCACCTCCCGGCCGGCCGTGACCAGCGCGTCGCGCCGGCCGCCGTCGTCCAGCAGGCCGCCGACGGCGTCGACCCAGGCCGCGTCGTCGTCCGCGGCGACGAGCAGCGCGGCCGGGGCGCCGCCGTCGAGCGGGGAGCACACCTCGCGCAGCGCCGGCAGGTCGCTCGCCACCACCGGCCGACCCGTGGCCATCGCCTCGACCGGCTTCAGGGGGGTCACCAGGCCGGTGACCCGGTCGGGGCGACGGGGAACCAGCACGACGTCGAGCGCTGCGAGGTAGGTGCGGGCCACGTCGCGGGGGACCCGACCGGGCAGGTGCACGTGCTCGGCGATCCCGAGCTCGGCGGCGAGACGCCGGAGCACGGGGCGGGCCACGCCGTCGCCGACCACCAGCGCCGAGACGTCCGTGCCGCCGTCGCGCAGGGTGGCGACCGTCCGCAGGATCTCCTCGAGGCCCTCGTAGCCCACCAGCGAGCTGACGGTGCCGATGACCTGCGGTGCCGTGCGCAGCCCGAGCCGGGCGCGGGCCTCGGGGGGCGTCGGGACGGTGGCTCCCAGCAGGGCGGAGTCGACGGCGTTGGGCACCACGGTGATGCGCCCGGCGGGAACGCCGCGCCCGACGAGCTCGTCGCGCATCGTCGCGCTGAGTGTCACGACGTGGTCGGCCGCCAGCGCGAGCTCGGTCTCCTTGGCGCGCACCAGCGCATACCGCTCGGACCGCGTCGCGGCGTCCCGGGCCGCGGCGGTGGCGTGCGAGGCCGCCCACGTCTCCTCGGGCAGCCCGCGCACCTCGTACACCCAGGGGAGCCCGGCGTGTGCCGCGGCCGCCCGGGCCGCCTCGCCCGTGGTCCACGGCGTCGTGGCGTGCACGACGTCGGGCCGGTTCCGCCGGAGCTCGGCCACCAGCAGGGTGGTGGCCTCCTCGGCCCGACGCGCGTGGTCCGCCGGCAGCGACCGGGGGACCAGGCGCGAGTACTCCACGCCGTCGACGACGTCGGTGCCCCGGGCGCCCAGCGCGCCGATCGTCAGGGGGTAGCCCGCCCGGGTGGTCGCGGTGACGCGGCGGCCCGCCGCCCGCTGCGTGGTGAGGATCGCGTGCGTGCGCAGCGTGTACCCGCTCTGCGTGTGCGGCAGCGAGTTGGTCAGGTGGTGGTGGACGGTGGCCAGGCGGCCGGCGCGGCCCGCTCTCGTGGGGGCCGCCCCGGCAGGGTCAGCGGCGCCGACCGGCTCCAACGTGCCGATCTGCCCCAGCAGCGCGGCCCGCACCCGGCGGCCCGTCCGACCGCGCGGCGCCGCCTCGCGGACCGTCGTCACGGCGCCGGCCGCCCACGCGGCCCGGAGTCGTCCCGCCTCGCCGCCCGTGCCGTCCCCGACCAGGCGCTCCACCCGGGGGACGACGACGGCGCTCACCCGGGCGGGCAGCCGCCGCGACGCCTGCAGCACCAGCCACGCCGGGTCGGTGGACAGGGCGTGGACCAGGTAGGAAGCGGTGAAGCGGAGGTGGTGCGCGAGCTCGGTCACCCGCGTCACGCGACCGGCTCCCCGGCGGCTCGCGTGGCGCCGACCGGCGGCGCGACCCGCCCGAGCGGTGCGGGCACCAGCTTGATCTCGCAGGTGGGGCAGGCCGTGCCCTGCGCCTCGGCGGCCCGGTGCACGGCGCTCGCGTGCCGCTCGGGCTCCAGCAGGTGGTCCACGAGCTGGACGTACCGCCGGCCGAGCTCGTCGTCGTCGGCGTTCGCGGCCACCCATGCCGCCGCCATCATGCTCGTCCACCTGCCGGCCGACCGGTCGTCCGCCGTGGTGGTGTCGATCCCGCGCGACTCGTGGGTGGAGGTCCCGGGGCACGGGCACGCCAAGATCAACGCTGCCTACGCGTTCGGCGGGCCCAGCCTGATGATCCAGACGGTCGAGGACCTGACCGACGTCCGCATCGACCACTTCGTGGTGACCGGCTTCGAGCAGTTCGTCGGGCTGACGGACGCTCTGGACGGCGTGCAGATCACCGTGCCGGAGGACATCGGCGACGGTGACGACGTGTTCTTCGAGGCCGGCAAGCACATGATGAGCGGCGAGGAGGCGTTGTCGTACACCCGGCAGCGCTACGGGCTGTCCAACGGCGACTTCGGGCGGGTGCAGCGCCAGCAGAACTGGATGCGCGCCATCCTGGGCAAGATCAACAACAACCGGCGCGACCCGGTGATGATGAGCCGATTCTTCGACGAGGTGAGCCGGTCCGTGGCCACCGACGACGCGCTGTCGATCACCCGGATGCGGGAGATCTTCGACGAGGCGCGGGAGATCTCCACGAACGACGTGGCGTTCATGACCGCGCCGTACGAGGGAACCGGCCGGTCTTCTGACGGTCAGTCGATCGTGGTGCTGGACGAGGACCCGTTCGACCGCCTCATGACCGCCGTCTCGGACGGCGAGGCGCAGGAGTTCCTCGAGGAGCACGGCGAGGATCTCGAGCTGCTCCCCGCCACCGTCAAGTAGCAGGCCCTCGCTGGGTGTTGTGGGCGCGATTTCTGGCCCGTTGTGTCCCTTTTAGTGGGGTTGAGAGCCCAGAAATC
>NZ_JBLUNY010000006.1:182615-209016 GCF_048065335.1 Isoptericola maris | reverse complement strand
GGGGGGGCCGGGGGGTGGGGGGGGGGGGGGGGGGGGGGGGGGGGGCCCGGGGGGGGGGGGGCCCCCCCCCCCCCCCCCCCCCCCCCCCCCCCCCCCCGGGCGGGCTGTCTCTGACCGTGGCGGAACTCACAGGCCGTGTCGCCGGGTAATGACCTAGAGTAAGAACAGTGATGCACGATCCCGCCCAGCTCAGCAGCGACCTCCGTGTCGCCCTCACCCGCGCCGCCCGCCGCCTGCGTACCCAGCGCGGCGAGGCCGACCTGCCCGAAGGCCAGTTCGGCGTCCTCGCGGTCCTGAACCGGCACGGCGAGATGAGCCCCGGCGCCCTCGCCGAGCACGAGCGCGTCCGCCCGCCCGCCATGACCCGGGCTGTGACGGCGCTGGCCGCGCTCGGCCTCGTCGACAAGATCGACCACCCCACGGACAAGCGCCAGGTCGTGGTGCGCCTCACCGACGCCGGCCGCCACGAGATCGCCGAGACGCGCCGTCGTCGGGACGCCTGGCTCACCTGCCGCCTGGAGGAGCTCGACGCCGACGAGCGCGCCACCCTCGCGGCCGCCACCGAGATCCTCGTGAAGGTGGCGGCTGGATGAGCACCACCTTCTCCTCCCTGCGCTACCCCAACTACCGCCTCTGGTTCGGCGCCGCCCTCGTCGCGAACGTCGGCACCTGGATGCAGCGCGTCGCCCAGGACTGGCTGGTCCTCACCGACCTCACCGACGACTCCGGCGTGGCGCTCGGCATCACCACCGCCCTGCAGTTCCTGCCCCTGCTGCTGATCGGGCCGTGGGCGGGCCTCCTCGCCGACCGGTTGCCCCGCCGTCAGCTGCTGATGGCCACCCAGGGCGCGATGGGCCTGCTCGCCCTCGGCCTGGGCGCCCTCGTCCTGTCCGGGAACGCCCAGCTCTGGCAGGTGTACGCGTTCGCGCTCGGCCTCGGCATCGTCACCGCGTTCGACAACCCCGTGCGGCAGACCTTCGTCGCCGAGCTGGTGCCGCCCGAGCGACTCGCCAACGCCGTCGGGCTCAACTCCGCCTCCTTCAACGCCGCGCGCCTCGTGGGGCCGGGCGTCGCCGGGCTGCTCATCGCCGCCGTCGGGTCCGGATGGGTGTTCGTCATCAACGGCCTCACCTTCGTCGCGACGATCGTCGCCATCGCCCTCATGAAGGCCGAGGCGTCCTGGGCGCGCGAGCGCGCCCCGCGCGGCAAGGGCCAGATCCGCGAGGGTCTGCGGTACGTGCGGGGGCGCACCGACATCGTCGTGATCATGGTGGTGATGGCCGTCGTGTCCACGTTCGGGCTCAACTTCCAGCTCACCTCGGCGATGATGGCGCGCGTCGAGTTCGAGCGCGGCGCCGGCGAGTTCGGGCTGCTCGGCTCCGTGCTCGCGATCGGGTCGCTGACGGGGGCGCTGCTGGCGGCCCGGCGCGACCGCCCGCGCGTGCGGCTCGTGATCGGCGCTGCCTTCGCGTTCGCGATCGCGACGGCGGTGATGGCCCTCATGCCCACGTTCCCGTCGTTCGTGGTGGCCTGCATCCCCGTCGGGCTGGCGTCGCTGACCATGATGACCGCCGCCAACTCCACCATCCAGACCTCGACGGATCCGGCGATGCGCGGCCGCGTCATGTCGCTCTACATGATGGTGTTCCTGGGCGCGACGCCGATCGGGTCGCCGATCGTCGGGTGGGTCGGGGAGGCCTTCGGCCCGCGCTGGTCGATCCTCATCGGGTCGATCGCCACGCTCGTCGTCGCGCTCGGGGCGACGATCTGGGCCGTGCGCAACTGGCGGCTCAAGGTGCGGTACCGGCTGCTCCGCCGGCCCCACCTCGAGGTCGTCTACCTCGACCAGGCGCCCGCCGTCGAGCGCGACCACGCCCGCGCCGCCTGAGCAGACGGCGCGGGCGTGGTCGCGTCGCGGGCGGTGCGCCCGACGGCCGCGGCGGTTCAGCCCTGCGGGAGGGCGATGCGCTCGGCGAGCCGCTGCCGCTCGCGCATCTCTTCCTCCGTCGGCCACATGAGCACCACGAAGATCAGCGCGACGGTGGTGAGGAAGACCCCGCCGATCAAGGGCGCCAGCAGCTCGGTCGCCGACGTGCCCAGCGGCGCCTCGCCCATCGGGCCGGACATCTCCATCGCGGCCATGCCCGTGTAGTGCATGCCCGCCACCGCGGCCGCCATCACCAGCGCGGCGGCCGTCGACAGCAGCCAGCCCCGGACGTTGACGCACAGCCACAGTGCCGCGGTACCGGCGACGACGGCGATGACCAGCGACGCCGCCACGAGGACGCCGTTGTAGCTGACCTCGCCGCTCATCTGCATCGCGGCCATACCCATGTAGTGCATGCTGGCGACGCCGAGTCCCACCACGAGCCCGCCGCCGAGCAGGTAGACGATCCGGTCGCCGAAGAAGCCGACGATGAACAGGCCGATCGCCACGACGACCATCGCCAGCAGGGCGGACGCGATGGTCTGGGGGATGTCGTACTTGATCGGCATGCCGTGCACGGTGAACCCGAGCATCGCGATGAAGTGCATGACCCACACCCCGGTACCGCCGATCGCGACCGCGCCGATGGCGAGCCAGACGCTCTTGGCGGCCACTCCCGTCGCCGCGCGTGCCCGCGACGTCGCGGAGAGTCCCGTCAGGCAGCCGATGAACGAAGCAATGTAGCCCGCCAGTGGCGTCAGCATCCCGTATGTGAAGTGGTCCATCCCCGGCATCCTCTCTGACGCGTCACGCATGTCGTGTATGCGAGATATGTCGGGAAGGCTAGCAGGAGAGCGGGTGAAATTCTCGCTCAGTAGATCACGCGAGGCGGTCGACGAGATAATCTACGCAGTTGACCAGTGCCTCGACGTCGGACGGTTCCACCGCGGGGAACATCCCGACCCGGATCTGGTTGCGGCCCAGCTTGCGGTACGGGAAGACGTCGAGCACCCCGTTGTCCCGCAGGTGTCCGACGACGGCGCTCGCGTCGACCGCGGCGTCCAGGTCGATCGTCCCCACCACGGTGGACCGCTCCGCCGGATCTTCGACGAACGGGGTCGCCCAGTCGCGGGACCCCGCCCAGCCGTAGAGGATCTCGGCGGAGCGGGCGCAGCGCGCCGTCGACCACGCGAGCCCGCCCTGGCCGAGGATCCACTCGACCTGGTCGGCGAGCATCACGAGCGTGCCGACCGCCGGGGTGTTCAGCGTCTGGTCCTGCCGCGAGTTCGCCAGTGCCGTCGTCAGCGACAGGAACTCGGGCACCCAGCGGCCGCCGCCGGACGGCTCGACCTCGGCGGCCCGCTCGATCGCGGCCGGGCTGCACAGCGCGAGCCACAGGCCGCCGTCGGCCCCGAAGGCCTTCTGCGGGCCGAAGTAGTACACGTCCGTCTCACGGACATCCACGGGCAGGGCGCCCGCGCCCGACGTCGCGTCCGTCAGGAGGAGCTGGTCGCTCCCCGCCGGCCGGCGAACCGGCGCCATCGCACCCGTCGACGTCTCGTTGTGGGGAGAGGCATAGACGTCCACGGCGTCCGACGGCGCGAGGTACGCCACGCTCCCCGGTGCGGCCTCGACGACCTCCGGGTCGGCCAGGAACGGTGCACGGCGCGTCGAAGCCGCGAACTTGGCGCCGAACTCGCCGAACGTCGCGTGTTGGGCCCGCTCACGGACGAGAGACGCCGTCGCCACCTCCCAGAACGCCGTCGACCCCCCGTTGCCCAGCACGACCTCGTAGCCGTCGGGAAGGTCGAAGAGGTCCGCGAGGCCCGCGCGCACCCGGCGGACCAGGTCCTTCACGGCAGGCTGCCGGTGCGAGGTGCCGAGCACGGGCCGGGCCGGGTCCCCGGCCGCACCCAGAGCCATGACCTGAGCCGTGCGAACCTTCGACGGACCGGAGCCGAACCGGCCGTCCGACGGCAGCAGCGACGAGGGGATCTGCAGGGTCATATGGGCTCCGTGGCTCGTGGTGTGTCCGTTCGCACGTGCGAGGACGTTCGAACGGTGACGTGTGCGAATAGACTAGGCCCGGGCCTCAAGACGGGAGTGGACGTGACCGACCTGATCGACACCACCGAGATGTACCTCAAGACGATCTACGAGCTCGGTGAGGAGGGCATCACGCCGCTCCGTGCACGGATCGCGGAGCGCCTCGGTCACTCGGGGCCCACGGTCTCGCAGACGATCGCGCGGATGGAGCGGGACGGCCTGGTGATCGTCACGGGCGACCGTCACCTCGAGCTCACGGACGACGGCAGGTCGAAGGCGACCCGCGTCATGCGCAAGCACCGGCTGGCGGAGCGGCTCCTCACCGACGTCATCAAGCTGGACTGGGAGCACGTCCACAACGAGGCGTGCCGCTGGGAGCACGTCATGAGCGACCTCGTCGAACGGCGCCTCGTCACACTCCTCGACCACCCGCACCACGACCCCTACGGCAACCCGATCCCGGGACTGTCCGAGCTGGGCGAGCAGTACGAGGACGTGCCGTTCCTCGACGGCGTGCAGTCCCTGCCGACCTTCCTGCGGGGCGGCTCCGACGAGGTGACGGTCGTGCTGCAGCGCATCGCCGAGCCCGTCCAGGTCGACGACGAGTTCCTCGCACGGCTGGCGAAGGTCGGGCTGCTGCCTGGCACGCGCGTCCAGGCGAGAGCGATCGGCGACTACTACGCCGTGCAGGCCTCGGGCGCCGACGAGGGCCTCGAGCTGCCCGAGGACCTCGCCAAGCACCTGTTCGTCGCGGCGCGCTGAGCGCGTTCCGGGCGGCGTCTCCCCGGTGCTGCGGAAGGCGGGTCCAGGTGCTGCGCGGAGGCCGTCCACAGGGTCGTGATCGGAACGTGACATCGCCAGCCGGTTCGGGTACGGTCGGACACGCTTGCGGGAGATTCCTCCGGCGAGTACCGGGACGGACGCCTAACCCTGCCGCCGTCCTGGTTTCCACGAATGACCGCTGGCAGGAGCGGGGGACCCACTTTCGGGCACCGGAGACGGTGTCCTTGGGGTGAAGTCGTCGAGAGCGCGAGTTCTCGGTGGCCGGGTGTTTTCTCCCACCCGAACCCGACAGCTGACCTCGTAGGCGACAAGGAGAGGTTGAACGTGACTGCTCGCACCACGCGTGGCAAGCACCGTGCCGCACGCCGTCCCGTGCTGGCTGCGCCGTCCGCGGCTGCTGGCCGTCGGGCCGCCGTCGTGGCCACCGCTGGTGGCCTGCTCGTCTCGACCATCGGTGGCGCCACCGCAGCACAGGCCGCTCCGGTCGACAACGACGCGGCCAACAAGCTCAGCACCGTCGACCTCGGCGCGCTGACCGACCAGGCTCGGACGGCCCTCGAGGCGGCCCCTGTGGTCACCGTCGACGCCGACGCCAAGATGTCCGTCGAGAAGGTCACCCCCAAGATCGCCAAGGCCGCCGAGATCAAGGCGGCACCGGAGCCGGAGCCGGAGCCCGTCCGCGAGGTCGCCCCGTCCCGTTCGGGTGAGCGCACCGCCGTCGACACGAGCAGCAGCGAGTCGTCCTCCTCCTCCACCCAGGCCGCCGCACCGGCCTCGGCCAACGGCTCGTCCATCATCTCCATCGCTTCGCGCTACGTGGGTGTCCCGTACGTCTCCGGCGGCACGTCGCCGTCCGGGTTCGACTGCTCGGGCTTCACGCAGTACGTGTTCGCGCAGGCCGGCGTCTCGCTGCCGCGCGGTTCGTCGGACCAGCGCTACGCGGGCACCGTCGTCTCGCGCTCCGCCGCGCAGCCGGGCGACCTCATCTGGTCCCCGGGCCACATCGCCATCTACGCCGGCGGCAACACGCAGATCGACGCGCCGCGTCCCGGCAAGACGATCCAGTTCCGCAACATCTGGCAGTCGAACCCCACGTTCATCCGCGTGGGCTGACGCTTCCACGACACCGACGAGGCCCCGCCGCGCACCTGCGCGGCGGGGCCTCTTGGTGTCTCGGGGCGGGAAGGGCCGCTGAGCGTCCGGGGCCGCGCGGACGGGGAACTGTCCGGGCGGCGTGATCACGGGCTTCAGCGGGGCGTCCAGCGGGTCCGGGAGGCCTCCAGCGGGCTGCGTCACGGATCACCGTGACCTAAACGTGACATGGCCGCCGAGATCCGCTACGGTTTCCACGTCCGGTCGAGAACTCTTCCGGATCCTGACCGGACGCCGAGTCCTGCCACCGGTCAGGGACCAAGACCGCCGGCAGGAGCGGGGGACCCACTTTCGGGCACCGGAGACGGTGTCCTTGGGGTGAAGTCGTCGAGAACGAGAGTTCTCGGTGGCCGGGTGATTTCTCCCACCCGAACCCGACAGCTGACCTCGTAGGCGACAGGAGAGGGAACACGTGAACGCACCTACCAGGACGCGCGGCAAGCACCGTGCCGCACGCCGCCCGATGCTCGCCGCTCCGTCTGCGGCTGCCGGTCGTCGTGCCGCCGTCGTCGCCACTGCTGGTGGTCTGCTCGTCTCGACCATCGGTGGCGCCACTGCGGCGCAGGCCGCTCCGGTCGACAACGACGCGGCCAAGAAGCTCAGCACGGTCGACCTCGGCGCGCTGACCGACCAGGCTCGTACCGCCCTCGAGTCGGCTCCGGTCGTCACCGTGGACGCCGGGGCCAAGATGTCCGTCGAGAAGGTGACCCCGAAGGTCGCCAAGGCGGCCGAGATCAAGGCGGCACCCGAGCCCGAGCCGGAGCCCGTCCGCGAGGTCGCTCCCTCCCGGTCGGCCGAGCGCACCGCCGTCGACTCCAGCACGACGAGCGCCGACACCTCGGCTGCGAGCACTGAGTCCGCAGCGGCCCCCGCCGCGGACGGCTCGCGCGGCTCGCAGGTCGCCTCGATCGCCGCCCGGTACATCGGCACCAAGTACGTGGTCGGTGGCGCCTCGCCGTCCGGGTTCGACTGCTCGGGCCTGGTGACCTACGCCTACGCCCAGGTCGGCGTGACGTCGCTGCCGCGTTCGTCCAGCCAGATGCGTAGCTCGTCCGCCACCACCGTGGTGTCGCGCGCCGAGGCGCAGCCCGGTGACCTCATCTGGTCGCCCGGTCACATCTCGATCTACATCGGCAACGGCCAGCAGATCGAGGCCACGCGTCCGGGCGGGTGGACGGTCCGCCAGTCCGGCATCTGGCAGTCCAGCCCGGTGTTCCTCCGGGTCACCGGCTGAGGCTTCCTCTCCAGCATCACCGACGCCCCGACGTTCCCTGCGAACGTCGGGGCGTCGTGCTTCCCTTTGCTACACCTTGCGGGCGTCTTTCGATATCCTTGAACTAAGGTGGCTCCGGACGGTGAGGTCCGGACATGACGGGAGGCGCGACATGACACGTCCAGAGGTCGTCCTGGTGGGCGTCGACGGCTCGACCGCGAGCCTGCACGCCCTGGACTGGGCCGCGGCGTACGCCCAGCGGGTCGGATGGGGGCTGCACATCGTGTGCAGCTACTCGCTGCCCTCCTTCACGGCGGCGTCGCTCGACGGCGGATACGCGGCACTCGACGACACGGCGATCGCCGAAGGTGCCAAGGCAGTGCTCGCGGAGGCCGAGGCGCGGGTCGCACCGCTCGGCGTCCCGGTGCAGGGCACGGTCGCCACGGGGGACGCGGCGGGTGTGCTCGTCGAGATGTCGTCCGAGCACTCGCTCGCCGTGGTGGGCACCCGCGGCCGTGGCGGTTTCACGGAGCGTCTGCTCGGCACCGTGTCGTCGGCGCTGCCGGCGCACGCGCACTGCCCGACGGTCGTGGTCCCGCACCGTGAGGGTGCCGACGACCCGCGGCGCCGCGACGGTGACACCGTCCACGAGGTCAGCCGGATCGTCGTCGGCGTCGACGGTTCGCCGACGTCCGAGGTCGCACTGCGGTACGCCGTCGACCAGGCGAAGTCGTGGGATGCCGAGCTGGTCGCAGTCGCCGGCGTGCCGCTCGGGTCGGGCGCCGGGGTGCTCGCCTGGCTGCCGTCCCAGATCGATCACGAGCAGGTGCTCGCGGACGTGGAGGCGGGGCTGGACGTGATCGTCGACCAGATCCAGGCGGAGCATCCGGGCCTCACGATCAAGCGCCACGTGCTGGACGGGTCGGGGGCCGAGCTGCTCACCGAGTTCTCGTCGGCGGCCGACCTCGTCGTGGTCGGCTCACGAGGGCGTGGCGGCTTCCGCGGGCTGCTCCTCGGCTCGACCAGCCAGGCGGTGCTGCACCACTCCCAGTGCCCGGTGCTGGTCGTCACCCGTCGCTGCGACGAAGAGATGCAGGCCGACCCCGCCGCCTGACCCCCGTGATGTTGTGGGCGCGATTTCTGGCCTGATATGCCCCTTTTGGGGGCATCCACGGCCCAGAAATCGCGCCCACAATCGATGGTCGCCCGGGGCTGTGGATAGGCGACCTCGCCGAGGTGCCCGTTCTGGCACGGTCGGTGCATGTCGACGCCCGATCACAGAGCCGCCTCGCCCTTCTCCGTGCGATCAGCGATCGGCCGCGGTACCTCCGCCGAATCGCTGCGTATCGGCGACTCCTTGGCGGCTCCCTTTCACGGCGTCCGTGTCCCGGGCCCGCAGCACCAGGACTTCCTCACCCGCTGCCGCGCCCTCGCGACCGTGCTGGACGACTCCGTCGCCTTCAGCCACGGGACGGCACTGCGCCTGCTCGGCGTCGACGTGCCCTGGACGATCGCCCAGGACGACGCGCTGCACGTCATCTCGTCGAACCCTGCGGAACGTGCCCAGAGGCCCGGGGTCGTGGCACACCGGAGCAGGCAGGAGAGCCTCGACGTCGTGGACGTCGGCGGGTTGCGCGTGACGGCGCCGGCGCAGACCTTCGTCCATGTCGGTGTCGGTCTGCGACTCCCGGACGATGTCGTGGTGCTCGGTGACTCGTTCCTCCGGCGCAAGTGGATGCTCACCTCGGTGGCGGAGCTACAGCGCAAGGCCGAGGCGACCCGAAAGGTGAAGGGCATCGCGCAGGTGCGCGACCAGCTCTCGCGGGTCCGGCCGGGCACGGACTCGGTCATGGAGACGCGCACGCGTCTGCTTCTGACCGGTGCCGGCTTGCCGTGTCCCGTCGTGAACGAGGTGGTTCGTCTCGCCGACGGGACGTACGTGAAGCGGTGCGACCTGCTCTATCCGGCACAGAGGGTGGTCATCGAGTACGACGGTGACCAGCATCGGACCGACAAGGAGCAGTGGCGAGATGACGTCCGCCGTCGCCGGTGGCTCGAGGAGATCGGGCACACCGTGATCGTCGCGGTGGCCGACGATATCGTCCGGGACGGGACGAGACTGGTGGGACGCACCCGCCAGGCGCTGCGGTAGCCGTTGTGGGCGCGATTTCTGGGGCATAAATGCCCCCAAAGACGGCAATTCGGGCCAGAAATCGCGCCCACAACGAACCGAGAGGCGGGGGTCAGTGGCGGTTGCGGTAGAGGTACATCGTGATCGGGGCGAACACCGCGGTCATCACGACGGCGGAGATCAGCACCGTCGTCACGTCGCCCCAACCCGCCGAACCGGCCATGAGACCACGGACGGCCGTGACCAGGTGGGACACCGGGTTGAGGTCCACGAAGGTCTGCAGCCCCGAGGGCATCGTCGACGGATCCACGAAGATGTTCGACGCGAACGTCAGCGGCATGAGGACCATCATCGACACGCCCATCACCGCGTTCGGCGTGCGCAGCAGCAGACCGAGGATCGTGAAGATCCAGCTCAGCGCGAAGGCGAAGACCAGCAGCAGCGCCACGCCGGCGACCACGCCGAGCACGCCGCCGTCCGGCCGGAACCCGATGATCAGCCCCAGCCCGATGCACATCACCGAGGCGATCGTGTACCGGACGGTGTCACCCAGCAGCGCCCCGACGATCGGGGCGGGCCGCCAGATCGGCAGCGACCGGAACCGGTCGAACACGCCCTTCGTGATGTCCGTGTTGAGCGTGTAGCCGGTGTACACGGTCACGATGATGATCGTCTGCACCAGGATGCCCGGCAGCAGGAACTGGATGTAGGCGTCCGTGGACCCCGCGATCGCCCCACCGAACAGGTAGGTGAACATGAGGGTGAAGATGACGGGCGAGACCAGCACGTCGAAGAGCTGCTCCGGCACGTGCTTGATCTTCAGCAGCGCCCGCCATCCGAAGGTCAGCGACGTCGCCACCGCCGAGGGCCGCGCAGGCCGGTCGTCCAGCGCCACGGCCTCGCGCAGGGTCGTCGTGCTGATGTCGACGGCGCTCATCGGGCCACCTCCTGCTCGACGGCTGCGCCGTCGCTCGTCTCGTCCGCCGGCAACGGTTCGCCGGTCAGTGTCAGGAACACCTCGTCCAGGCTGGGCTGCCCGAGGGAGAACTCCGGGACGGCGATCCCGGCCTCGCCGAGCGCGGGCAGGAGCTGCGCCACGAGGTGTGCGCCGTCGTCGGGCACCCGCGCGCTGAGGGCGTACGGGTCGGTGGGCAGCGTCGGTTCGGTCCCGAGCATCCGCTGGACGACGGCGGCCGCCTCGGCGCGCTGCGTGGCGTCGGCCAGGCGGATCTCGACCGCGCCCTGGCCGACCGACCGCTTGAGCTCGGTGGACGTGCCCTCGGCGATGAGCCTGCCGTGGTCGATGACGCCGATCCGGTCGGCGAGCTGGTCCGCCTCCTCGAGGTACTGCGTCGTGAGCAGCACCGTGGCGCCGTCGTCGACGAGCACTCGCACGATGTCCCACACCTGGTTGCGGGAGCGCGGGTCGAGTCCGGTGGTCGGTTCGTCGAGGAACAGCACGCGTGGGGAGAGCACGAGCGACGCCGCGAGGTCGATGCGCCGACGCATGCCGCCCGAGTACGTCTTGACCTGTCGCGACCCGGCGTCGGTGAGGCTGAACGCTTCGAGCAGGTTCGCCACGCGCTGCGTGGCTGCCCGCCCGCGGAACCCGAACAGGCGGGCGAGCATGAGCAGGTTCTCGGTGCCCGTCAGGTCCTCGTCGACGGACGCGTACTGGCCGGTGAGCCCGACGGCGCTGCGCACGGCGTCGGCATCGTGCACGACGTCGTGGCCCAGCACGCGGGCGGACCCGCCGTCGGGACGCAGCAGGGTGGCCAGCATCCGCACGACGGTCGTCTTGCCGGCGCCGTTGGGGCCGAGCAGGCCGAAGACGCTCCCCGTCGGGATCGTCAGGTCGACGCCGTCGACGGCCTTGGTGGTCTTCTTCCCGGAGGTGAAGTGTTTGACGAGCCCTGTCGCCTCGACGGCGAGACGCGGGTCGGTGTTCTCAGTCATCTCAAGGTCTCCTTGGTGGGCTCATCCTCACGGTAGAACCTACGACCGGGCACCGACAGGGAATTCATCGCTCGGCGGACGACGGTCCGGTGGCCGGCCCGGAGGGCTCCAGTACAGTGCCGCGCATGCCCCACACGCGCGTCGACCGCCTCGACCCTGCCTACCTCCACCACTGGGTCGCGACCCAGGCCGGCATCGCCCGGACGCCCGGGGTGCAGTACGCCGTGCTCGCCGGCGGCGACGTGGTGCTCGACGGTGCGTGGGGCGTCACCGACCTGACCTCCGGCACGCCGCTGCGCGGCGACCACGTCTTCCGCGTCGCGTCGCACTCCAAGACGTTCACCGCCACCGTCGTCGCGCGCCTCGTCGAGCGCGGTGCGATGCGCCTCGACGACCCGTTGGACGCGTACGTCCCCGAGCTCGGCGGATCACGGGTGGGCGAGGTGACGGTCCGGGAGGCGCTCGGGCACACCGGCGGCGTGCGCAGGGACGGCCAGGACGCGGACTTCTGGCAGCTCGCGGCGCCCTTCCCGGACCGCGCCCACCTGCTGGACGCGGTCCTGACCAGCGGTGACGTCATCGGACGGGGTGAGGCGTTCAAGTACTCCAACCTGGCCTACGGGCTGCTCGGGCTCGCGGTCGAGGCGGTGACCGGCACCCCTTACCCCGAGCACGTGCGTACCGACCTCCTCGAGCCGCTCGGCCTGGCCGACACCTCGCCGGAGCTCGGTGAGGGCGAGGACCGGCGTGCCGTCGTCGGCCACTCGGCCCCTGTGCTCGCCGAGCCCGGCCTGCCCGCACGGTTCGCCGACGGGCGGTTGCCCGTGGCCGCCGCGACCACCGGTGCGCTCGCTGCCGCTACCGGATTCTGCTCCACGGCGCGCGACCTGGTCCGTTGGGCGGCGGCGCACTGCGACGGGTCCGACCTGCTGACCCCGGCGATGCGGCGACTTCTGCACCGTGCCGAGTCGGTGGTGGACCTGCCCGGGGCGCCGCGCCGTGAGTACGGGCTCGGCTTCGAGGCGCGCGAGATCGCCGGCCGACGGGTGGTGGGGCACTCGGGAGGGTTCCCCGGGCAGATCACGCGCACCTGGTTCGACCCGGAGCGTGGGATCGCCGTCGCCGTCCTGACGAACGCGGTCGACGGCCCGGCCGACCAGATCGCGGCCGGCCTGTTCTCCCTGGTCAGCAAGGCCGTGGCCGACGACGGCGGAGCGGCTCGGGGCGGGGACGCTGCGGTCGCGCACGGCGACCTCGACCGGTGGACCGGCTGCTACGCGAACCTGTGGGGGATGGTCGACGTGGCGCGCCTCGGGGACCGGTTGTGGCTGATCGACCCGCGCAAGGCCGACCCGTTCGTCGGCGCGGAGGAGCTGACGGTGGAGGGGCCGGTGCTGCGGCCGGCGGTCCACGACGGGTTCGGCCCGGTGGGTGAGGCGATCGAGGTGTTGCGGGACGATGCGGGCGAGGCGGTCGCCGTCGTCGTCGGCGGCATGACGTCGTGGCGTGCCGCGGACTACGAGCGTGAGCGCCGCGCGCAGGCGGTGCCGCTCACGCGCTGACCGTCGGGGTTGTGGGCGCCCACAACGCTCCGCGGGCTAGCGGGCTAGCGGTCGAGGGGCTCGAGGCGGGGAGCCGGCAGGGGGCGCGGCTCCTCCAGGATCTGGACGCCCGCCGTGTCGGGCGCGAGCAGGCGCATGACGGCGTCGTCGAGGTTCGCCCGGATCGCGGCCTCCAGGCCGTCGGCGTCGCGCGCCTCGAGGTGCTCCACGAGCGGGGCGTGCGAGCGGGCGGCGTCCGTACGCACCGTGTACTCCTCGCTCACCGTGAAGCTGGCGATGCGCACCTCGACGATGAGCGTGCTCATCCATTGCTGCAGCCAAGCATTGCCGCTCGCGGCCACCAGCTCCCAGTGCACCGCGAGGTCGGCCGCCCCGACGCGCAAGGCGTCGTGAGCGGCCTCGGCGCGCACGAGCGCGTCGTGCGCCGACCGCACGGCGGCGACCTGCCGATCGCTCGCGCGTTCGACGGCGAGGCGTGCGGCCGTCGTCTCGACCATCGTCCTCGCGGAGTAGAGCGGGCGGATGCCGTCACGACCGATGGTGCGCACGGACATCCCGCGACCGGGAGTGGCCACGACGATCCCCTCCGCGACGAGCCGCTGGGCCGCCTCCCGGAAGGCACCCCGGCTCACGCCGAGCTGGCGTGCCATCTCGATCTCCCGCAGTCCCGACCCCACGCGCAGCCCTCCCGAGTAGATCGCGTTGCGCAGCTCGACCGCGATCAGGTCGACCGTCGAGGGACGGGTCACGGGTGAGAGGGCGGGGGCGGTACCGAACGCAGGGTGAGACGCCGAGGGCATCTGGGCTCCTTCCAAGGTCACGACCCGACAACGATCACAGGTCCTGGACGTCGCCGGGGCATGTCGTGGCACAGATCCGGCCGCAGGTAGCGGCGGTTTCTTGCCGATTGTGCGAGTGTAGGACACTCGGACAGCCCGATGTGCAGATTGTCGGGACGTCCGTATCGCCGCTACCGTGGCGATCCGTCCACACATCTCAGTCCCGAGCGACTGCCGCAGGCGCCGGGGCCACGGAAGGGAGACTCCCGTGCAGTCCATCAGGACCACGAATCGCCGCCGCGCTCTGTTGGCGGCTGGTTCCGTTCTTGCTCTCACGGCACTCACCGCCTGCTCCAGCACCGACGGCGGAGGCTCCGGAGGCAACGGCGACGAGGGCGGCGACTCGACTCTCGCCCAGCTCCAGGAGGCCGGCTCGATCACGGTCGGCTTCGCCGGCGAGGAGCCGTACAGCTTCGAGGACGACTCCGGCGAGCTCACCGGCGCCGCGGTCGCACTCAACGAGGCCGTCTACTCCGAGCTCGGCATCGACACCGTCGAGGGCACGCTCACCGAGTGGGGCTCGCTCATCCCGAACCTTACGGCCGGCCGTGTCGACTCGATCAGCGCCGGCATGTCGATCCTGCCCGAGCGGTGCGAGCAGGCCGCCTTCAGCGAGCCCGAGATCATGTACACCACCGCGTTCCTCGTCCCCGAGGGCAACCCGGACGGACTGAGCGACTGGCAGTCCGTCGAGGGCACCGACCTTGAGATCGCCGTGATGTCCGGGGCCATCGAGGCCGGGTACGCCGAGGAGACCGACGTCAGCACGCTCGAGGTGGGCAGCCCGCAGGACGGTCTGGACGCCGTCGACTCCGGTCGTGCCGACGCCTTCGCGCTGACCGGCATCTCGCTGCGCGCCCTCGCCGAGAACACTGACGCCGCCGTGGAGGCGACCGAGGCGTTCACCGCCGTCATCGATGGTGTCGCGCAGGTCGGTGCGGGTTCCACGGTGTTCCGCCAGGAGGACACCGAGCTGCTCGCGGCCTACAACGAGCAGGCCGCCACGATCATCGGCGACCCGGACCGGTACGCCGAGGTGCTCGGCGAGTTCGGGTTCACCGAGGCCGAGCGTCCCCCGGAGGGTCTGACGGCCGAGATGCTCTGCGAGGGTGACCTCGAGGCCATCAACGACGAGCTGGGGCTGGGCTCCTGACCTGTGTCCGATGACATCCAGACACTGATCGACCGGCTGCCTCGTCTCGGCGAGGCAGTCGTCGTCACCCTGGAGCTGACGATCGGTGGCGCCATCCTCGCCGCGATCGTGGCTCTGCTCCTCGGCTTCGGCTCGCGCACCCGGTCCCTCTGGGTGCGCGGGCCGTCCCGCGTGGTGGTCGAGTTCTTCCGCGGCACGTCGCTGGTCGTCCAGCTCTTCTGGATCTACTACGTGCTGCCGGCGTTCGGCTACGAGATGCAGGCGCTGGCTGTGGGAATCGTCGCGCTGGGGCTCAACTACGGCGCCTACGGCTCCGAGGTGGTGCGTGGATCGATCGCCTCCGTCCCGAAAGGGCAGTGGGAGGCGACGACGGCGCTCAACATGAGCTGGTTCCACAAGGTGCGGCGAGTGATCTTCCCGCAGGCGTGGGCGCTGATGATCCCCATGTTGACGAACCTCCTGATCCAGCTGCTCAAGGGCTCTGCGCTCGCGGCCTACATCACGCTGCACGACGTCAACTACTGGACGGACCAGCTCCGGCGGGCGACCAACGACGTGTTCTTCAGCTACACGGCGGGTCTGCTCGTCTACTTCGCGATCGCCTACCTGCTGACGTGGGGTATGAACTGGCTCGAGGAGCGCGCCAAGCGACGTCTGGGACGAGGCACGAAGAAGCCGTCGTTGCGTGAGGCGCTCCGGGTCAAGCCGGACGTTGGCTCCGAATCGATCACAGCGAGGGGGTCAGCGGTATGAACGACTCGATCTGGCGCTGGGACCGCGCCTGGGAAGTTCTGCCGCATCTCCTCGAGGGTCTGCAGATCACGGTGCTCGCCACCGTGGTCGGCATGGCCATCGCTGCCGTCCTCGGCTTCTTCATCGCTCTGGCCATGCGGACGCCCAGCCGATGGCTCAAGGCCCCGCTGCGGCTGCTGGTGGACTTCGTCCGGATGACGCCGATCCCGGTGCAGCTGACCTTCATCTGGCTGGCGTTCCCGACGATCCCGACGCTGGCGGTCGGGTTCAGCGTGCTCGGCGTGCACTACGCGACCTACATGTCCGAGGTGTACCGCGCGGGTATCGAGGCGGTGCCGAAGGGGCAGTGGGAGGCGGCGACGGCGCTGAACATGGCTCCGGGCCGCACCTGGCGCGCGGTGATCCTGCCGCAGGCCATCCGCAACACCCTGCCGGGGCTCGGGAACTACGCGATCTCGATGTTCAAGGAGACACCGTTCCTCTTCGTGATCGGCATCGTGGAGATGTTCACCGAGGCGCAGAGCTTCGGTGCCAACACCTTCTCGTACATCGAGCCGATCACGATGGTCGGGGTGCTCTTCCTCTTGATCAGCTACCCGACCTCGCTCCTGGTGCGCAGGATGGAGATCCGCCTTGCCTGACTCGACTCGATCCACAGGAAGCCAGACCATGACCACATCCACGGGTGAGACGCCCGCCATCGAGTTCCGCGACGTCACCAAGCGCTTCGGTGACAACGTCGTGCTGGACGGACTGAACTTTTCCGTCCCGCAGGGACAGCGGATCACGCTGATCGGGCCGTCGGGATCAGGCAAGACGACGATCCTGCGTCTGCTCATGACGCTCGAGGAGCTCAGCGGCGGGCTCATCCTCATCGACGGTGACCCCTACACCCACGAGTACAAGGGTGAGAAGTGGGTCAAGGTCCCGGAGAAGCGTCGCCGTGTGGTGCGCAACCGGGTCGGGATGGTGTTCCAGCAGTTCAACCTGTTCCCGAACATGTCGGTGCTCGAGAACATCATCGAGTCACCGGTCCACGTCCTCGGCAAGTCCAAGGACGAGGCCGTCGCCGACGCCGAGCGCCTGCTCGACAAGGTCGGCATGAGCGAGAAGCGGGACTTCAACACCAACGAGCTCTCCGGTGGTCAGCAGCAGCGCGTGGCGATCGCCCGTGCGCTGGCGATGGATCCGGAGATCCTGCTGCTCGACGAGGTCACCTCTGCCCTGGACCCGGAGATCGTCGCCGACGTCCTCGGCGTCCTGAAGGAGATCGCGGACACCACGGACATCACGATGCTCCTCGTCACGCACGAGATGCAGTTCGCGCGCGAGGTCTCCGACCGCGTGCTGATGTTCGACAAGGGTCAGATCGTCGAGGAGACGGACCCCGAGACGATGTTCACGAACCCGTCGCACCCGCGCACCCAGGAGTTCCTCAAGGCCGTGCTCGGCTGAGGGCCTGCACCGCGCCGACGAAGGCCCGTACCGCCCCCTGCAAGAGGGCGGTACGGGCCTTCGTCGTCCCGAGTCCTCACGTTGTGGGCGCGAAATCTGGGCCCGAGAACGGCCTATAACGGACGAAACAGGCCAGATATCGCGCCCACAACGTGCGGGGCGCCCACAACGTGCGGGGCGCCCACAACGTGTGGGGCGCGCGGCGTCAGGCGGCGGCCTGCTCGGCCGCCGCGAGCAGCATGCACGTCGCGACGCCGTCCATCGCCACCCGGACCTCGTCCAGCGGGGGCATCGACGGCGCGAGCCGGATGTTCCGGTTCTCCGGGTCCCGTCCGTAGGGGAACGTCGCGCCTGCGGGAGTCAGCTTGATCCCCGCCGCACCGGCCAGCTCCACGACCCGCGACGCCGTCCCCGGCACCACGTCGACGGAGACGAAGTAGCCGCCGTCCGGGTCCGTCCAGGTCGCGACGTCCGTGTCCGCGAGGCGCTCGGTGAGGATCGAGACGACGGCGGAGAACTTCGGCGCCAGGATCTCGCGGTGCTTGGCCATGTGGGCGCGAACCCCGGCGGCGTCACCGAAGAACTGCGCGTGGCGGAGCTGGTTGACCTTGTCCGGCCCGATGGACCGGATCGACAGGTGCTCGGTGAACCATGCGACGTTGGCCGGCGACGACGCCAGGAACGACACGCCCGCGCCCGCGAACGTCACCTTGGACGTCGAGGCGAACATGAGCACGCGGTCGGGGCTTCCTGCCTCTGCGGCCAGCTCGATCGCGTTCGCCGTCTTGGTCTCGTGCTCGGTCAGGTGGTGCACCGCGTAGGCGTTGTCCCAGAAGATGCGGAAGTCACCGGCCGCGGCGGGCATCGAGACGAGGCGCCGCGCGACCGCCTCGGAGATCACCGAGCCGTCCGGGTTCGCATACGTGGGCACCGCCCACAAGCCCTTGACCGAGGGGTCGTCGGCGACGAGCTCGGCGACGGCCTCGGCGTCCGGGCCGTCGGGCGTCATGGGGACCGTCACCATGCGGATGCCGAGCTCCTCGCAGATCGCGAAGTGCCGGTCGTACCCGGGCACCGGGCAGATGAACGTGATCGGCCCGTCGCCGGACCAGGGCCCGGAACCTCCCGGCGCGCCGAACAGCATCGCCTGGACCACGCAGTCGTACATGATGCGCAGCGACGCGTTGTCCTGGGCGAGGAGCTGGTCGGTGGGGACGCCGAGGAGCTCGGCGAAGATCTCGCGCAGCTCGGGCAGGCCCGCGAGCCCGCCGTAGTTGCGCACGTCCGTGCCGGACGCTGAGGTGTGGTTCCCCTCGCCGGGCAGCGACAGCAGCGCCTCGGAGAGATCGAGCTGTTCGGCCGAGGGCTTGCCGCGGGTCAGGTCGAGACTCAGCCCTCGCGCCTGCAGCGCGGCGTACTGCTCGCGCAGCTCCGGCAGGCGGGCGGCGAGCGCGGGGTCGACGGCGGTTGCTTGGTCGGGTGAGGTACTCACGGCTCCGAGACTACGCGTCCGGGCGGGCGCCGTCGTCGTCGGAGATGTCCGAACCTCGCCGCCGGAATCGGCGGAAACGCACAGCCGAGGGCTTGCCGCGCTCACCCTCCTCGAGTGCCGGCGGGGCGTTCTCGACGACGCGGGGGAAGTGCCCCGGCGGCACGCCGAACGCCGACCGGGACTGGGAGACGACCCCGTGCCCGAGCGCCCGCCCGCCCGCGTACCCGACGACGGCGCCGACGCCGAACGGGATCATCCGTCCCAGCGCCAACGTGCCCTGCTTGGCGAGCTGCCGCTTGAGGAACCGGTGCGTGAGCACCCGGTTGACACGCTTGATCGCCGTCTGCGGCATGGACGTGAGCAGGACCTTGCCCCAGGCGAGCTGCGACCCCTCCGCGGCGCGCTGCACGTCGCGGGCGCCGGCGTCACCGAGCACCGTCGCCAGGAGCAGCGCGCGCCGCCGGGAGACGTCGTCGATCGGGATGCCGTGCACGTCAGCGACGGCGAGGGAGAACGCCGCCGACGTCGCGAAGAACGTCGCGATGTCGCTGGTGGTCAGGACGGCGGCAGCCGTCGTACCGACCGCGGGAGCGGCGGCCGCGGCACCCACCGCGCCACCCGTCGTGGCGACCACCGTGAGGTACTCGCGCTCCAGGATCTGGACGACGCGCGCGGGATCGGCCTCCGGGTTGCGGCGGCGCACCACGTCGACGTGCTTGTGGATCGCCGCCGACGGGATGGTCACCGCCTTGTCGAGGAGCGAGTCCAGCAGGGGAGTGGGGCGGTACCGGGTCCAGGACTCGACCTCGCGCCCGCCCTCCGGGGTGACGTCCGACGTGCTCACGCCTGCGACTCTACCCGCGGCCCCGCGAGCAGACCTCGCGGCTGAACCGCCACAGCGTGACGGCCAGCATCGCTCGCAGGAAGAGCCCGACCGCGCGCTCGTTCGCCCGCCGCGGCCACGGCCCGACGAGGCGCACCTCCTCCCACCACACGACGCGTGAGCGGCCCGCGTCCACCGGGACGACGTCGAGTCCGGCGGTGCCGCTCAGGGCCGGCCCGTCCTTGCGCACCACGTTGCGCCCGACGGTCCCCTCCGCCGTCGACGGCGCGACATGCTGCAGGGTGGTCATCCGGTCGACGAACCCGGCTCGGCCGCGCCGTGCGCCCGGTCCGCTCACCATGGTGAACCCGACGCCCGGCGCCGGTGCCGCCGTCGGCCCGTCGTAGCGCGTCAGCGGGATCCAGCGCGGGTGGTGGCGCGGGTCCGACACCCGGGCGAACGCGGCCTCGGCGTCCAGCGGCACCAGCCGGGACACCTCGACGCGGTACGCCGGACGGGTGGTCACGGGACCGTCAGGCCGGCGGGGCGAACTGTGCCGGGGGGACCTCGGCGCCGGCCTTGAGCGTGCGGCCCACGGTGCAGGCGCGGTCGATGGACCGCTGAGCGAGCAGGAGGGTCTTCTCGCGGGTCTTGTCGTCCAGCTCGGAGAGGTCGATCTCGAACTTCTCCGTCAGCACGGGGTACCGGTCGTCGGCCATGTCCTTGGCGTCCTCGACCCGGATGGTCGCCTCGTAGTCGTCACCGAGCACGCGCGAGAACTTGGTGTCGCTGGCCATGCCGGCGCACGCCGCGAGCGCGATCTTCAGCAGCTCGCCCGGGGTGAAGACGGCGCCCTCGGAGGCCGGCCCGATCTCTACGCTGGCACCGCGCGCGGTGTGCCCGCGGTAGGTGCGGGTACCGGTGCGCTCGACCCACAGCGGGTCGGTCGGGGAGGGGGTCACGGCGGCGGGTGCGTCGGCGGCGGTCGTCTCGTCGGTCATGGGTCGATCCTCGCACCGCAGACACATCTGGCGCGACGGCGTCCGTCACACCGCGCGAGAGGCGTCGGACGGTGCTTGGATCGAAGGATGAGCACCCGGGACAAGTCCGACTTCGGGTCGGGCAAGATCCTGCCGGACGAGCTGCCCGACGGCGGGACGACCGGCAGCGAGAGCGACGACGGCTCCGTGCACCCCGAGCGCCCGGGGGCCGTCGGGCCGGACGTCCGTGCCGCGGAGCGGTCCGCCGCGGTGGAGCACGGCGCCCACCTCCGTCGTGACGGGACGGACGCCGTGCCCGACGAGCCGGTCGACGCACCGCACGCCGCGCGGCACGCGCGGCCGTCGGAGTAGCGTCCGGCCCGCGACGAGGTCAGCGCTGCAGCAGCTCCCGGGCGTGCGCGACGGCGGCGACCCGGTGCGCCCGGGACGGCCACGCCTGCGCGGAGTCCGACGTCGGCACGAGCTGCAGCCGGGCCGAGGCGTCCCGGACCGTCAGGGCGTCCAGCACCCGCCGGCCGGAGCCCACCGTGCCGGTCGCGACCGGGGCGGGCAGCGTCACCCACCATCGCGGGGCGTCGTCGCCACGGACCCACAGCTCGACCCGGTCGGTGAGGATCGCGTAGACCACATGCTCCCGGTCCGGGCAGTCGGGCGGCAGGCCGCGCGTCCCCGCCCGGAGGCTGCGGGCCTCGGCCGTCAGTGCCGCCGTCGGGCGCCCGACGAACAGCGGGGAGCCGGGTCGGTACCGCGCCACCCGTGCGACCTGGCTGCGCACGCGCGCCGAGACGACGGCGAACCACACGGCCACCGCGACCGCGGCCACGACCAGCACCAGCGCGAGACCGGAGATCACGCCCGGCTCGCCGATCCGGCGCCCGACCCGTGCGGAGTACAGCAGCACGACGAGCACGCTGACGACGGCGGCGAGCCCGCCGGTGGTCGCGAGTCGTCGGGGGCTCATGGCGTCACGGTACCGGCGGGCCGGTCAGCCTCCAGCACCCCGGCGCCGAGCGTCCGTAGACTCGTCCGCATGACCGCCCCTGACTTCACGGACGCCACCGCCGCGCCGACGTCCGCGGGTGAGCCCGCGCCGTCGGGCACCGTGCCGACCCCGTACGAGGACCTTCTCCGCGACGTCCTGGAGCACGGCACGCGCAAGGACGATCGCACCGGGACGGGCACGCGCAGCGTGTTCGGGCGGCAGATCCGCTACGACCTCGAGGCCGGCTTCCCGCTCATCACCACCAAGCGCGTGCACCTGAAGTCGATCGCGTACGAGCTGCTGTGGTTCCTGCGCGGCGACTCGAACGTCCGGTGGCTGCAGGAGCACGGTGTGTCCATCTGGGACGAGTGGGCCGACGCCGGGGGCGAGCTCGGCCCCGTCTACGGCGTGCAGTGGCGCTCGTGGCCGACGCCGGACGGCCGGCACGTGGACCAGATCGCGCGCGTCGTCGAGCAGCTGCGCACCAACCCCGACTCGCGGCGGCACATCGTCTCGGCGTGGAACGTCGCCGAGATCGAGAACATGGCGCTGCCGCCGTGCCACGTCATGTTCCAGTTCTACGTGGCGGACGGCCGGTTGAGCTGCCAGCTCTACCAGCGCTCGGCCGACCTGTTCCTCGGCGTGCCCTTCAACATCGCCTCGTACGCGCTGCTGACGCACATGGTGGCGGCACAGACCGGGCTCGCGGTCGGCGACTTCGTATGGACCGGCGGCGACTGCCACATCTACGACAACCACGTGGAGCAGGTGACCACGCAGCTCGCGCGCGACCCCTACCCGTACCCGCGGCTGCGGCTCGCGCCCCGTGCGTCGATCCTCGACTACACCTACGAGGACATCGAGGTGGTCGGCTACCAGCACCATCCCGGCATCAAGGCACCTGTTGCGGTCTGAGGGTCCGGGGGCCGAGGGATCGCGGTCCGAGAGATCGCGCGGCGGGCGTGGTGTGGTCGGGCTGATCTGGGCGCAGGCCCGTGACGCCGCGGGCCGACCGGTCATCGGTGCGGGCGGAGCCATCCCGTGGCACGTCCCGGAGGACTTCGCGCACTTCAAGCGCACGACGGCGGGGCACCCGGTCGTCATGGGCAGGCTCACCTGGGAGTCGCTGCCGGCCAGGGTCCGGCCGCTGCCCGGACGCACCAACGTGGTGGTGACCCGGCAACCCGGATGGTCCGACGACGGTGCGGTGGTCGCGTCGTCGCTGCCCGCCGCGCTGGACATCGCGCGCGAGGCGGCCGGTGGCGACGAGGTGTGGGTCATGGGTGGCGGGCAGGTCTACGCGGAGGCGGTCGCGCTCGCGGACGTCTGCATGGTCACGGAGGTCGACCTCGAGGTGGCGGGGGACGCGTTCGCACCGGTGCTCGACCCGGCCGAGTGGTCGCCGGCCGCAGGTGCGTCGACACGCTGGATGACGTCGTCGGGCACCGCCGGGCTGCGCTACCGGATCCGCACCTGGCGGCGGCGGGTCGCGAGCCGCGCCCGCACGTCGGCAGCGACCAGCAGGGCAGCGGGCACGAGCGCGAGGCTGAAGCCGCTCGCCGGGCCGATCAGGACGAGGCAGAGGACGACCCAGCCGAGGAGCGACCAGCCGACATAGGCAGGGAGCCGGTCACCCCTGTTCGCCGCACGGACGACCAGGAGACCGAGAACCAGCACGACCACGGCGAACCCACCGGGCTGCGCCCAGAAGGCCGCCACCGACTCGGCGCTCGCCGTGCGGTCGCGCAGGTTGCCGGCGAGCCAGCCGCTCCAGTGGGACGTGGTGGTGACGACGGCGTGCAGCACCGCGATGACGATCATGAGGATGCCGGCGGTGCGGGTCAGGCCCGCACCAGTGCTCTTCGTCTGTTCCATACCGTCAGCGTGGCGCCCCGGGCCGAGGGAGTGATCCCCCGGCCCGGGCAACCGGGTCCCCCGCGCGGGGGACCCGGTTCACCGGGGACGATCACCAGGAGGCGTTCTCCGCCATCTCGAGGGCGATCTCCTGCCACCAGGCACCGGCGGCCGGGCCGCCGTTGCAGCTGCCGTCCGACTCGCCGGGCAGCTTGACCCAGAGCAGGGCGTCGAGCGCCGTGCCGTCGTCGACGGTGCGCGGCTGCTCACCCAGCGCGCGGCCGCGTGGGTTGCACCACTCGCCGTTGGAGCCGTTGCCGTTGCGCGACGTGTCGATGACGTAGGAGGCACCACCGGTGAGCGCCGAGATCTGCTCGCCGTAGGCCTGCTCGGCGGCCGTCGGGTTGTAGTTCGACGTGTTGAGGGCGAACCCGACCGCGTGGTCGAACCCGATCTGGTTGAGGCGGTCTGCGGCGTCTCCGGGGCTCAGCCAGCCGGAGTGCCCGGCGTCGATGTAGACGCGGCCGCCCGCGGCCGTGAGCTGCTCGGCGGCGTACTGCAGGAGACCGACGCGGTCGCCCTGGCCGTCGCAGTCACCGAGCTGGGCCAGAGCGTCCGGCTCCAGGACGATGAAGGGGTTGCCCTGGATCCCGGCGGCGACCTCGTCGATCCACTGGGCGTACTCGCTCTCCTCGACGCCACCGCCCGAGTGGTTGCCGCAGTCGCGGCCGGGGATGGCGTAGACCGCGAGCATCGCCGTCGTCCCGTCAGCCGCCGCGCGGCCGGTGTAGTCGGCGACGGCGGCGCGCTCCGTCTCGGCGTCGTTCCAGTTGCCGACCCAGTACGCCTGCGGCGTCAGGGCGATCTTGGCGAGCAGGTCCTTGTCGCTGCCGCTCGCCGCCTCCCATGCCGCGTACGCCTGCGTGTCCGGGTCGACGTAGAGGTCACCGGACGGCGCGGGCGTGGGGTCCGGGTCCGGGTCGGGCTCGGGGTCCGTCGGGTCGGGCTCGGGCTCCGGGTCGGGCTCGCCGACGTCGCCGGTGCAGGACACCCCGTTGAGGGTGAAGTCGCTCGGGACGGGGTTGTCGCCGGACCAGGTGCCGATGAACCCGAAGCTCGCGGAGGCGTCGGCGGCGAGGGCCGAGTTCCAGTCGACGCCCGAGGCCTCGACGGTGCTGCCGGACTGGGACACCTCGGCGTTCCACGCCTGGTTCACCGACTGCCCGGAGGCGGCCGTCCAGCCGAGCTGCCACGCGGAGATCGGGTCGCCGAGGTTGGTCACCGTGACGTCGGCCTGGAAGCCGCCCGACCACTCGTTGGTGACGCGGTAGTCCACCGAGCAGCCCTCGGCTGCCGCGGCGCTGGTCGCGGTGGCTACACCGACGGCGCCGGTGGCCATCAGGCCGGCCGAGGCGAGAAGAGCTGTCCAGCGGGTTCGTCGTCGTACCTGCTGCATTCCGGACTCCGATCTGGAGGAAGTGGACGGTTCGGGACGGCGGCCACGTTAGTCGTGGGCCGGGGAGCGGTCACCGGGCTAAACGATTAGGTCGAATCGTTCCGACGATGGCCGCCGGGCAGCGCGACGGCCCGGGAGGATCGCTCCTCCCGGGCCGTCCGGCGCTGGTGCCGGCACCGTGGACGGACGCCGGCGTGCGGTCGTCACACCAGGTCGCGGACGGCGGCGTACTGCTCGCGCACCACCGGGCGCGGGTCCGCGTCGAGCGTGGCGGTGACCGACGTCGACCACGACGGGGCCGACGCGGACGGGTCAGACGCGGCCGCGAGCACCCATGCCGCCTGCCGCGCGGCGCCGTCGGCCACGTACTCGCCGGCCGCGGGGATCGAGATCGGAACGCCGAAGACCTGCGGCGCGATCTCCTGGACCGCCGGCGACTGGGCGGCACCACCGATGAGCATGACGCGCTCGACGGGTACGCCCTGTGCCCGCAGGGCGTCGAGCCCGTCGGCCAGCCCGCACAGCATCCCCTCGACGTACGCACGGGCCAGGTGCTCGCGCGTCGAGCTCTTGAGGCGGACGCCGTGCAGCGTGCCGGTCGCATCGGGACGGTTGGGCGTGCGCTCGCCCTCGAGATAGGGCACCAGCACCAGGCCGTCGGCCCCGGGCGGTGCGGACAGGGCGAGACGCGCGAGACCGTCGAAGTCGGTGTCCAGCACGGTGCGGGCGGCGTCGAGCACCCGCGCGGCGTTCAGCGTCACCGCGAGCATGAGGGCGTTGCCGGTGGCGTCGGCGAACCCGTTGATCGCGCCCGAGCCGTCGGCGGTGCGGCGCGGTGCGACGGCGGAGACGACGCCGGAGGTGCCGATCGAGATCGCGATGTCGCCCGGACCCATGCCCAGGCCGAGCGAGGCGCCCGCGTTGTCGCCCGCGCCGGGACCCAGCAGGGCACCGCCGTCGACCGCGGAGCCCGCCACGGTTGGGTGGGCGACGCCGCCGGACTCGGAGGGTGCGAGGACGCGCGGCAGCACGACGTCGTCGCGGCCGAACCCGAGGGCGAGCAGGTCGCGCCGGTACGCGCCCGGCCCGTCGGGAGTGCCGTCGTCGGCCGCGGCCTCGGCGTCGTAGTAGCCGGTCCCGGAGGCGTCGGACCGGTCGGTGAAGAGGCGGTCGAGCTGCGGGCCGAGGGGCGCCGACGGGTCGCCGGCCGGTCCGTAGCCGGCGATGCGCCAGCTCAGCCAGTCGTGAGGGAGCGCGACGGCGGCGACGCGGGCGGCGTTGTCGGGCTCGGCGTCGCGCAGCCAGCGCAGCTTCGTGATGGTGAGCGAGGCGACGAGGACCGATCCGGTGGCATCCGCCCAGCGCTGGGCACCGGCATCACGATCGCCCTCGCCGAGCTCACGGATGAGGTCCTCGGCAGCCGGGGCGGACCGGGTGTCGTTCCACAGCAGGGCGTCGCGGACCACGTTCCCCTCGGCGTCGAGGGCGACCATGCCGTGCTGCTGGCCGCCGACGGCGATCGCGGCCACGTCGTCGAGCCCACCGGCCGCGCGGGCCGCCTCGGTGAAGGCCGTCCACCAGTGGTCGGGGTGGACCTCCGTGCCGTCCGGGTGCTGGGCCGAGCCGGAACGCACCAGGGCGCCGGTCTCGGCGTCGCGCACGACGATCTTGCAGGACTGCGTGGAGGTGTCCACGCCTGCCACGAGGGGCATCTTCGCTCCTTGGTTGGTTCAGTCGACGGGTGTTGTGGGGGGGGGGGGGGGGGGGGGGGGCCCCCCCCCCCCGGCCCCCCCCCGCCCCCCCCCCCCCCCCCCCCCCCCCGC
>NZ_JBLUNY010000006.1:82814-182605 GCF_048065335.1 Isoptericola maris | reverse complement strand
GTTGTGGGCGCGATTTCTGGGCCCGGAAGCCCGGCGAACCGGGCATACCGGGCCAGAAATCGCGCCCACAACGACGAAGGTCAGCTGCGACTCAGCCGATGAGGTGCTCCAGCGCGAGCTGGTGCAGCTTCACCAGACCGTAGTCGCGCGCGGCCACGGCGTCGACGTCGATGCCGTCCACCGACTCGTCCGCGAGGAACGCGTCGAAGGACTCGCCCTCACCCAGCGTCGACTGACCCAGCTCGAAGATGCCGGCGTGCTCGAACGCCTGCTGCACGGCAGGGTCCTCGCGGTACGCCTTCGCCTTCGCGGCGAGCATGTCGTAGGTGGCCATGTTGGCCTTGGCCGACTCCCACACGCCGTCGAGGTGCTCGGTGCGGCTCGGCTTGTAGTCGAAGTGCCGCGGGCCCTCGTAGCGCGGGCCGCCGTTCGGGAACCCGTTCTCCAGCAGGTCGACCGTGAAGAACGCCGACAGCAGGTCGCCGTGACCGAACACGAGGTCCTGGTCGTAGCGCGGGCCGTGCTGGCCGTTGAGGTCGATGTGGAACAGCTTGCCGCAGTACAGCGCCAGCGCGAGACCGTGCGTGTAGTTGAGGCCCGCCATCTGCTCGTGCCCGGTCTCCGGGTTGAGCCCCACGATGTCGCCGTTGTCGAGCGTGTTGATCAGCGCGATCGCGTGCCCGATGGTCGGCAGGAAGATGTCGCCGCGGGGCTCGTTCGGCTTCGGCTCGAGACCGATCTTGAGGTCGTAGCCCTTGGACTTGATGTAGGCGGCGACGGTGTCGATGCCCTCGGCGTAACGGGCGTGCGCGGCGGCGAGGTCCTTCGAGTTGTCGTACTCGGTGCCCTCGCGGCCGCCCCACATGACGAACGTGGAGGCGCCCATCTCCGCGGCGTTGTCGACGCTGCGCAGCACCTTCTTCAGACCGAAACGGCGCACGTCGCGGTTGTTCGAGGTGAACGCGCCGTCCTTGAAGATCGGGTGCGAGAACGTGTTGGTCGTGACCATCTCGCAGACCAGGCCCGACTCCTGGGAGGCCTTCTTCACGGCGTCGAGGCCCGCCTGACGGTCGGCCTCGGAGGCGCCGAACGGGAACACGTCGTTGTCGTGGTACGTGAAGCCCCAGGCGCCGAGGTCGGCCAGCTTGCGGATCGACTCGGCCGGGTCCAGCTCGGGGCGGGTCGCGGTGCCGAAGGGGTCGTTCGCGGGCCAGCCCACGGTCCACAGGCCGAACGAGTACTTGATGTCGCTCACGGGTTCTCCTCGTCGAGTCGGGTGCCGGGCGACGCCGCGGCAGTTTTGTTGTACGGATGAACTATTGCCGGTACCTGGGCTACAGTCAAGGCGTGACCGCCGAGCCGACGACGACGCAGCGCACCACCGGTGCACCCCCGGGTGGCGGGAGCAGCGCCTCGCGGCAGCACACGCTGCGCGAACGCAACCTCCGTCTCGTGGCGAGGGCCATCTACGACGCCGCCGCCGGACCTCCGGACGCCGTACCACCGTCCCGCGCCGACGTCGCCGCCGCCACCGGGCTGACCCGTGCCACCGTCTCGACGCTCGTCGACCACCTGGTGGCCGCCCGCCTCGTCGCCGAGCTGCCGCCCGCCGCCGCCCAGCGCGCCGGCCGTCCCGCCGTGCCGCTCGTGCCCGCCGCTCGCACCGTCGTCGGCCTCGGGCTCGAGGTGAACGTCGACCATCTGGGCGTGCGCGCCCTCGACCTCTCCGGACAGACCGTCGCCGACGCCGTCGAGCAGGGCACGTTCCACGACTCCGAACCGGCGACCCTGCTCGGCCGGCTCGGCGCGCTCGCCGCCGGCGTCGTCGACGCCGTCGAGGGCGAGGGCATGCGCGTCGCCGGGGCCCGGCTCGCGCTGCCCGGCCTCGTCGACGCCCGCACCGGCGAGCTCGAGGTCGCACCCAACCTCGGGTGGTCGTCGCTCGACCCCGTGCCGCTGCTGGGGCTCGGCGACCTGCCCGTGCGGGTCGCCAACGAGGCCAAGCTCGCCGCGCTCGCCGAGCTCGCCGGCGAGGTCCCCGACTCCTTCCTCTACGTCTCCGGCGACGTCGGCATCGGCGCCGGCATCGTCGTCGACCGCGGCCTGTTCCTCGCCGAACGCGGCTGGAACGGCGAGGTGGGCCACGTCGTCGTCGACCCCGCCGGCCCGCGCTGCACCTGCGGGGCGCGCGGCTGCCTCGAGCAGTACGCGGGCAAGGAGGCCGTGCTGCGCGCCGCCGGGCTGCCGGTCGACGCCCCGCTCGACACGCTGGTCGCCGCCCTCGAGGCGGACGACGACGGCGCACGCGACGCGCTGCACCGTGCCGGCCGGGCGCTGGGCTCGGCGCTCGCCGACTTCGTGAACCTCACCGGCGTGTCCACCGTGGTGCTCGGCGGCGTGTACGCCGAGCTGGAGCCGTGGCTGCACGACGACGTCACCGCGGTGCTGCGGGAGCGGGTGCTGGCCGCGCCCTTCGCGGAGCCCGACGTCCGGGCCGCCCGGGCCGGTCAGCACGCCGCGCTGTCCGGGGGAGCGCGCGAGGTGCTGCGAGAGGTCGTGGCCGACCCGGCCGCGTGGGGCTGATTCCGCGGTGCGCGGGCTCGGGCGCTAGGCTGTGGGCGTCGTCGGGGCCCGGTCCTGACGACGTCGCCGCCCTCGTGGCGGCGAGCGCCCGTAGCTCAGGGGATAGAGCACGGCTCTCCTAAAGCCGGTGTCGCGCGTTCGAATCGCGCCGGGCGCACCCTGGCAGTGCGACGTCGTTCGGCAGGACGTCGCCGCCGTACGCTGCACGCATGCCGCTCTCCGCCGTCGAGCCCCGGCTCGACTCCTCGGACCCGAAGGCCCACTTCGTCGCCTACCTCGACTACTACCGCGACGCCGTCGAGCGGAAGCTCCACGGCATGACCGACGCCGCGCTGCGCACCAGCAGGCTGCCGTCGGGCTGGACGCCGTTGGAGCTGCTGATCCACCTGGTCCACATGGAGCGCCGCTGGTTCGTGTGGGGCTTCCTCGCCGAGCACGCCCCCGACCCGTGGGGCGACCACGCCGACGGCGACCCGCACGGGCGGTGGGTGGTGCCCGACGGCGTCACACGCGACGCGCTGGTCGCCGCGCTGCACGCCGGTGCCGAGCGGACCGGAGCGGTGCTGGCCGATCACGACCTCGCCGAGCGTGGCGCCGTCGGCGGCCGGTTCGAGGCCGACCCGCCCACGCTGGCGTGGATCTGCTTCCACGTGCTGCAGGAGTACGCGCGCCACGCGGGGCACCTCGATGTCGCTCGAGAGCTGTCGGACGGCGCGACGGGCGAGTAGCCCGCCGAGGTCAGCCGGCTTCGGCGTGGGCGATGTGGTCGAGCTGGCGCCACACCAGCGCGAGCGTCACCCCGGCACCGACGAACGCGAACCAGAACGGCGCCGTGATGCCCCACAGGTCGGTGAGCACCCCGCCGAGGGCGTTGCCGACCACGATCCCGCCGAACAGCCCGATGAGGTACACCGACCCGACCCGCCCCTGGTACTCGGTCGGCACCGCACGCTGGCGCACGGTGTTCGACACCGTCCCCCACACGAAGGTGTAGGCGCCGAACACGAAAACGGTCGCCATCGCGACCCAGGCGGACGTCGTCAGCGCGAGCACGAGGTGGAACGCGACCTCCATCGCCAGGACCGTCTTCATGAGGGTCGCGAGCGAGAACCGTCGCTCCAGCCGGCCGTAGAGCAGCGTCCCGAGCACCCCGCCGACGCCGGTGGCGGTGGTCAGCAGGCCGTACCCGACCGGTCCCATCTGCAGCCGGTCGAGCGAGTACAGCACCAGGACGCCCCACGGGGCGGCCCACGTCGCGTTGAACGTGAAGATGACGAGCGCGAGCGTCCGCACCGGGGGGTGGGTCCACAGCCAGCGCAGCCCGTCGAGGATCTCTCGGCGCGCCGGGGCGGGGCTCTCGGCACGCGGCACCGCCGGCAGGGTGATGCGGCTGATGAGCACGATGGCGAGCAGCACGCACACGACCTGCACGAGGAACGGCCATGCCATACCGAGGGCGAACAGGAACGCCCCGATCGGCGGCCCGGCGAGCTGGTTGCCGGTGAGGAACCCGGCTTGGAGCCGCGCGTTGCCGGTCCCGAGGTCCCGCTTGTCCACCAGCATGGGCAGCAGCGTCTGGGAGGTGGTGTCGGCGAACACCTCGGCGACACCCATGAGAAGCATCGCGGTGAGCACCACGACGATGTGCGCGGCACCGGTCGCGATCGTGAGGCACAGCACGGCGACGATGACGGCGCGCAGCGCGTTGGCGACGATGACGATCCGGCGCCTGTCGACCCGGTCGGCCAGGGCGCCCGCCCACAACCCGAAGAGCAGCCACGGCAGCCGCTGCAGCATCGCGGCCAGCGCGACGAGCGTCGCGGAGTCCGTCTGCGACGCCACGAGGAGCGGGCCGGCGGCCAGCGCGATGCCGTCGCCGATGTTGCTGGTCCAGCTCGACGCGAGCATCCACCGGAACGGGACCCCCATCCGGGCGGGGACGGCGGCCTCGAGTGCTCTCCTCACCGCAGGAGCGTAGGCGGAGGCGGCTCGTCGCTGCCACCTTTTTGCGAGGTGCGTCGCCCGACGTCACCGCAGGTGGGAGCGATCCCGCGAATGTGTCGGCTGAACGGCTCCGGAGTATTGACTGGTCAGACGCGCGGGGGGCAGACTGCCTGGTGGCAGCGCGCATCGCCCGCCCCCTGCGCGGTGCGCGCTGTCCTCGACCGGCTTCCGGTCGGACGCCTCCTCGGACCCCCCGCCGAGGGGGCGTCGACAGTTTCACTCCCTGGGGTTTCCCGGACGATCCCGGTCGCCCCGGCGTGCCCGGCGCCGTCGGCCCCGCGAGCCGGTCTACCGTGCTGGCGTGAGAGTCCTCCGCCGATCCACAGCCGCGGCCGCGGCCGAGCCCTCGGTCGAGCCGCAGGACGACAGTGCCCGCCGGCGGCCCGGGCGCGCGAACGCCCGCGGACGCACCGACGCGCGTGCCCCTGACGGTGGAGCCGACGACGGCGTCGCTCCCGCCGACGACGGCACGCCCGGTCCGCGCCCGGGTCCTTCCGCCCCGAACGGCCCCACGACGACGACCCCCCTCGTCGAGGCGGTCCGCCGGTGGCGTGCCGGGCTGGCCGAGATGGTCGGCGGGTCCACGCTCACCGACGTCGGGATGCTGGGCGAGGCGGTGGTCGACCTGTCCGCCGCGCACCCGTCGGGCGTCGCACAGCTCTTCGCCGGCCGGTCCACCCGGTTGTCCAACCTGGTGCGCGAGCCGGGCACCTTCCCCACGGCGCGGCGCCACGCGCGTGCCGTCGTCGTGCGCTCCGCGGAGCACGCCGCGCAGTACGGGCTGGCGCCGACCTCGCTGGCTATCGGTGTGGCGTCCTGGACCGAGCCGGTCGAGGAGGGCGAGTCCGCGGACGATCGCCATCGCGACCTCACCGCGCTCGCCGAGGTGGCCAGCGGTGCGAGCGCGACCTCGCCGGTACCGGCGGGGACGGACTCCGCCGGGTCGCCCGACGACGTCGCCACCGTCGCGTCCCCGGCGGATGCCGCCCGCGCCGCGCGGGGCGACGTGGCGGTCGCCGACGGCGCGACCGCCGACACGACGCCCGCGGTGACGACGTCGATCCCCGTGGTGAGCGTCGCGCGCCGGCAGAGCCGCCCGGCTCGTCGCCCGACCCCGCCCGACGAGGTCACGCCGGGCACACGGACGGTCCACGTGCCCATCCTGCTGCGCCCGGTGACGCTGGCGCCCCGGGGTGACGGCGAGACCGACTACGATCTGACGCTGGGGCCGACGGCGGAGATCAACCCGGTCCTGGCGCGCACCCTGCGTGCCCGCGGCGTCCAGGACGATCTCGGCGCGCTCGCGCAGGCGTCCTTCACGGCGGCCGGGTTCGACCCCGACGACGTCCTCGACCGGGTCGCCGCGCTCGGGGCCGAGCACCTCGCCGACTTCCGCTGGGAGCAGCGCGTCCTGGTCGGCACCTTCGTCCATCCGGGTCAGGCGCTGGTCGACGACCTCGACGAGGTCTCCCCGGCGCTGGGCCGGCACGAGCTGGTCGCGGCGCTCGCGGGAGCGGACCAGGCGATCGCGCGCGTCTCCACCGCCGAGCTGCCCGCGCCCCGCCGTGGTGACGCGGACCCGGCACGCGAGCGCGGCGTGGGCGACCTGGACCCCTACCAGCGTCACGTCGTGGACGCGCTGGGCACGGGGCAGCACTTCTTCGTGGACGCGCCGCTCGGGTCCGACGTCGCGGGGACGGTCGCCGCGGTGGTCACGGAGGCGGCCGCCGCCGGACGCTCGGTGCTGTACGTGACGGGTCACCGCCGCGCCGCCGACCGGCTGGCGCAGCGCCTGGAAGAGCTGGGGCTCGAGGGCCTCTCGTTGGACGTCACGCCGCGCCAGACCTGGCGCGAGGACATGGCGGAGCGCCTCCTCGCCGCGATGGCGACGGAGCCGGAGGCCGTCGACGCCTCGGCAGCGGCGCAGGTGCGCGACGCCCTGATCGGTGCGCGGTCGCAGCTCACGGGCTACATCGACGCCCTGCACGCCCGCCGCGAGCCGTGGGCGGTGTCCGCGTACGACGCGCTGCAGGAGCTGGCGCGCCTCACCTCGGAGCGGCCCGCGCCGTCGACGTCGGTGCGGCTGGACGCCCGCACGGCGGTTGCCCTGGACGGTGACGCCCGACGGCGGGTCGCGGGCGAGCTGGAGCGTGCGGCCGCGCTGGGCGCGTTCACGCTGCGGCCGTCCTCGACGGCGTGGTTCGGCGCCCACCTGACGACGATGGACGAGGCGCGCGACGCCCTGGCGCGCGTGCGGCGGCTCAAGGAGGCGACGCTGCCGCAGCTCCGCCGTCAGATCGCGTACACCGGCGAGGTGACGGGCCTGGAGGCGCCGACCACGATCAACGCGTGGGGTACGCAGCTCGCGATGCTCGCGGGCATGCGCAGCACGCTCGACGTGTTCCACCCGATGGTGTTCGAGCGCACCGCGACGGACCTGGTGCAGGCGACGGCGACGCGTCGGTGGCGCAGCGAGCACGGCGTGGAGATGGGCTGGTTCACGCGCCGGCGGCTGCGCAAGCGCGCGCGGGACATGGTCCGTCCGGGTGTCCGGGTGCCGAACCTCCACTCGGCGCTCATCGAGGTGGCCGAGCAGCGCGACGTCTGGGCCGAGCACTCGCCGCGCGGCGGGTGGCCGACGCTTCCCGAGGGGCTGGCCACCATCGAGGACACGTACGAGGCGGTGCGCATCGACCTCGTCGCCCTCGAGCCGGTGCTGGGACCGACGGTGCACGGTGCGCAGCTGCTCGACCTGGACCTCGACGCGCTCGCGGAGCGGCTGCACCAGCTCGCCCTGGACCCCCAGGCGCTGGAGACGCTGCCCGAGCGCACGAACCTGCTCCGCCGAGCCCGCGAGGCAGGTCTCGGCGAGCTGATCGACGACCTGACCTCGCGCCGCGTCGACGCCGACCAGGTGGCCGCCGAGCTGGACCTCGCGTGGTGGACCAGCGTGTTCGAGCAGATCCTCGGTGGCGACCCGACCCTCGCGGGCCAGGACGGCGCCGGGCTCGACGCGCTGGCGCGCCGCTTCCGAGACCTGGACGCCCGGCACCTCGCCGCTCTCTCGCAGCCGGCCAGGGTGGCCGCCCGCGCGCACCTGGGTGCGGCGATGCGGGAGGACCGCGCCGGGTCCGAGGCGCTGTTCGCCGAGCTCATCGAGGGCCGGATGGCGTCGCTGCGCGAGCTCGTCGAGAGGTACGGCGACGTGGCCCGGCGGTTGCGGCCCGTGGTCCTGGCGACCCCCACGCTGGTGCCTCACCTGCTGCCCACCCACCGCACGGTCGACCTCGTGGTGCTCGACGCGGTCCAGCACGTGCCGATCGAGGTCGTCGTCACCTGCCTGGCTCGTGGCCGGCAGGTGGTCGTCGTCGGTGACCCGCGCACGGCGTCGGGCACCAGCGTGCGCGAGCTGTCCCAGCTGCTGCCCACGGTGACGCTGCAGCCGCGGGAGAACCGCCGCGACCCCGAGCTGACCCGCCTGCTGGCGGCCCACGGATACGAGGGTCTGCTGCGGCCGGCTCCGCTGCCGCGGCCGGAGGCGCTCGTCCAGCTCGACGTCGTCGACGGCACGGGGATGCCCGACCCGACGTCCGGGTCCGTCGAGAGCACACGAGCCGAGGTGGACCGCGTCGTCGAGGTGTCCATCGAGCATGCGCTGACCCGCCCCGAGGAGACGCTCGGGATCGTCACGGTGACGGCCGCGCACGCGGACCGCATCCGCGACGCGCTGCTGGCAGAGGTGCGCGCCAACCCTGCGCTGGCCCCGTTCTTCTCCGGGCGACGTGCCGAGCCCGTCGTCGTCGCCGACATCACCGGCGTGGCCGGGCTCTCGCGCGACACGATCCTGCTCTCGCTCGGCTTCGGCCGGACGCCGCACGGCCGTGTGCTGCACCGGTTCGGCGTCCTCGGGGACGACGGCGGAGCGGCGATGCTGCTCGGTGCGCTCGGCGCGACACGCCGTCGCCTGCACGTGGTGTCCTGCTTCCCGGCCGAGGCTCTCGACCCCGACCGTCTGCGTGGCGCCGGGCCGGGGCTGCTGCGGGACGTCCTCGAGCTCGCCGAGCGACGCTCGGGCGTGGCGGACCAGGTGGAGCTCGGCAACGGGATCGACGCGGGCCGCGTCCCGGACAGGCTCCTCATGGACCTGGGCGAGCGGCTGTGGCGGCTGGGGTACCTCGTCGAGACGGACTACGGCACCGGCGACGGTGACCGGATCCCGCTCGTGGTGGGCCATCCCGACCTGCCGGGCGAGCTGCTCGTGGCGGTGCTGACCGACGACGCGCAGTACGTGGCCGAGCCGTCCGTGCGGGTGCGGGACCGGCAGCTGGCCCAGCGGCTCGAAGGGCTCGGCTGGACCGTCGCGCAGGTGTGGTCCGCGGCGGCGTTCCTGGACCCGGAGGGCGAGGCGGACCGCGTGCGACGGCTGGTGCAGCAGGTCCGCGACGAGCGGGTCGGCACCCCCGGTGGCGTGCCGGTCCCGCCCGAGGTCGTGGTGCCCGTGATGGCCGACGACGAGCCTGACGAGGTCGTCAAGGATCCCCGGGAGACAATGGGGGAGTGACGTCCTCCGAAGAACCTCCCACCGCGGACAGCGCCGGCACGCCGGACGCACCTGCCACCGGTCGGCGTCGTGGCCCGCGGCGTGCGGTGCGGCGGGGCGCCGAGCGCGAGACCGTCTGGGGCGTCACCGCCGACGACGAGGGCGGTCACGAGTCCAACGACGACCGCCTGCGCCGGGACGTGCCACCGCACTGGTGACGCGCCCCGGCGGGCCGACCCGGACCGGGCGGGCGGTGTCAGGGCCGGCGGGCCTGCTCGGCGAGCAGGTCGCGGATCTCGGTGAGCAGAGCGAGGTCCGCCTCGGGCTCCTCGGCGACCTCGTCGTCGACCCGGCGGCGACGCTCGGCGTAGGTGTTCATCGGCAGCACGACGAAGAAGTACAGGGCCGCTGCCACGATGAGGAAGTTCAGCACCGCCTGCAGGAAGAGGCCGATGCTGAACGCCGCTCCGTTGAGCTCGAAGGTCCCGACCCCGGAGATGTCCGGCTGGCCGAAGATCGCCGCGATGAGCGGGTTGAGGATCCCGTCCATCAGCCCGGTGATCACCAGGGCGAACGCGCCACCGATGACGATGCCGACGGCGAGGTCGACCACGTTGCCCCGCATGATGAACGTCTTGAAACCAGCCAGCATGTTCCCGTCCTCTCGAGAAGGGGAGCGCGTGTCGCCCCTGCCGTGTCTCAGGGTACGAGCACGGCGGCGATCGTGCCCCACGTCGCGCCAGCGGAGACGTCGGCGGCCTCGTCCGGGTCGACGGCCACGAGGGTCACGGCGGAGTCCTGGCCGGCGGGTGCGGCCGAGCCGAGCAGACCGCCCGTGCTGGCCGCGCCGTCGTCGGCCGGGAGCCCTGGCAGGACGAGCGCACGCCGGGCGAGGCGGTCGGCGTCGTCGTCGGTGGAGAGCAGGTCGACGCGGTCGCCGGGGCGCAGCCACGTGGCCTCGGTGAGCCGGACGCCGACGACGACGGTGCCGTCGGGCGCCCGCTCGGCCATCCCGCCCCCGGCGACCAGGTCGGCGTGCACCGGGACGCCCGCGGCGAGGGTGACGGCAGGGGAGCGGCCGACGGCGTCGGCCGGGTCGGTCAGCAGCCCGTCCGGCGCGAGCTCGGCCGCCACCGTCAGCGTGGTGAGGTCGCCCGCGCGCAGGGTGGTGCCCGCCGGCAGCGCGCGGGCAGCGACGACCACCTCGCGGGTGGCCGGGGGCTCGGGCCGCATCGCGTGGACGGTCACGCCGGCGGCCAGGCCGCAGCACAGGGCGGCGACGACGAACCGGCTGCGCCAGGCGACCGTCCGCGCGTGGCGGGCCAGGCGGGACGTGGTGGAGGGCTCCATGCCGGGCACGCTAGGGCGCGCGGCGCGGCCGGTGCGGTCGCCGTCGTGCGCCGGTGGACCGCCTCCACCTGGGGGTGGCCTCGGGTGCCCGCGTCAGGCGGAGGCGGCCTTGGACGCGCCCGAGGAGCCCGACCCCGAAGAACCCGACGAGCCCGAGGACCCCGACGAGCCGGAGCCCGACGAGCCCGAGGTCGAGGAGCCCTTGTCGGAGCCGCCGGACTTCTTGTCGGACGAGCCGGAGGTGCCGGACGACGAGCCGCCCGAGCTCTTCGACCCGTTGCGCGAGTCGGTCCGGTAGAAGCCGGAACCCTTGAAGGTCACGCCCACCGAGCCGTACTGCTTGCGCAGCCGCCCGGAGCACTCCGGGCAGACCGTCAGCGAGTCGTCGGTGAACGCCTGGTGGATGTCGAAGGCGTGGCCGCAGTCGGCGCACCGGTAGGCGTAGGTGGGCACGGGTTCTCCTCGTCGGGCTGGCACTCAGATGATGCGAGTGCCAATCATACGCGGACGGTAGTCTCGCCTGCGTGTCAGCGAGCGACCTCCCCTCAGCGAACGAACCCGACGAGACCCGACCGCCCGAGGACGCAGGCGAGGAAGAGCCCGTCCCCGGGCCCCGCTCCCGCCTGCGGCGAGGAGTGGTGGGGATCGCGGTGGTCGTGGCGCTCGCCCTCGTCGCGACCGTGACCTTCACCGTCGTCACGGTCCGCAAGCCGCTGCCGGAGACCTCCGGGACGCAGAACGTGCCCGGGCTCGCCGGCGAGGTCACGGTGCACCGCGACGAGCAGGGCGTGCCGCAGGTGTACGCATCGACCGCGGAGGACCTCTTCGCCGCGCAGGGGTACCTGCACGCCCAGGACCGGTTCTTCGAGATGGACTACCGCCGGCACGTGACGTCGGGGCGGCTCGCCGAGCTCGTCGGCGACGTCCCCACCGCGATCGACGCGGACAAGGTCATCCGCACCTTCGGCTGGCGCGAGGTGGCCGAGGAGGAGTGGAACCTCATCTCCCCGGAGTCGCGCGGCTACCTGCAGGCGTACGCGCAGGGCGTCAACGCCTACCTCGCCGACCGCAGCACGGACGAGATCGCCCTCGAGTACACCGTGCTCGGTGCCACGGTCGACGTCGCGACACCCGCGCCCTGGGACCCGGTCGACTCCCTCGCCTGGCTCAAGGCGATGGCCTGGGACCTGCGCGGCAACTACGACGACGAGCTCGACCGGGCGCTCGCGTACGGCGCGCTGGAGGACGTCGAGCTCGTGGACGAGCTCTTCCCGAGCTTCGTCGAGGGCGGTAACACCCCGATCCTGGCGGAGAGCGACCTCGTCGAGGACGACGGGCGCAAGGGCTCGCGCACCGCGCCGGCGGACGTCGCCTGGCGCGGCGACGCGCTCGGCGGCGCCGTCTCGTCGGCCGCTGCAGCGCTCGACGCCGTACCCGTCCTCGTCGGTACCGGCGACGGCGCCGGGTCGAACTCCTGGGTGGTCTCCGGTGACCTCACCGCCTCCGGCTTGCCGATCCTCGCCAACGACCCGCACCTCGCGCTGGACGTGCCGAGCCTGTGGTCCCAGGTGGGCCTGCACTGCGAGCAGGTCTCGGCGGACTGCCCGTTCGACGTGTCGGGGTTCTCGTTCGCGGGATTCCCGGGCGTGATCATCGGGCACAACGCCGAGCTCGCCTGGGGACTGACGAACATGGGCGCCGACGTGACGGACTTCTTCGTCGAACGCGTGCGCGACGACACGTGGCTGCGCGACGCGGACGCCGAGGAATGGGTGCCCATGGAGTCGCGCACCGAGACGATCCGTGTCGCGGGAGCGGACCCGATCGAGCTGGAGGTGCGCTCGACCGACCACGGTCCGGTGGTGTCCTCGGTGCTCGACGTGGGCGCCGTCGTCGGCTCCCCGACCGAGGTGGGCACCGACTTCGGCGAGTACGCGGTCTCGCTGGCCTGGACCGCCCTCGAGCCGGGCCGGACGGCGGACGCCATCTTCGCGATGGCCGCCGCGGCCGACGCCGAGGACGTCCAGGAGGCGGCCGCGATGTTCGACGTGCCCGCCCAGAACATCGTGTTCGCCACGACCGACGGGCACATCGGCTACCAGGCGCCGGGCCGCATCCCGGAGCGGAAGCGGGTCTCCGGACCGGTGCCGGCCGACGGCACCTGGCCGCGACCCGGCTGGGACCCCCGGTACGACTGGCGCGGCTGGGTCGACGCGGAGGAGATGCCGCGGTCGCTGGATCCCGAGGAGGGGTTCATCGTCGCGGCCAACCAGGCGGTGCTGCCCCACGGCGTCGGACCGGACCTGTCGAAGGACTGGGACCACGGCTTCCGCTCCGAGCGCATCCGCGAGCTGATCACGCAGCAGGTCGCGGCCGGGCGGCCTTTCTCGGTCGAGGACATGAACAACCTGCAGAACGACGACTGGTCGCCGTTCGCCGCAGCGCTGGTGCCCGCCCTGCTCGACGTCGAGATCGACGACCCGTACGACGCGGACGGCCAGCAGCTGCTCGCCGGCTGGGACTACACGACGGAGACGGACTCGTCGGCCGCCGCCTACTTCAACGCGGTGTGGCGCAACCTGCTGCGCACCACCTTCTGGGACGACGTCCCGGAGGGCATGCGGCCGACCGGCGGGTCGCGGTGGCTCGTCGTGGTGCGCGACATGCTCGAGCGGCCGGAGCACCCGTTCTGGGACGACCGCTCGACCGTCAACGTGGTCGAGACCCGCGACGAGGCCCTCACCCAGGCGCTGGTGACCGCGCGGGGCGACCTCACCGTCGAGCTGTCCAAGGACGCGACGGACTGGCGGTGGGGCGCGCTGCACACGCTGGCGCTGGAGCACCCGGTGATCGGCGGGGAGTCGGTGCCCGCCCTGGTGCGCGACTACGTCAACCCGCGACCGGTCGAGATGGCCGGCGGCAGCTCGATCGTCAACGCCACCGCGTGGGACGCCTCGACGGGCAGCTTCCGGGTGACCACCGGCCCGTCCATGCGGATGGTCGTGGACCTGGGCGACCTGGACGCCTCGACGTGGGTGACGGTGACCGGCACGTCAGGCCACCCGGCGTCGTCCCACTACACCGACCAGCTCTCGGCGTGGGCCGACGGCGAGACGTTCCCGTGGCCGTTCAGCCGCGCAGCCGTCGAGGAGGCGGCGAAGGACACCGCGACCCTCGTGCCCTGAGGTCCTGCCGCTCCCGGTGACTACGCCGCCGGGAGCGGCAGCCAGCCGTCCGGGGTCACGACGGCGTGCACGGCCACGTCGTGCTCCAGGACCGGCAGCGGTCGCTCGGCAGCGTCGTAGAGCTCCTCCGGGAAGACCAGCGCGATGGACCGCACACCAGGACGCACCTGCTTCAGCACGCGGTCGTACCAGCCGCCGCCCTGCCCGAGCCGGGTGCCGCTCGTGTCGACGGCCAGCGCGGGGGCGATGACGACGTCGGCCTGCGTGATGGCCTCCGCGCCGAGACTGGGCCCGCCCGGCTCCGGCGGCCGGCCCGGGGCCCGTTCGCGGAGGTCGTCCGGACCGGTGTAGTCCGCCCAGTCGCGGGCGAGGCCCGCGCCGAGCACCGGGAGCAGCACCCGTGCGCCGCGCGCGGCGAGGCGCTCCAGCAGCGGCAGGGTGGAGGGCTCCGTGGGACGGGGGGAGTAGGCGACGACGACGGACGCCTCCTGCACGGCGGGGACGTCGGCGACGACCTCGGCGAGCGCCCTCGCCGCCTGGTCACGCAGCCGTTGAGAGCGTTCCGAGCGGTGGTGGCGGATCGCGCGCCGCAGCTCGTCCTTGGCATCTTCGGGTTCCATCCCCGCGACGACCGGGTACGGCTGATGCGCTGTCGAGGCCTTGAGGTCGCCGTGCATGTCCTTATTGTGGCAGGGTCCGGTGCCACGGGGACCCGGCGCGCCGGGTAGGTGGACGAGGGAACCGGGATGAACGATGCGAAGAGGTGGGCGGTGACCAGGCCCTGGCCGGTCACGCTCCGTGAGGACACGCCGTCGGGCGCCGTGGTGCTGCGGCCCCTGCGACGCCGCGACGGCGGCGAGTGGATGCGGCTGCGTCAGCTCAACGCGTCGTGGCTCCGGGCCTGGGAGGCCACCTCGCCGGGGGAACGGCCCGAGGCGACGTCGTTCGGCGACTACGTGCGCGCACTGAGCGCGCAGGCCCGGGCGGGCACCACCCTGCCGTTCGTGGTCGAGCTGGACGGTGCGCTGGTCGGCCAGCTCACCGTGTCCTCCATCCAGTACGGCTCCCTGTGCTCGGCGAGCATCGGGTACTGGGTGGCGCGCGAGTATGCGGGCCGCGGCATCATCCCGACCTCGGTGGCGATGGCGACCGACTACTGCTTCCTGGTGCTGGGTCTGCACCGCGTCGAGATCAACATCCGCCCGGAGAACGCGGCGAGCCTGCGCGTCGTGGAGAAGCTCGGGTTCCGGGACGAGGGAGTGCGGGAGCGTTACCTGCACATCCAGGGAGACTGGCGCGACCACCGGACCTTCGCGCTCACGACCGAGGAGGTTCCCGGCGGTCTCCTGGCGCGGTGGCAGCAGGCGCGCGACGGCGCCTGAACGGGTCAGGTCGCGGACACGCCGCCCGTCGGTGCGGCACGGCCCGCCCCGCCTCGCCTAACGTCGGCGTGTGGAGACGTCGCCGGCAGGACTCGCAGCCCTCGCGCTGTTCGTGCTGTGGCTGGGCTTCTGGGTCCCGCAGCGGTTGCGTCACCGTCAGCAGCTCGCCGACGCGCAGATCGACGACCGGTTCTCCGGCGGGCTGCGCGTCCTGGCCGTGGCGGACGGAGACGTCGCGGGCCGGTCTCGGCCGGAACGACGACGGAAGGAGCGTGCGATGCGAATGGACCGTGACGAGCTCGCGCCGGTGACCGGCAGCGTGCCGCTCGTGGGCGCACGGACCGCCGGGCTGCCGTCGGGCGCCACGCCGCGGGTGCGGACCCAGCGGCTGGCCGTGCTGGAGCGGCGGGCGGCACGCGCGCGCCGACGCCTGGTGGTGACGCTGGGGTTCGTGCTCGCCACCGCCGGCGCGTGGACCGCCGTCGGGCTCGGTCACCTGCCGTGGTGGGGCGCGGTCGTGCCCTCGGCGGCGCTCGCCCTCGTCCTCCTGCTCGGCCGGGTCGCCGTGCTCGCGGCGCGGCGCTCGGACGCGCGGTGGCGTGCCGAGCGGCGGGCGGAGCAGCAGCGCGCGACGCAGCAGCGGACCCTCGCGCACGGTGGTCCGTACGCCCCGCGCAACCGCGCACGGGTCACGGGCCGCGCGGTGCACCCCTCGGACACCAGCACGCGGATGATCCCGCGCGTGCAGCCCGCGGCGCGGCCCCAGACCGCGCCGGACCGCTCCGCGGAGGACATCGGCACCCCGGCCGGACGCCGGGCGACGTCGCGGGAGCCGACGGCCTCCGCGAGCGTGCGGCACTCCGGCGACGGCGCGAGCGAGGCCGACGACTCGGAGCGTGTGCCGGCGGCGCCCCGCACGGCACGCCCCGAACCGGTCGGCGGCGAGCCCTGGGAGCCGGTGCCCGTCCCGCTGCCCACGTACGTGACCAAGCCCGTCGCGCCGCGTCGCGAGCAGGCCACGACCGTGCCGACGCACGAGACGCGCGTCGAGCCATCCGAACCGGTGCGCGAGAGCGCCCCGGTCGCTGCCTCGGCGGCGTCGGCGGCATCCGCCCCGACAGCCCCGGCCGGTGCGGCGCGTGACGCGCACGACGCCTCGCTGACCACGGAGGAGCCGCGCCCGCGGACCGAGACGCTCGGGCTGCCGCTGGAGCAGATCCTGGCGCGGCGTCGGGCCGCGGGCTGAGGTGCCCGCGGCCCTGCCGTCGGTGCGATGCACGTCACGGCGACGACCAGCGGTTCGATTTGGTCAGGAGCCGTGGCGGGGTGCTAATCTGGCTACCGCTCCACGGGGCTATGGCGCAGTTGGTAGCGCGTCTCGTTCGCAATGAGAAGGTCGGGGGTTCGAATCCCCCTAGCTCCACGTCGATGATGTCTCAGGACGTCGGCACGGCCCGGTCCCACGAATCGTGGGTCCGGGCCTTTGTCGTGGGTGGGCGCTGCCCGTCGCGGCGGACGGCCGACGTGACCTGACGGCGGCGCAGCAGGCGCATGGCGTTGACGATGACGACCAGGACCGAGATCTCGTGGACGAGCATCCCGACGGCCATGGTCACCCCGCCGGCGAAGACGCCGGCCAGCAGCAGCGCGACGGTGGCCAGAGCGATGGTGATGTTCTGGCGCATCGTGGTCACGGTGCGACGGGCCAGCGTGACGGCCTCGGGCAGCTTGAGCAGGTCGTCGCCCATGAGGGCGATGTCGGCGGTCTCCACCGCCACGGCCGAGCCGGCCGCACCCATCGCCACCCCGATGTCCGCCACGGCGAGGGCGGGGGCGTCGTTGACGCCGTCGCCGACCATCGCCACCACGTGGCCACGGGCCTGCAGGTCGCGGACCGCGTCCAGCTTGTCCTCGGGCAGCAGGCCGGCACGGACCTCGTCGACGCCGGTGGCCGCGCCGACGGCCTCGGCGACCGACGGTGCGTCACCGGTGAGCATGACGACGGACCGCACGCCGGCCTCGTGCAGGTGGCGGACCATCGACGCGGCGTCGGTCCGGACCTGGTCGGCCACGCCGATCACTCCGGCCACGGCGTCGTCCACCGCGACGATCATGGCCGTCGTTCCGGCGGCGGCCAGCTCGTCGGCGACCTGGGCGGCGCCGACGGTGTCGGCGACGCCGTGCTGCTCCAGCAGTGCGAGGTTCCCGACGAGGACGCGGTGCCCGCCGGTCGTGGCCGCGATGCCCTTGCCGGGCACCGGCTCGGTGGACTCGGGCAGCCCGGGCGCTCTGACGCCCTCAGCAGCGGCAGCCTCCAGGACGGGTCGGGCGAGCGGGTGCTCGGAGCCGGCCTCGGCGGCAGCGGCCCACGCCAGCACCTGGCTGCGGTCCAGGGCCGGGTCCAGCACGACGACGTCGGTCAGCTGCGGGCGGCCCTCGGTCAGGGTGCCGGTCTTGTCCACCGCGACGGCCGTGATCCTGGCCGAGCTCTCCAGGTACTCCCCGCCCTTGATGAGGATGCCGTCCTTGGCCGCCCGGCCGATGCCGGCGACGACGGAGACGGGGATGGAGATGACCAGCGCGCCGGGGCAGCCGATGACCAGCAGCGTCAGCGCCAGGACGACGTCACCGGTGACGAGGCCGGCCAGCAGGGCCAGAGCCATGATGCCGGGGGTGTACCAGGTGGCGAAGCGGTCCGTGAGCTGTGCGGTCCGGGCCTTGGCGTCCTGAGCCTCCTCCACGCGGTGGACGATGCGGGCCAGCGTGGTGTCCGCGCCGATCCCGGTGGCGCGGACCTGGAGGAACCCGCCGCGCGAGACGGTGCCGGCGAAGACGCGGTCCCCGGCGGTCTTCTCCACGGGGATGGACTCGCCGGTGATGGAGGCCTCGTCGAGGGCGCCGGTCCCGTCGACGACCTCGCCGTCGACCGGGACCTTGGCGCCGTTCTTGACCAGGACCGTCTCACCGACGGCGACAGCACCGGCGGGCACCTCGACCTGGTGGCCGTCACGCAGGACGACGGCGACGTCGGGGGCGACGGCGACCAGCTCGGCCAGCGCCGAACGGGTCTTGTTCATCGTGCGTGCCTCGAGGGCGTGCCCGACGGCGAAGAGGAAGGTGACCGCGGCGGCTTCCCAGTGCTCCCCGATGATGACCGCGCCGATCGCGGCCACGGAGACGAGCAGGTCGATGCTGATGCTTCGCACCATCAGCGCCCGCACGGCCTTGATGACGATGGGGGTGCCCGCGACGACGGCGGCGGCCACCATGAAGAGGTCGCCGACCGCGTCCGAGCCCAGTACGCGGGCGACGAGGAACGACGCCAGGATCAGTACCCCGGAGACCGTGGGCACCGCCCACGGGCCGTGCCGCCACTGCTGCAGTCTGTTCATCGTGCACTTCCCTTCACCGCCGGCCCCGGTTCCCCGGGGCTCGGCGAGGTCTCTTGCGTACGGGGCGGGTCAGAAGGCTGCCGGGCGGGCGACGTACCCTGCCCTGGCGACGGCAGCGACGAGGTCGTCCACGGACGCACTGACCGGGTCGTGGTCCACCTCGATGCGGGCCGAGGCGAACTGGACCCGGACCGAGCGGACGCCGTCCAGTCGGCCGACCTGCTTCTCGATCTTGCCCACGCAGGAGGGGCAGGAGAATCCCTCGGCGCGCAGGACGGTGCGGGTGGTGGCGGGAGCGGTGCTGCTCATCGTCGGTGTTCCTTCCGTGCGATGTGTCTTCCCCTTCTGCGAGGGGCTGTGACTGTGACGTTACGAGCGGCCGCCGCGGCGGACCATGACGGGCATCAATCAACCGCACAATGGGTTCATGACTGAGCATCTGCCGGCCGCTGAGCCGACCTTCGCCGCGTCCGTCGACAGCGGCGCCTGCACGCTGTTCTCGCACGCCGACGTCGTCGCGGCGGCACGCGACCACGAGACGTTCTCCAACGCGGTGTCCCGCCACCTGCAGGTGCCCAACGGGCTCGACGGCGCCACGCACTCGGCGTTCCGCGCCGTCGTCGACCGCTACTTCACCCCGGAGCGGATGGCGGAGCTGGAGCCCGTGGTGCACCAGGTGGCGGCAGACCTGACGGCCGAGCTCGAGGTTCCCGGTCCGATCGACGCCGTGGAGACGGGCGCCCGGTTCGCCGTGCGGGCACAGAGCGCCTGGCTGGGCTGGCCCGCGGACCTGGAGGAGGACCTCCTGCGGTGGATGGCGGACAACCGGGCCGCGACCCGTTCGCGGGACGCTTCGCGCACCGCGGAGGTGGCCGCGCGGTTCGACGCCATCATCCGGTCCCTGACCGACACCCGCCGGGAGGCCGGTGACCGTGCCCCCGACGACGTGACCACCGACCTGGTGCGGGACCGTGTCGACGGCCGAGAGCTCACCGATGACGAGATCGTCTCGATCCTGCGGAACTGGACGGGCGGCGACCTGGGATCCATGGCGTTGTGCGTGGGCGTGGTGCTCGCCTACCTCGCCGACCACCCCGACGTGCAGGACCGGGTGCGCTCGGGCGTCTCCGACCGAGAGCTCGACGCGATCCTCGACGAGATCCTGCGGATCGACGACCCGTTCGTCGCGAACCGTCGCATCACCACGGAGCCGGTCACGGTGGCGGGACGGGTGCTCGCCGCGGGCGAACGTGTCGTGCTGCACTGGACCTCCGCGAACCGCGACCCGCAGGTGTTCGGCGACCCGGACGCGTTCGACCCGGAGGGCAACGCGCCGGACAACGTCGTCTGGGGCGTCGGGAAGCACGTGTGCCCAGGACGCCCGCTCGCGACCCTCGAGCTGCGGATCCTGACCCGCGCGGTGCTGCACGCGACCACGGCGGTCGAGCCCGACCCGGACCGGGCCCGGGAACGCTCGCTGCCACCCCTGGGCGGGTTCGCCGCCGTCCCGTTGCGCCTGCGGTGAGCGACGCCCGTGGGCGCCGTCACGGGCCTGCGTCGGGTCAGTCGCTCAGGGCGGCGAGGCGGTCCGGGTCCAGGACGGCGGTCCAGCGGCGCCCGGAGTCGATGACGCCGTCCTTGCGCAGCCGGCTCATCACGCGCGAGACGGACTCGGGGGTGGAGCCGGTCATCCCGGCCAGGTCGGCGCGGGAGAGCGGCAGCTGGATGAGCGTGCCGCCCCCGGCGCGGCCCTGACCGAACTTCTCGGCCAGCCGCAGCAGGGTGGCGGCCACCCGCTGGGTGACGGTGGCGGTGGACTGCGCGGTGACGTCGGAGCGGGCCCGGGACAGCAGCGCGGCCGTGTCGTCCAGGACGCGCAGGGCCACCCGGGGATGCTCGGTCAGGACGCGGCGGAACGCGTCGGTGCCGATGCGCAGCGCGCAGGTGGTCTCCATCGCCCGGACGGTCTCGCTGTGGGTGGGCTGGCCCAGGGTGTGCAGGGCGCCGAAGAGGTCCCCGGGGCCGAGGATGTCGACGACGACGTCCTGACCGGTCGATGCCGTGCGCACGGCCTTGGCGCGTCCGGTGGCCATGACGTAGAGATGCTCGGCGGGCTCCCCCGCGGTGTAGAGCGGGTCGTCCTCGGCCCAGGCCAGGGACACCATGTGCCTGTCGATCCCGAGGAGCTCGTCGGGCGAGAGACCCTCGAAGAGCGGGACCTGGCCGAGGACCTTCCGGCGCACGGACGCAGAGCAGTGGTGGGGCTGGGCACAGGTGGTCCGCAGCGGCACCCGGCGCCGCGTCGTCGAGCGGTCGGGCGTCGGGCTTCCGGTCACGACGTCACCTCCCCGGGGCGCAGATCGAGCCGGCGCAGCAGCTGGGCGTTGAGGGCGACCACGACCGTCGAGAGCGACATGAGGGCCGCCCCGACGGACATCGGCAGCACGAACCCGATCGGAGCGAGCACGCCGGCGGCCAACGGTACGGAGACGAGGTTGTACCCGGCAGCCCACCACAGGTTCTGCTTCATCTTGCGATAGCTCGCACGGGACAGCTCGATCACCGAGAGCACCGACCTGGGGTCGTCGCTGGCCAGGACGACCCCGGCGGACGCGATCGCGACGTCGGTCCCCGCGCCGATCGCGATCCCGACGTCGGCCTGCGCGAGCGCCGGGGCGTCGTTGACCCCGTCACCGACCATCGCGACCCTGCGTCCCTCCTCCTGCAGCCGGCGCACCTTCGCGGACTTGTCCTCCGGCCGGACACCGGCGAAGTACCGGTCGATGCCGAGCTCGTCCGCGACCGTCGCGGCCACGGCCTCGGCGTCGCCGGTGATCATGACGACCTGCACGCCCTGGGCGTGCAGCGCGTCGACGGCCTCGCGGGACTCGGGACGGACCTCGTCGGCGAGCGCGAGGGCACCGGCCACGCGGCCGTCCACCAGCACGTGGAGGATGGTCGCGCCGTCCGCGCGCCACCGGTCGGCGGCTGCCAGCTCGCTCGCGTCGTGCTGCACGAGCAGGTGGGGGCCACCCACCGCGACCGTCCGCCCCTGGACGGTGGCGCTGACGCCCACGGCCGGGGAGGACGTGAAGTCGGCGGCGCCGGAGACCTGCAGACCGCGGGCCCGTGCCGCCTGCACGATCGCGCGCGCCAGCGGGTGCTCGGAGTCGGACTCGGCAGCGGCCGCCAGCGCCAGGAGGGTGTCGCCGTCGTCGGCGGGGTGGACCTTGGTGACGGTCGGCTGCCCCTTGGTGAGCGTGCCGGTCTTGTCGAACAGCACGGAGGTGACGGTGCGCATGCTCTCCAGGGCGAGCCGGTCCTTGACCAGCACGCCACCCCGCGCCGCACGCTCGGTCGCGATGGAGACCACCAGCGGGATGGCGAGGCCGAGCGCGTGGGGGCAGGCGATGACGAGCACCGTGATCGCGCGGACGACGGCGGCGTCCGGCATCCCGGCGATCGACCAGACCGTCGCGGTGATCACGGCGGCGCCCAGCGCGAACCAGAACAGCCACCCGGCGGCCCGGTCCGCCAGTCGCTGCGCCCGGGAGCTGGAGCTCTGCGCGTCGCTGACCAGGCGCTGGATGCCGGCCAGGGCGGTGTCCTGGCCCACGGCGGTGACCTGGACGCGTACCCCGGAGTCGGTCGCGACGGTGCCGGCGACCACCGGGTCCCCGTCACCGCGACGCACCGGGCGGGACTCCCCGGTGATCATGGACTCGTCCATGCTGGCCGAGCCCTGCACGACGTGGCCGTCAGCAGGGACCCGACCGCCCGGCCGTACGACCACGACGTCGCCGACGCGCAGGTCGGACGGCGGCACGGTGACCACGTCCTCGCCCTCGACACGCTCTGCCTCGTCGGGCAGCAGCGCAGCCAGCGAGTCCAGTGCCGACGTCGTCTGGGCGAGGGACCGCATCTCGATCCAGTGGCCGAGCAGCATGACCACGATCAGCAGCGCCAGCTCCCACCAGAAGTCGAGCCGATGGTCCAGCAGCCCCAGGCTCGCGCCCCAGGACGCGAGGAACGCGACGGTGATCGCCAGCCCGATGAGCAGCATCATCCCGGGCTTGCGGGCCCGGAGCTCCGAGACCGCGCCGGTCAGGAAGGGTCGCCCGCCCCACGCGTACATCACCGTGCCGAGCACCGGGGACACCCAGGCCGTTCCCGGGCCGTCCGGCAGCGTGTAGCCGAGGATCGTCGCGAACATCCCGGAGAGCCCGACCACCGGCACCGCCAGCACGAGCATGATCCAGAGCAGACGTCGGTACTGGCCGACGTGGTCGCCGTGGCCTCCGTGGTCGCCGTGCGCAGTGTGGCCGTCGGCGTGCATGGCGTGCTCGTCCGACCCGCCGTGCCGGTCGTGCTGATGGTCGTGGCTCATGGTGGCCACCTTTCGCCCGGTGAGGCGGGCGAGCAAGTGGGGCGGCTCGGTGCGGTGCGCCGGTGCGCCGCGTCGACGACGCACCGGCGACGACAAGGACGCCCCGCCGGACCGCATGGGGGGCAGATCCGGCGGGGCGCCTCGTCGCAAAGTATCGGGGCCGGCTCAGGTGTCCCGCGGGGCAACCTCAGGAATTCGTCAAGGTCGCCGGCGGGCAGATGTTCGACACCCCGCCGGGTGGAGACGGGGGATATCACCCGGCGGGGCGTCTGCTGCCAAGCTATCCACGGAGTCTCAGCGTCACCTCGAGGGTGCCTCAGGGAGTGCTCAAGATCTGGGGCAGGAACGGTGGGTGCGGTGATCCGGCGGGTGAACGCCGTGAACGCCGGCTGAACAGCGTCGGTCGATATCGCTGCGGTGCCGCACGGCGGGCGGCGGGTGCGCCATGGTGGCCCCGTGCATGACGAGATCACCGAGGTGGCCCGGCACCGGCAGGTGCGGGGCGGCACCCGACTCGCAGGAGTGGCGTCCGACCTGGCCCGCCCCGTGGACGTGGTCAGCTCCACCATGCCCGTGGGCCAGCTGGAGGTGATGTTCCGCAACCCTGACGTGAGCTCCGTCGTCGTCACTGACGACGCCGCGGGTCGAGCCGGGATCATCATGCGGGCCGGTCTCACGGCCGCGCTGACGGGGCGGCTCGGCTACGGGCGCGCCGTGCTCGAGCGCAAACCGACGTCCGCCGTCACCGACTGGTCGCCCATGGTGGTGCACCCGCAGGACCCGGTGTCCTCCGTGGCCACCCGGGCGATGGAGCGGACGGACGCGCACCGCTACGACGACGTGCTGGTGGCCACCGACCGGTGGCTCAGCGCCGGGACGGCCGACCTGATGCGCGCTCTCGTCGCGGCGCTGGCCGAGCGGTCGACGCACGACCCGCAGACCCGGCTGCCCACCCGGGCAGCCACCTGGCACTCCTTGGCGCGCCGGTGCGAGCTGGTGCACGGCACCGGGACCCGGGTGGTGCTGGTGCTGCTGGACGTCCACGGCATGACGCGCCTGAACGCCCGGCACGGCTACACGACGGGCGACACGGTGCTCGTCGAGCTCGCCGACCGGCTCGTCGGCGGCCTGCCGCGCGGCTGCGAGGCCGGTCGGGTGGACGGCGACCGCTTCGCCGTCCTCGCGACGCTGCCACCGATGGACGACATCCAGGCCGCCGCCTCGGCGGACCACCTGCGCCGCCACGTGCTGGCCAACCTGACCGAGCCGTCCGGCGCCGTCGACGTCCTGGTGTGGCCGGAGCTGCGTTCGTCCGTCGTCTGGTCGGTGGCCGGTGCCGCGGTCGCGGACGAGCTCGTCCGCGAGGCGGAGGCGCGGCTCAGCCGGGCCTCAGGGCAGGCGGCGCCGCCGCTGCGACAGGCCGTCTGACCGAACCGGCTGGTCCGGGGCATCGACCTCACGTCCGGAATGCGCGAGGATAGGCCCGTGCGTGTACGGAACGCCCGATTCGTCCTTCCTCTCGTCTGCGTGGCCGCGCTCGTCGTCGGCTGCGGCGCCGACGACCCACCTCCCGACCCTGCTGAGGTCCCGGCGGGGCAGGCCGTCGTCTCCGCACCGACGGCCCACACCCTGCTGCTCGGTGCCGCGGACCCGGCCGAGCTCGCGCTGACCACCAGCCAGCAGATCTTCGAGCGCTCCCCGGTGGCGGTCGTCGCCGAGGCTCACGACGTCGACGACGGCGCAGCGGACGACGGCGCAGCGGACGACGGCGCCGCGGTGCGGGCGGCGCAGGCCTCGGCCGCGGAGGCGCTCGGTGCTCCCGCCCTGCTCGTCGGGGGTGCGGTCTCCGCCCAGGGTGTCGCGGACGAGCTGGGCCGCCTGGGTGCGCAGGTCGCCGTGGTGGTGAGCGCCGAGCCGCCCGGCGCGGGTGCGCCCCTCGGCGCGGGAGGCGCCGGAGAGTCCGGCGGGCCCGACGACGCGACCGACGACACCTGGTCCGACGAGGGCACCGCGGTGGGCGCCGAGCTCAGCGAGGCCGAGCAGGCGGCCGCGACGGCGGACGTCGACGTCGTGCACCTGCGGGTCAGCGGGCTGCCGGATGCCGGCGAGGACGAGCCCGGTGCGTTGAGCGCGGCCGAGGTGGCGAGCCTGCAGGACGACGTCGGCGCGGCGCTCGCGGACGGTGCGTCACCCGAGCCGCAGGACCCTGCCGAGGTGCGGCTGCGTGAGGTGCTCGCGCTCACGGACCCGCAGCCCGGCCAGGAGGCGGCGATCGCGACCCTGCGCGCGGCCGGGGCCGTGGACCATGCGGTGCCGGGTGGCGACATCGCCGCCTCGCCCGAGTCGATCACGGAGATCGACCTGGCACAGGCGCTCGCCGTGGTCGGCGTGGGGCCGACGTTCGGCGGCGCCGCGGAGTTTGCCTGGCGGGTCGAGGCGGCCGAGCGGGGTGACCTGCTGCCGACGGGGACGCAGCAGCTGCTCCCGGCGCGCTACGTGACCACGGTGGCAGAGCCGTCGGAGGACCCGGCGGCGGTGACCGCACGGGCGGCGGCCGCGGCCGAGGCGTACGCGGGTCTGGGCGACGGTCCGGTGGTGCCGACCGTCGTCGTGCAGGCCGGTGCGGCGGCGGGGCGGCCCGCCGAGGAGCGCGTCGCCGAGCTCGAGCCGGTGGTCGACGCGGCCCGGGACGCGGGGCAGTACGTGCTGCTCGACGTCGCGGCGGGGGACTCGGCGCTGCTGGAGGAGGTGGAGCCGCTCGAGGAGCTGCTCTCGAGCCCGGGGGTCGGCGTGGCGCTGCACCCGGAGGATCGCGTCTCCGACGGCGTGCTGCCGTCCCAGCAGGTGTCGGTGGAGGAGGTGCAGGCCGTGATCGCCTATATTGAAGGGGTGGTTACTAACCGCGGTCTGCCGCCGACGACGGTGCTCGTGCACCAGACGCGACCGGAGTCCGTCGTCGACCGTGAACGCCTCGCCGACGTGGCTGCCGGCACGGAGGCGGTGGAGATCGTCCTCGCCGCGGACCGGACCGGTGGGCCGACCACCGGCGAGTGGGTGTGGAACCGCGTGTCCGACAACGTCCCCGACGGGGTGCACACCGGCTGGGCGGGACCGACCTACCTCCCCGCCCAGGGCGCCGACCTCGTCCCCACGGACCCGGCGCCGCTGTTCGTCGCCGGGCCCTGAGCAGGAGAACCCCCGCATGCTTCCCCTCATCCCGTGGCCCACCGAGGTCACGCAGCCCGACGCCCCTGCCCTCGAGCTGCCCGCGGTGCGCGTCGACGCGCCCGACGCGCAGTTCGCCGAGCTCGTCGCCGAGCAGCTCTCGGCGGCCGGGGTGCCCCTCGCCGCCGCGGCGGACGCCGTGCCGTTCACGCTGCGCCTCGACACCGCCGCGGGACCCCAGGGCTCGGACAGCCCTGAGCGGTACACGCTCGCCGTGGGCGAGGGCGCGATCACCGCGACCGCTGCCGAGCCGGTCGGCCTGCTGCACGCCGCGCGCAGCCTGCGCCAGCTCGTGGTGCGCCCCGACGATGCGGCGGGACGGAGGGGGAGCGTCCCCGCCGTCGTCGTCCACGACGCCCCGCGCTACCGCTGGCGCGGGCTGTCCTTCGACGTCGTGCGCCACTGGTTCGGACCGGACGACATCCGTGCCGTCGTCGACCTCGTGGCCGCGTTCAAGCTGCGCGTGCTGCACCTGCACCTCACCGACGACCAAGGCTGGCGCATCGAGATCCCGTCGCGGCCCGAGCTGGAGAAGGCGTCCGACAACCAGGTCGGCGGCGGCTCCGCCGGCTACCTGACCGTCGAGGACTTCCGTGCGCTGCAGGACTACGCCGGGGCGCGCCACGTGACGATCGTCCCCGAGTTCGACATGCCCGGGCACGTCAACGCGGCCACGCACGTCTACGGCGGCCTGACCGACGACGGCGTCGCCACCGACGCGTACGGCGGCATCGAGGTCGGCTTCTCGCGGCTGTGGTTCGACAACCCCGCCACCGAACCCTTCGTGCGCGACGTCGTCGGCGACCTCGCACGCATGACCGACGGCGAGTGGGTGCACGTGGGCGGCGACGAGGTGCTGACCATGGAGCGCGAGGAGTTCGCGCGCTTCGTGGAGCTCGCGCAGCGCGTCGTGCGCGAGCACGGCAAGACGCCGGTCTTCTGGCAGGAGGGCGCACGGGGCCCGGTGGAGCCCGGGACGCTGCTGCAGTACTGGGAGCCGAAGGGCGAGGACCTCGACCGGTTCGTGGCGGCGGCCCAGGGTGGTGCACGGTTCATCATGTCTCCCGGCAACCACACCTATCTCGACATGAAGTACACCGCCGAGCACCCGTTGGGTCTGCAGTGGGCGGGCTTCGTCGAGCTGCGCGACTCCTACGAGTGGGAGCCCACCGCCGTGATCGAGGGCCTCCCTGCCGCCGCCGTGGAAGGCGTCTCCGCCGCGGTGTGGACCGAGACGCTCACCACCCGTGACGAGCTGTTCTCGATGCTGCTCCCGCGGCTCGGCGCCGTGGCCGAGGTCGCCTGGACCTCCGCCGAGGCGAAAGACTTCGACGGGTTCACGGCCCGCACCGCGGCCCAGGCGCCGGCATGGCGCTCCGCCGGGTGGGCGTTCCACCCGACGCCGCAGGTCGCCTGGTAGCTCCGTCCGACGGATGGCTCCGCGCCGACGCCGGGGGCCGTCAGATCCAGTTCTGGAAGCGGATGACCTCGCGCCAGTAGTCGTACGGCACCTGCATCGCCGACCAGAACGGGTAGAACGCCACCGACACCGCCGTGATCGTCAGCAGCACGCCGGCGATCACGGCGAGGGTCCCGCCGCGCCCGGACCGGTGGCGCGTGCGTTCGAGCGCCACCACCATCGGGTACAGGAGCGTGAGGATCACCCAGGGCGTGAACACGATCGAGTAGAACGTGAAGATGGTCCGCTCGGAGTAGAAGAACCACGGGGCCCAGCCGGCGATCGTGCCGGACAGGACGGCCAGGGCCCGCCAGTCGCGCAACCAGACGCCGAGCACGATCGTCACGACGATCGCGATGGCGGCGAGGAACCACAGCAGCGGGTTGCCGATCGCCGAGACCGCGACGGCGCACGCGCCGCCGTCCGGCGGGCAGCCGTTCTCGCCGGCGGCGGAGCGCTCCCAGAAGAACGACGTGGGCCGCCACTGCACGATCCAGCCCAGCGGGTGCGAGGCGTAGGCATGATCGGAGTTCAGGCCCGTGTGGAAGCCGAACATCTGCTGGTGGTAGTACCAGAGGCTCGCGAGCCAGTCGGGCATCCACGAGACCGCCTCGTCCGGATGGTCGGCGGCCCAGGTGCGGTAGTAGCCGTCCTTGCCGACGATCCATGAGGTCCACGACCCCACGTAGGTGACCACCGCGACCGGCACGATCTGCAGGAAGGCGAGCGGGGCGTCGAGCGCCAACGACTGCAGCCAGCCGTGCCGGATGCCCGCCCGCTGCCGGGCCGTCAGGTCCCACAGCACGGTGAGCAGGCCGAACACGGCCACGAACCACAGCCCCGACCACTTGACCCCGCACGCCAGACCCAGCGCGATGCCGGCGGCCAGGCGCCACCAGCGGAACCCCAGCCCGCGCGGTCCGAACCTCGCGACGGTGCCGCCCGCCTCGAGGACCGACCCGACGCCGGCTGCCAGCCGCCGGCGGGACTGCTCGCGGTCCAGCAGCAGGCAGCCGAAGGCCACGAGCACCCAGAACATGAGGAACTGGTCCAGCAGTGCGACCCGCGAGTGGACGATCGCCTCGCCGTCGATCGCCAGGAGGAAGCCCGCGGCGAGGCCCATCACCGTGCTCGAGAAGAGACGACGGGCGATCCGGACGAGCAGCAGCACGGCCAGGATGCCGACGACGGCGCTCGCCAGGCGCCACGCGAACGGGTTCGCCGGACCGCCACCGGCCTCCATGCCCAGCCAGATCATCCACTTGCCGACGGGCGGATGGACGACGTAGGCGGCCTGGTCGAGGTACGAGTCGACGTCACCCGCCTCGAACGCCGGGTTGGGGTCCTCGGGCCACTGCCGCTCGGTGCCCTCGCGTCCCAGCGTGTACGCGTCCTTGACGTAGTAGGTCTCGTCGAAGACCAGGCTGCCCGGCCGGCCGAGCTCCCACAGGCGGGTCACCGCCGCGAGCAGCGTGACCACGATCGTGCCCACCCAGCCGAGCACCTGGGCACGCCGGGTGGCCCCCAGCGCCAGGCGACGCTCGCCCAGCAGCCGTACCAGCAGGGTCTGCTCCGTGACGGCCGGCTCGCCCGGCGTGGTCTCCGCCTCGTTCGCCGGCAGGTCCGTGCCCGACGGCGGTACGTCCGCCCCGCTCCCGGCGGCGGTGGGAGTCCCGTTGGCCGGCGTGGGCGGGGTGCGCGACGAACCGTTCTGCCCGACGCTCGGGACGGCACCGGTGATGGCGCGGAACGCGCCGGTCACGATGGGGATGCCGCGGGTGTCCGTGCGGTGGCCGTGGACGTCACGCCGTGAGGGGTACTGGCGGCGCGGCGCGGACGGCGAGTCGATCTCCGGGTTCTCACCCGTGGCGGGAGCGTCGGCATCAGGGGCGGTCACCTCGGCCACTTTAGAGGGTCATGACGTCGCCGTGGGACAGTTGCCCACATGAGTCGTGAGGCAGGGTCCGTCGTGCTGGCCGCCACCCCCATCGGCAACGTGGAGGACGCCTCGCCGCGCCTGCTGCGCCTGCTGCAGGAGGCCGACGTCGTCGCCGCCGAGGACACCCGCCGGCTGCACGGCCTGGCCGGCCGGCTCGGCATCAAGGTCGGGGGCCGCGTGGTCTCGTACCACGAGCACAACGAGCGGGACCGGGCCGATGACCTGCTGGACGTGGTCGACGGCGGCGGGACCGTCGTCGTCGTCACCGATGCCGGGATGCCGGCCGTCTCCGACCCCGGGTTCCGGCTCGTCGAGCGTGCCGTCGAGCGGGGGCTGCCGGTCACGGCGGCGCCGGGTGCCTCGGCGGTGCTCACGGCGCTCGCGCTGTCCGGGCTGCCGACCGACCGCTTCACCTTCGACGGGTTCGTGCCGCGCAAGGCGGGGGACCGGGGCCGGTTCCTCGGCGCGCTGGTGACCGAGCCGCGCACCATGGTCTTCTTCGAGGCGCCGCACCGTGTGGTCGAGACGCTGGCCGCGATGGCCTCCGCGTTCGGCCCGGACCGTCCTGCGGCCGTGTGCCGCGAGCTGACCAAGACGTACGAGGAGGTGCTGCGCGGCCCCCTGGGTGAGCTCGCGGCGCTGGCGGGCGAGCGGGCCGGGTCGGGTGCCGGGCTGCGCGGCGAGATCTGCGTCGTCGTCGGCGGAGCCCCGGCCGCGGAGACGCCGCGCGTGGAGGACCTGGTGCCCGAGGTCCTGGAGCGCGTGCAGGGTGGAGAGCGGCTCAAGGCCGTCGTGGCGGAGGTGGCGACGGCGGCCGGCGTCCCGAAACGGGACCTCTACGCCGCCGCCCTCGCCGCCCGCCCGCCGAGGTAGTAACGCCGGCGCCGAGGTAGGAGCGGCGCTACCTCGCGGCGCCGGAGTCGGCGAGCTCGACGCCGGCGGCGGCCAGCTCCTCGCGCGCCCGCTCGCCCAGCTCGGGCGACACCGGCGCGGTGAGGTCCGCCAGCACCCTCGTGGAGAACCCGAGCCGCGTCGCGTCCAGCGCCGTGTGCTTGACGCAGTGCGACTCCGCCAGGCCGACGACGTCCACCGCGGTGGTACCGGCCTCCCGCAGGACCGACTCGAGCGACCGGCCCGCGCCGTCGGCCCCGTCGAACCCGGAGTACCCGTGGTCGTACTGCCCCTTCTTGACCGCGACGTCGGCGGCCAGGTCCGCGAGCGCCGGGTGCAGCTCCGCGTTCGGCGAGCCCGCGACGCCGTGCACCGGCCACGAGTCGACGAAGTCCGGGGTGTCGCTGAAGTGCTCGCCCGGGTCGATGTGCCAGTCCTGGGTGGTGACGACCAGGCCGTACCGGTCGCGGTGCTCCCCGGCGTACGCGGCGACGTCGGCCGCGACACGGTTCCCGCCGTCGACGCCGAGCTCACCGCCCTCGCAGAAGGTCGGCTGGACGTCCACGACGATCAGTGCGCGCGTGCTCATGCCCACCACTGTGCCACCTTCGTCGCCGCCGTCGCCGCCGGCCGTGGCGGCCGGACCCTGGACGCCCGGGTCCGCGGCCGCCGTCGGCCATTAGGATTCGGGGCATGACCCACATCCTCTCGGCCGTGGCATGGCCCTATGCCAACGGCCCGCGGCACATCGGCCACGTCGCCGGCTTCGGCGTTCCCTCCGACGTCTTCAGCCGGCACATGCGGATGGCGGGTCACGACGTCCTGATGGTCTCCGGCACGGACGAGCACGGCACGCCGATCCTCGTCCAGGCCGAGTCGGAGGGCGTCACCCCGCAGGAGCTCGCGGACCGCTACAACCGGGTCATCGTCGAGGACCTGACCTCCCTGGGCCTGTCCTACGACCTGTTCACGCGCACCACGACGCGCAACCACTACGCCGTCGTGCAGGAGATGTTCCGCACGGTGCACCAGAACGGCTACATGGTCGAGAAGTCGACGATGGGCGCGATCTCGCCGTCCACGGGCCGCACGCTGCCCGACCGCTTCATCGAGGGCACCTGTCCCATCTGCGGCTACGACGGCGCTCGCGGCGACCAGTGCGACAACTGCGGCAACCAGCTCGACCCGATCGACCTGAAGAACCCGCGCAGCCGCATCAACGGCGAGACGCCCAAGTTCGTCGAGTCGAACCACTTCTTCCTCGACCTGCCGGCCCTCGTCGACGCGCTGTCCTCGTGGCTCGAGAAGCGCGACGGGTGGCGGCCCAACGTGCTCAACTTCAGCCGCAACCTGCTCGACGACGTCCGCCCGCGCGCCATGACGCGCGACATCGACTGGGGCATCCCCGTGCCGCTGGAGGGGTGGGAGGACAATCCCGCCAAGCGGCTCTACGTGTGGTTCGACGCCGTGATCGGCTACCTGTCCAGCTCGATCGAGTGGTCGCGACGCCAGGGCACGCCCGAGGCGTGGCGCGAGTGGTGGACGAACCCGGACGCCCGCTCGTACTACTTCATGGGCAAGGACAACATCACCTTCCACTCCCAGATCTGGCCGGCGGAGCTGCTGGCGTACGACGGAGGCGGGTCGCGCGGGGGTGCGCCGGGCCGGTTCGGCTCGCTGCAGCTCCCGACGGAGGTGGTCTCCAGCGAGTTCCTCAACGTCGAGGGCCAGAAGTTCTCCTCCTCGCGCGGCGTCGTCATCTACGTGCGCGACATGCTGGCCCGGTACCAGCCCGACGCGTTCCGCTACTACGTCGCGGCGGCCGGGCCGGAGAACCAGGACGTCGACTTCACGTGGGACGGGTTCCTGCGACGCACCAACGACGAGCTCGTCGCCGGCTGGGGCAACCTGGTCAACCGCACGGCGAGCATGGTCCACAAGAACTTCGGGCAGATCCCGACGGCGGGCGAGCTGACCGACACCGACCGTGACGTCCTGGCCGCCACGAGCAAGGCGTTCACCGACATCGGGTCCCTCATCGAGTCCAACCGGCAGCGGGCCGCGATCGCGGAGGCGATGCGCGTCGTCGGCGACGTCAACCGCTACGTCTCCGAGACCCAGCCGTGGAAGCTCAAGACGGACCCGGAGCGGCTGGCCACCGTGCTGCACACCACGACGCAGGCGGTCAGCGACTGCAACACGCTGCTGGCCCCTTTCCTGCCGCACTCGGCGCAGTCCGTGCACGAGGTCCTGGGAGGTACGGGCGAGTTCGCGCCGCAGCCGCGCATCGAGGAGGTCACCGACCTCGACGACGACTCGCGGCACTACCCGGTCATCACCGGCGACCACGACGGCGGCTACCGGTTCCCCGCGTGGGAGTCCAGCCCCGTGGTGCCGGGCACCCCGATCGCGAAGCCGTCGCCGGTGTTCACCAAGCTCGACGACTCGATCGTCGACGAAGAGCTCGAGCGGCTGCGCGAGAAGGCCTGAGCGTGGCGCGCAAGCGTGAGCGCGGGTTCCCGCTCGACCCCGAGCCGCTGCCCGTCCCCGTCGTCGACAACCACACCCACCTGGACGCGATCGCGGACCTCGTCGCCGACGGCTCGCCGGTCCCGACCGTGGCCGACCACGTGGCCCGGGCTACCGCCGTCGGCGTGGACCGGATGGTGCAGGTGGGCTGCGATCTGCCGTCCGTCGAGTGGACCGACGCGCTCCTGCGGGATGCGGAGGCCGACGCGCTCCTGGGTGCGGTGGCGATCCACCCCAACGAGGCGGTGCTGCACGCCGGTGTCCGGGAAGTCGGCCCCGACGGGCTCGAGCCGCAGCCGCGGCCGCACCACTCGACATCGCTGGCGGACGCGATCGCCCGCGTCGCCGAGGTCGCCCGCGACAACCCCCGCGTGCGGGCGGTGGGGGAGACGGGCATGGACCTGTTCCGCACCGGGCCGCAGGGCGAGGAGGCGCAGCGCGAGTCGTTCCGCGCCCACGTCGCGCTCGCCAAGGAGCTCGGGCTGGCGCTGCAGATCCACGACCGCGACGCCCACGAGCAGGTGATCGAGGTCCTGCTGGCGGACGGTGCGCCGGAGCGGACCGTCTTCCACTGCTTCAGCGGGGACGCGGCGATGGCGGCGCTCGCCGCCGAGCACGGCTGGTACCTGTCCTTCGCCGGGACGGTCACCTATCCGAAGAACACCCATCTGCGCGAGGCGCTGCGCACGGTGCCGCTCGAGCTCGTCCTCGTGGAGACCGACGCGCCCTACCTGCCGCCGCACCCGTTCCGGGGGCAGCCGAACGCCCCGTACGTCGCCGCGCACACCGTGCGGGCCATGGCCGAGGTGCTCGACCGACCGCTCGCCGACGTCTGCCGAGCGGTCTCGGACAACACCGGACGGGTCTACGGGTCGTGGTGACCCCTGTCGCTCGAGCCCAGGTTCGGCTACGGTCTGGTGACCGTGGCGACACCTGAGGCTGGACGACGGCGTGACATGACCCGGAGGCGCCGTCCCCCGGAGCGGTACGTCGGCCGCCGCGGCCCCCTGGGCGCGATCATCCGCGGTGCGCTGCAGGTGCTGGTGGTCGTCGCGGTGGCGCTCGGCACGACGGGCGTCCTCGCGGCGCACAGCACGGTCACCGTCGACATGGACGGCCGGGTGCAGACTCTCGACGGCTACGGGCGCACGGTCGGTGAGGTCCTCGCGTTCCACGGCATCGAGCCGGGCCCCGACGACCTGGTGCAGCCCGTCGCCTCCGCCCCCGCGCCGCGGGACGGCGAGGTCGTGGTGCGCACCAGCAAGGAGGTCACGCTCGAGGTCGACGGCGAGACCACGAGCTTCCGGACGACGGCGCACACGGTGGGCGAGCTCCTCGCCGCCCTGGGGCCGCGGGGCGACGGCGCGGTGGCCTCGGCGTCCCGCAGCGACCCGTTGGGCCGCGGCCCGGTGCGGGTGTCCACGCGCAAGACCGTCTACGTGTCGGTCGACGGCTCGGTGCTGCCGCTGCGGACCACGCAGGCGACGGTGCGGGACGTGCTGGCCGAGGTCGAGATCTCCCTGGGCGAGGACGACCGGACGTCGGTCCCGCTGGGGGCTGCCGCCGTCGACGGCATGGTCGTGGTGGTCAACCGTGGCGGGACGGCGTCCGACATCGTCACCGAGGTCGTCCCGTTCGAGACCGAGCGCATCGAGTCCGACGACCTGCCGAAGGGGCACGAGACCGTACGGACCCGTGGCGTGCCGGGCGAGCGCGTGACCACCTACGAGGTGCACACGCTCGACGGCGCGGAGGTCCGGCGCACGGTCGTCGACCGGTCGGTGACCGTGGAACCCGTCGACGAGGTCGTCGTGGTGGGCACGCTGGACGTGTCGCAGGTGCAGGCCGACCCGGGCTCGGCGAAGGCCATCGGCCGGGCGATGGCGGCCGAGCGCGGCTGGGGCGACGACCAGTTCGTGTGCCTGGACAAGCTGTGGACCAAGGAGTCCAACTGGCGCTGGAACGCCGAGAACCCCTCGAGCGGGGCGTACGGCATCCCGCAGTCCCTGCCCGGGTCGAAGATGGCGTCCGCCGGATCCGACTGGCGGACCAACCCGGCCACGCAGATCTCGTGGGGCCTGGGCTACATCTCCGGGCGGTACGGCACCCCGTGCAGCGCGTGGGAGCACTCCATGTCGGTCGGCTGGTACTGACGGGGCCGGTCGGGTGCGTTCGACCGGGTGCTGGTGTGACGTCCGTCGCGAGAACCCGGGCAGTTTTCCGGCATACCGTCCCTTAGCCGGGCATACATACCGCAGGGTGTCTTGGATGTAGATCACGATGCGGTTACGCTCGTCGGAGCCACCGGATCGACGCCCGGCCCGACCGCCAGTCGGGGACCCGCCGTCGTGCCCGCACCTGCCGACGTCTGGAACATCTCTTGAACGACTGGTCCGACGACTCCGTCACGCCACCGACAGCACCCGTCCCCGTGAGTGCCGAACCCGCCACGGAGCAGACCGCCGGGGCGGCTGCGGCCGCCACCGCGCTGCGCCGCCGCCGCTGGCCGCTGATCACCATGGTGGTCGCGCTGAGCATGGTCGTCGCCGGCGGCGTGAGCTTCGCCGTCGTCGAGCAGCTCCGCAAGGACGTCACGCTCGACGTCGACGGCGAGCTCGTCTCGGTGACCACCTACGCCGACACCGTGGACGACGTCCTCGCCGAGGAGAACGTCCGCGTCGGCAGCAACGACGAGGTCACGCCCGCGGCGGGCGACGAGCTGCGTGACGGCGCCGTCGTCGAGGTCCGCTACGGCCGCGAGCTGACCGTCGAGACCGACGGCGAGGAGCAGGACGTCTGGGTCACGGCGCTCGACGCCGCCGGGGCCCTGGCGGCACGCGCCACGCGGGCCGATCAGGGCCGCCTCGGGCCGGCCGGGGCCGCGGCCCGGGCGACCCTGCCCATCCGTCTCGACGCCGAGCAGCCGGTGGCGCTCGTCGTCGGCGGCGACGAGACGGTGGTCGACGACGGGGCCACGACGCTCTCGGAGCTCTTCGAGGCGGAGTCGGTCGAGATCGACGCCGACGACCGCGTCCACGTGGACCGGATCGAGGCTGCCGCGCCCGGCGACCCGACGGTGCGCGTCGTCGTGCAGGTCGTCGACGTGGAGAAGGTCACCAAGACCAAGAAGATCGCCTTCGACACCGTCACGAAGAAGGACCCCGACCGCTACAGCGACAAGGGCTCCACCGTGTCCCGCGAGGGCAAGGACGGCGAGCGGACCATCGTCAAGCGTGTGACGCGCGTCGACGGCGAGGTCGAGTCGCGCGAGAAGGTGTCGAACAAGGTCACCACCAAGCCGGTCGACGAGATCGTCGTCACCGGCACCAAGGAGCGGCCGGAGCCCGAGCCGGCGCCCGCCGACTCCGGTTCGAGCAGCTCGTCCTCGAGCGGTTCCTCGTCCAGCAGCTCCAGCTCGAGCGGTTCGTCCGGCGGCTCGTCCGGCGGCAGCGCCCCGGCCGGCGTCTGGGGCCAGCTCGCCCAGTGCGAGTCGGGCGGCAACCCGTCGACCAACACCGGCAACGGCTACTACGGGCTGTACCAGTTCTCGCTGCCGACGTGGCAGGCCGTGGGCGGCTCCGGCCTCCCCTCGGACGCGTCGGCCGCCGAGCAGACGAAGCGCGCGAAGATCCTGCAGCAGCGCTCCGGCTGGGGCCAGTGGCCGCACTGCGCCAGCAAGCTCGGCCTGCTCTGACCTGGCCGACGTAGCGCACCACCCGACGAGGTGGTCGAGGGTGCCGCGAGGTAGTACCACCTCGCGGCACTCTCGACCACCTCGTGGTGTGTCCGGGCCGAGAAGCCCTGAGGCCCGGGACCGCCAGGTGTGACCCACGTCGTCTTGCGCTCTATAACGAATCAGTTACGGTCGGGTGTCGTTCGCGCTCCCCGAGGCGTGCCAGTCGTGTAGACCGCCGCCCAGCTTTCGAGAGCCGACCCCCACCACGTACCCCCTCAGGAGTTCTATGACCTCCGCACCGGAGAACCACGAGCCTCGGCCCACCACCGCCGAGACCCGCGCCGTCCGCACGCGCCACGCGCGCCGTCGTCGGACGCTGATCGCCGGCGCCACCGCCGGCACCCTCGTCCTCGGCGTCGGCTCGGCCGTCGCCGTGTCACAGGCCCACAAGACCGTCACGCTCGACGTCGACGGCGAGACCCGGACCGTGAGCACCTTCGCCGGTGACGTGGACGGGCTGCTGGCCGACGAGGGCGTCGCCGTCGGTGACCGCGACCTCGTCGCCCCCGCCGGGGGCACCGCGCTGTCCACCGACGACGAGATCGTCGTGCGTAGCGGCAAGGAGCTCGACGTCGAGATCGACGGCAAGGAGAGCACCGCCTGGGTGACCGCGGCGGACGCCCACGAGGCGCTCAACCTGCTCGCGCAGCGCGGCGAGGACATCGCGCTCGTCGCGTCGCGGTCCGAGGACCGCGCCGAGCTGCCGCTGCAGGTGCACGACGGCGACCAGGTCGCCGTGGTGCACGACGACACCGTGGCCGTCGCCGACGGCACCGACGAGCTCGACGACGTCCTCGACGACGCCGAGGTCGCGGTGGACGAGGACGACGTCGTCACCCTGCACACCGCGGGCGACGCCGGGGTGACGGCCGAGAGCCTGCCCGAGGGCGCCGACGTGCCGCAGGTCGCCGTCGTCGTCCAGCGTGTCGAGGTCGAGCGCGTCACCCAGGTCAAGGAGATCGACTTCGACACGAAGACGAAGAAGAGCTCCGACCGGTTCGAGGACCTCGACCCCAAGGTCAAGAAGAAGGGCGAGCCCGGCTCGCGCACCGTCGTGCGGGAGATCACCACGATCGACGGCGAAGAGGTCTCGAACGAGAAGGTCACCTCCCTGGTGACTGCCGAACCGACCACCGAGGTGCTCGTCGAGGGCACCAAGGAGCGGCCGGAGCCTGAGCCCGAGCCGGCGACCTCGTCGTCCGGCTCCTCCTCCGGTTCGTCCGGCGGGGCGTCCACGTCCGCAACCGGCAGCTACTCGGGATCCAACCGGGAGATCGGTCAGCAGATGGCCGCGGCCCGCGGTTGGAGCGGCGGCGAGTGGACCTGCCTGGAGAACCTGTGGACCAAGGAGTCCGGCTGGTCGCACACGGCCGCCAACCCCTCCTCGGGCGCCTACGGCATCCCGCAGTCCCTGCCGGGCAGCAAGATGGCCACCGCCGGCTCCGACTGGCAGTCCAACCCGGCCACCCAGATCTCCTGGGGCCTGGACTACATCGCCGGCCGCTACGGCTCCCCGTGCGGCGCCTGGGGCCACTCGCAGGCCAACAACTGGTACTGAGAGGTCCGGTCGGGCGATACTCAGCCCCATGACTGACACCCCCGGCGCCCTGCTCGGCCCTGCGGAGATCCGCGAGCTGGCAGGGCGCCTCGGCGTCCGGCCCACCAAGACGCTCGGGCAGAACTTCGTGCACGACGGCGGCACGGTGCGCAAGATCGTCCGTGCGGCCGGGGTGCAGCCAGGCGACCGGGTCGTGGAGATCGGCCCCGGCCTGGGGTCGCTGACTTTGGGGCTGCTGGAGGCCGGCGCGTCGGTGGTGGCGGTCGAGATCGACCCCGTCCTGGCCGGGCAGGTCGCCGAGACCGTCGAGCGCCACCTGCCCGGCGCCGACCTCGAGGTGGTGACCGCGGACGCGATGGACGTCACCGAGCTGCCCGGCGAACCGCCGTCAGCCCTCGTGGCGAACCTGCCGTACAACGTGGCCGTGCCGGTGCTGCTGACGTTCCTCGAGCGTTTCGACTCGCTGCGCTCGGTGCTCGTCATGGTGCAGGCCGAGGTCGCAGACCGCCTCGCCGCCCCACCCGGGTCGCGGACCTACGGTGTACCGTCCGCCAAGGCCGCCTGGTACGGGTCCGCCCGCCGGTCGCTGACCATCGGGCGCAACGTGTTCTGGCCCGTGCCCAACGTGGACTCGGCGCTCGTCGCGTTCGAGCGGCACGAGCCGCCGTCGACGACTGCCACGCGCCAGCAGGTGTTCCGCGTGGTCGACGCTGCGTTCGCCCAGCGCCGCAAGACCCTGCGGGCCGCGCTGTCGGGCCTGTTCGGCTCCGGGGCCGCCGCCGAGGAGGAGCTGCGCGCCGCCGGCGTCGACCCTTCGCTGCGCGGTGAGCGCCTGGCGGTCTCGGACTTCGCCCGCATCGCCGAGCGCCTGGACGCCGGTGCTGGCACGGTGGACGCGTGAGCCACCTCGCTGCCGCCCCCGCGCCGTCCGTCCGCGTGCGTGCCCCGGGGAAGATCAACCTGACGCTGCGCGTCGGGCCCGTGGCCGACGACGGCTACCACCCGCTCGTGACGGTGTTCCAGGCGGTCACCCTGTACGAGGAGATCACCGCCACCGAGGTGCCCGAGGGCACGGGCATCTCGCTGACCGTCGAGGGGCCGCAGGCCGACCGGGTGCCGCTGGACTCCGGCAACCTGGCCTGGCAGGCCGTCGAGGCGATCGCCCGGCACGTGGGGCTCGACCCGAGCGTGGCGCTGCACATCGCCAAGGGCGTGCCGGTGGCCGGAGGGATGGCCGGCGGCTCGGCCGACGCTGCCGCGACGCTGCTCGCCTGCGACGCGCTGTGGGGCACCGCCCTGCCGCGGCACGAGCTCCAGAGCATCGCGGCGACGCTGGGGTCGGACGTGCCGTTCGCGCTCCTCGGGCACACCGCCGTCGGGACGGGCCGTGGGCACCTGCTGACCCCGGCGATGGCCCGTGGGGAGTTCCACTGGGCGTTCGCCACCCGCGACGAGGGGTTGTCGACCCCGGCGGTGTACCGGCGGTTCGACGAGCTCGGCGGAGGCGCGGGCTCCGACGTCAGCTCGGCCGACGACAACGGTCTGATGCAGGCCCTGCGCGCCGGCGACCCGACAGCGCTGGGCCAGGCGCTGCAGAACGACCTCGAACCGGCCGCGCTCGACCTCCGCCCCGAGCTGGAGCGCACGCTGGAGATCGCGCAGAATGGTGGCGCGCTCGGGGCGATGGTCTCCGGGTCGGGGCCGACGGTCGCCGCGTTGGCGCGCTCGCGTCAGCACGCCCTGGCGATCGCCGCGACGTGGACCGCCGAGGGGGCGGCCGACGCCGTCTGGTGCACCACCGGCCCGGCCGCGGGCGCCCGCGTCCTCTGACGAGGTGGTACCGGTCTCGCCGGGGTAGTACGGCGCCCGTCGAGGTAGGACGGCGTCACACCTCGCCGACGTGCTTGCGCAACCAGGCCAGGGTCGGGGCGAACCGGTAGTGCTGGCCGCCCTCGTGCCCGTTGTACGGATAGACGTCGATGCTCTTGTCCGAACCGCCCCAGGCGTTGTACGACGCGTACACGGTCGACGGCGGGCAGATGGCATCCATCAGGGCGACGGAGTACAGCCCGGCCGCCTGCGCGCGCCGCGCGAACGAGACCCCGTCGAGGTAGGACAGCGTGCGCCAGACGGCGTCCTCGTGCTCACGGTGCACCGACAGGTACTGGGTGATCTCGCCGTACGGAAAAGCATCCGTGATCTGTACAGCTCGCCGGAAGTGGCTGAGGAACGGCACGTTCGGTGCGGCGGCGACCACGTCGGGCAGCAGGCCCGCGACAGCGATCGCGATACCGCCACCCTGGCTCGTCCCCGCGACCGCGACGCGCGCCGGGTCGATGCCGTCGAGCTGCCGGACGGCGTCGACCGCTCGGACACCGTCGGTGAAGACCCGGCGGTAGTAGTGCTCCGCGGGGTCGAGGATCCCGCGGGTCAGGAAGCCGGGCGAGGCCGGTGCGTGGCCCACCGGGTCCGGGGTGTCACCGCCGGAACCCCAGCCCGAGCCCTGCCCTCGCGTGTCCATGATCAGGTGCGCGAAGCCCGCCGCTGCCAGCCCGAGCTGCTCGTGCGGCAGTCCGCGGCCCCCTCCGTACCCGAGGTACTCGACGACGGCGGGCAGCGGCCCGTCCACCCGTGCGGGGCGCACCAGCCACGCCTTGACGGGGTGGCCGCCGAAGCCCGGGAACGTGACGTCGTCGACCGTGATCTCCGAGAGCCCGGTGTCGACGCGCTCGACCCGCACGTCCTCGCCGTGCCCACGCGCCTCGGCGACGGTGCCGGCCCAGAACTCGTCGAAGTCGGCCGGCTCGTCGAGCTGCGGAGCGTACTGCTCGAGCTCGGGCAGGGGCAGGTCGAACTGGGCCATGCGTGGTCCTCCGTACGTGGCGCGGTGATGAGCGGCACTCTATCGCTGCCGGTCAGGCGGGCTGCCGTCCAGCAGTGGCACCATCGACGCATGTCTGGTGCCTCCGGCGACTTCGAGCTGACCGGCGACGAGCTGCGTGCGGTGGCGCGCTACGCCGCGACGTCCGCAGGCGACGTCCTCGGCGTCTTCGAGCAGGAGCGGCCTGACGACGGCCGGCCGCGCGCCGCGCTCGAGTCCGCGCGGGCGTTCGTCGACGGTGCACCGCGCAGCCGGTGGCAGCGCACGGCCGCGATGGACGCCCACCGCGCCGCTGCGGCAGCCCCGACGGAAGCGTCCCGACTGGCAGCGCAGGCGGCCGGGGATGCCGCCGCGGCGGCGTACCTGCACCCGATCGCCAAGGCGCACCAGGTGGGTCACGTCCTGCGTGCCGCGGCGAACGCCGTGCGCATCGCCGAGATCCGGGCCGGCGCCGACCTGGGCGCTGTCGAGCGGTCCCTCGCCCAGGCGCGGGACCGTGCCACGCCGGTCGTCGTGGACGTGCTCCGCCGGTACCCGCCGGCACCGGCCGGACGGAGCCGGGTGGCCCGGCTCATGACGGAGCTCGACGTCTCGCTGCGCGCTGGGAGGTGACTACCCTTCTGGGGTGGCTCATCTTCTCGGTGCGGACGGCATCTCTCTGACCATCGGCACCCGCACCCTGCTCGACGGCGTCTCGCTCGGCCTCGACGACGGCGACCGGATCGGCGTCGTCGGACCCAACGGTGCCGGCAAGTCCACCCTGCTGCGCCTCCTCGCGGGGACCGCGACGCCCGACGGCGGACGGGTCACCCGGGTGGGCGGCTCCCGGCTAGGCATGCTGGACCAGCGCGACGAGGCCCGGCCCGGAGCCACGGTGCTCGACCTGGTGCACGGCGACGATGCGACGCACGAGTGGGCGTCCGACGCCCGCATCCGCGCCGTGCACTCCGGGCTCCTGGCGGACCTCGACCTCGACCAGCCGGTGTCGACCCTCTCCGGCGGGCAACGCCGTCGGGCGGCGCTGGCGGCGCTGCTGGTGACCGACCCGGACGTGATGCTGCTCGACGAGCCCACCAACCACCTCGACGTGGAGGGCGTGGCCTGGCTGGCCGAGCACCTGCGCGACCGGTACGGCCGTGCCGGCGCGACGGGCGCGCTCGTCGTGGTCACGCACGACCGCTGGTTCCTCGACGCCGTCTGCTCGCGCATGTGGGAGGTCCGAGGCGACGGGACCGGCGCCGTCGACGGCTACGAGGGCGGGTACGCCGCCTACATCCTGGCCCGCGCCGAGCGGTCGCGGCAGGCGGCCGCCGCGGCCGAGAAGCGCAACAATCTGCTGCGCAAGGAGCTCGCGTGGCTCAAGCGCGGGGCGCCCGCGAGGACGTCCAAGCCGAAGTTCCGCCTCGACGCCGCGGCCGCGCTCATCGACGACGAGCCGCCGCCGCGCGACACGCTCGAGCTCACCCAGATGGCCACCAAGCGGCTGGGCAAGGACGTGCTCGACCTCGAGGACGTCACCGTCTCCGTCCCTCGGCCGGACGGCGGGCAGCGCACCCTGCTGGACGGCGTCACGTGGCGGCTCGGGCCCGGCGACCGCTACGGACTCGTGGGGGTCAACGGTGCCGGCAAGACGACGGTGCTCGCGCTCCTGGCGGGGCGACGGGAGCCCGACGACGGACGCGTGCGCCGCGGCAAGACGGTCGAGGTCGCGGAGCTCACCCAGGAGGTGACGGAGCTCGACGAGGTCGGCGACCGGACGGCCGTGCAGGTGGTCGACGCCGAGAAGCGCACCGTGGTCGTGGACGGCAAGGAGATGACGGCGGGCCAGCTCACCGAACGGCTCGGGTTCACTCGCGAACGCGCGCACACGCCGGTACGGGACCTGTCCGGGGGTGAGCGCCGTCGGCTGCAGCTCCTGCGGCTGCTGGTCTCCGAGCCCAACGTGCTGCTGCTGGACGAGCCCACCAACGACCTCGACACGGACACCCTCGCCGCGGTGGAGGACCTGCTCGACGGCTGGCCCGGCACGCTCATCGTGGTCTCCCACGACCGGTACCTGCTGGAGCGGGTGTGCGACCGGCAGTGGGCGCTGCTCGGTGACGGGACCCTGCGGGACCTGCCCGGGGGAGTGGAGCAGTACCTGGAGCTGCGTCGTGCTGCGGCCGCGGGTCCGGCGGGCTCCGGCCTGCCGCGCGGCGGTGAGGTGCCGTCGTCGGGCACGGGTGCTGCCGGGCCCACGGCGTCGCCCGCGGACCAGCGGGCGGCGAAGAAGGCGGTGCAGCGGCTGGAGCGCCGGCTGACCAAGCTGGTCGAGGAGGAGAAGCAGCTCCACGACAAGATGGCCGCCGACCCGACGGACTACGAGGGTGTCGCGCGGCTCGACGCGCGGCTGCGCGAGCTGCTCGCCGAGAAGGACGAGGTCGAGATCGAGTGGCTGGAGGCCGCCGAGCTCGCCTTGTGACGCCTGTGGACCCCGCCCCCCGCCCCCGCCCCCGGCGGTGTGGGTGCACGACACGCCGTCTGGCGGCTCAGCCAGACGGCGTGTCGTGCACCCGCAACGCGTCGCCACGCGGCCGGCCCGAGGCGAGCCACAGGGTCACCGCCATGAGTGTCAGCAGCCCGGTCGCCACGAGCAGCGGTACGGTCCAGCCGTCCGTCGCCTCGTGGACCGCGCCGAGGACCGTCGGGGCCGTCGCCGCGCACGCGTACCCGGCGGTCTGCACGACGGCGGAGGCCCGGCGGGCGGTCGCCACGGACGGCGAGCGCTGGGCGATCAGCGTGAAGATCACCGTGAAGTTGCCGCCCTGGGCTGCGCCCGCGAGGCACACCCACAGCCACCAGGCGTGCGGTGCGAGCAGCAGCCCGACGGGCAGCGACAGCCACATGACCGACAGCCCGGTGGCGACCTTCCGCGCCGAGAGCCGCCCCGCCATCCCGAGCGGCACGAGGAACGCGCCGGCCACGGCCGCGAGCTGGAACGGCGCCGCCGCCCCGCCTGCGGCCGCGGCGTCGATCCCGAGCCGGTCGGCCAGGATCGCGGGCAGCCACGCCGTCATCGCGTAGTACCCGGAGGCCTGCCCGGCGAACGCGAGCGCCAGCAGCACCACGAGCCGCCGTTGCGCACCGAGCGCCCCGGCGGTGGGTGGCGCAGCGGCCGACGGCGGCACCCCGGTGTGGCGCACGGCGAGCGCCCGGCCCGTGGGCAGCCACACGACCAGGGCTGCCACGGCGAGGAGTCCCCACCCGGCCAGCGCCCACTGCCAGCCGAACACGACCGCCAGGGGCACGGTGAGCATGGTGGTGAAGGTGGAGCCGACGTTCATCGTGGCGGTGTAGGCGCCGGTGACGGCGGCTGCGCGCCGTTGGAAGTCGCGGGCGATGACCACCGGCACGGCGACGTTGCCGAGCGTGATGCCGAGACCGAGCACGGCGGTCCCGGCGAGCGCGGTGGGGACCGACCCGGTGGACCGCAGCAGCGTCCCGCCCAGCACGCCGACCAGGGCGAGCAGGATGGTGCGCTCGGGACCGAGCCGACCGACCAGTACCGCCGCCGTCGGCGTGAACAGGGCGAAGCAGAGCACCGGCACCGACGTCAGGAGGCCGGCTCCACCGGAGGACAGGCCGAGCCCTGCGGCGACCTGGTCGACCACGGGCGGGAGCGACGTGATGGGGGCGCGCAGGTTGAGCGCCACGAGCAGCAGCGCGCCGAGCGCGCCCCAGCCGGCGCTGGTGGTGAGCACGCCGCCAGGGCGGGTGCCGCCGTCGGACGGGCTAAGCATCGAACTGCGCACCGAGGGTGCGCAGCAGGTCGGCGAGGCGGGGGCGTTCCGTGGCGGGCAGGGCGTCGAGGACGCGGGTCTCGACGTCGAGCAGGTCGCTCATCGCGGCGTCCACGCGGAGGCGACCGGACGAGGTGAGCTGGACGAGCACGCCACGGCGGTCGTCCGGGGAGCGGTGTCGCTCGACCAGGCCCCGGCGCTCGAGCCGGTCGATGCGGTTGGTCATGGTGCCGCTGGTCACGAGGGTCTGGGCCACCAGCGTGCCGGGGGAGAGCCGGTAGGGGTCGCCGGCCCGACGCAGCGCGGAGAGCACGTCGAACTCCCAGGTCTCGAGCTCGTGGCGGGCGAACGCGCCGCGCCGGGCACGGTCGAGATGGCGGGCCAGCCGGCTGATCCGGGAGAAGACGCTGAGCGGCTCGACGTCGAGGTCGGGTCGTTCACGGCGCCAGGCCGCGACGATGCGGTCGACCTCGTCCCCGGTGCGCGTGCTGTCCATGCGACGAGCGTATCGCGGGTCTCTCGACGTCAAGACTCTTGACGCGCCCCCTGATCGCTGTGGGTGCACGACACGCGGCTACGGGACTCCGTCTGACGGCGCGTCGTGCACCCACAACGATCAGGGGGGGCGGGGTCAGTGGCGACGCAGGGCCGCACGGACGCGCGCGACGACGGGTCGCAGGTCGCGCAGGTCGTCGCCGACGACGACGATGACGATCCAGCCGAGCTCCTCCAGACGCCGTCGGGCGCGGACGTCCTCACGCCACTGAGCCCGGTCGGTGCGGTGCTGGTCGCCGTCGTACTCGATGGCGATCCGCTCGGCGGGATAGACGAGGTCGACGCGCTTGACGTACCGGCCCTCCGGGTCGGTGACGACCTCGTTCACCCGCGGGCACGGCAGACCACCGGCGACCAGTCCCAGGCGCGTCACGGTCTCCGGGCTGGAATCGGTGCCCGGCCGCATGCGCGAGATCTGCTCACGCACCTGGGTGATGCCCTTGACCTTGCGCGTGCGCTCGGCCAGGTCCGTCAGCCCCGCGACAGTGGTGAGCGAGTGCTGGCGGCGCATCATCGCGTCCCCGAGGACGACGGCGTCGTCGGGTCGCCGCAGCCCGACGCCGACGTGCACGAACGTCTGGGCCGCCGTCGTGACGAGCAGCCCGTCGTGCTCGACGACCTCCAGGAACGACTGCCGCGAGCGGTGCGCGACCACGCCGTCGTACCGCGGCCGGTCCTGCTGCCTGCCGGTGACTACGTGGATGGCGTCGTCGTGCTCCAGCGTCCAGGGGCGTTCGACGCCGAGCAGGTCGAGCGCCGTCGTGTGCGAGAACGCCACGTCGGGACCGAGGCGCTCGGCGAGCGCGCGGCAGGTGTCGGCCAGGCTCTCCGGCAGCGCGGCGGAGCGGACGCCGCGGAAGGGGGTCGCCAACCGGGACGAGCGGAGCCGGTGACGGGGGACGCCGTGCCGGACGGCGTCGGACACCCGGAACGGTCGGTCGAGAGGGATGCGCGGGTCGAGCGGTGGGGGAGGCATGGGCACACGGTGCCCGGGCGCCCGGCGCGGCGGGAGGGCCCACCCCGCATCTGTGGACAACCCCTCGCCCCGCGTGCTTGTGGGTGCACGACACGCCGGTTGAGGCATGAGTCAGGCGGCGCGTCGTGCACCCACAGCGGCGAAGAGGAGGGGGTCAGCTGTTGATGAGACCCGGCTTGCGCTCCATGCCCGCCAGGCCGTTCCAGGCCAGGTTGACCAGGTGGGCGGCCACGTCGGCCTTCTTCGGACGCCGGGCGTCCAGCCAGTACTGACCGGTGAGCGCCACCATCCCGACGAGCATCTGCGCGTAGAGCGGCGCGATCTTCGGGTCCAGCCCGTTGCCCTTGAACTGGTCGGCGAGGATGTGCTCGACCTGCGCGGCGACGTCGCCGATCAGCGACGAGAAGGTGCCGGTCGCCTGCGCCACGGGGGAGTCCCGCACCAGGATGCGAAACCCGTCCTCGGACGCCTCGATGTAGCCGAGCAGGGCCAGCGCGGTGCGTTCCACCATGAGCTTGGGGTGCCCGCCCTCGGCCAACGCGCCCGTCAGCGCCGACGTCAGGCTCTGCACCTCCCGGTCGACGATGACGGCGTAGATGCCCTCCTTGCCGCCGAAGTGCTCGTACACCACCGGCTTGGACACCTCCGCCGTGGCGGCGATCTCCTCGACGCTGGTCCCCTCGAACCCCTTGGCGGCGAACAGGCCGCGACTCACCGCGAGCAGCTGCTCCCGGCGCTGGCTCGCGGTCATCCGGGCACGCGGGGCACGCTTGGACGCGCGAGAGTCGGCAGGCATGGGTCCATCATGCCTGGTCCGCGCGGGCCACCATGTGGTCCGCGCCACGTGGCGCTCACGTCCGGTTCGCCCGGATGTGCGCGAGCCACTCCCGGCGACCTGGCAGACTGGGCCCCGGACGCGTGACGGCGGTGCGCAGCAGGTGGGCAGTACCGCGTGCTGCGGGGAGGACCCCGGGCCGCCGTGGCGCACCGATCCGCCTTGGTGTAATCGGCAGCACACGGGTTTTTGGTGCCCTTGGTCCAGGTTCGAATCCTGGGGGCGGAGCTCTCGCGACACCCGACAGAGACGGAGTACCGGTGGTTTCCACGGACCCTCACGGCGACCAGCACGCAGCCCACGGCCCGACGCGAGCGTCGAACGGCATGCCGCGACCGGCCGCCGTCGTCGTCCTCGCCGCCGGGCAAGGGACACGCATGCGGTCCGCGACCCCCAAGGTGCTGCACGCCCTCGGCGGCCGCTCCATGCTCGGGCACGCGATGACCGCGGCTCGCGAGCTCGACCCCGTGCACGTGGCCGTCGTGGTGCGCCACGAGCGCGAGCGGGTCGCCGCCGCGGCGCTCGAGCTCGACGAGTCCGCCCTCGTGGTCGACCAGGACGAGATCCCCGGGACCGGCCGGGCCGTGCAGTGCGCGCTGGACGCGCTCGACGCGCGCGCCCACGCCGCCGTGGCCGCAGACCTCGCGACCGCCGCCGAGGTGCACGACGGCGCGGAGCACCCGCTCGGGGACGGCCTCGAGGGCTCGGTGGTCGTCCTGGCCGGGGACATCCCGCTGCTCGACGGCGCCGCGCTCGGTGAGCTGCTCACCGCCCACCACGCCGACGGCAACGCCGTGACGATCCTGACGACCGAGCTCGAGGACGCCACCGGATACGGCCGCATCGTGCGCGAGCAGGGCACCGGCGACGTCGTCGCGATCGTCGAGCACGCCGATGCGACGCCCGAGCAGCGCGAGATCCGCGAGATCAACTCGTCGGTCTACGTCTTCGACGCCGCGGTGCTGCGCCGTGGCCTCGGCGGGCTGGGCTCCGACAACGCGCAGGGCGAGGTCTACCTCACCGACGTCATCGCCTCGGCCCGGGCCGAGGGCGGGGCCGTGCGCGCCCTGCTCAGCGACGACCCGATGCTCGTCGAGGGTGTCAACGACCGCCTCGCCCTGGCGACGCTCGGTGCCGAGCTCAACCGGCGCATCCTGACCGACTGGATGCGCGCCGGCGTGACCGTCGTCGACCCGGGCACCACGTGGGTGGACGCGGACGTCGAGCTCGCCCAGGACGTCACCCTCCTGCCCGGCACGCAGCTGCACGGGGCGACGCGCGTCGAGGCCGGCGCCACCATCGGGCCGGACACCACGCTGACCGACGTCGAGGTCGGCCCGGACGCCACCGTCGTGCGGACCCACGGCTCGCTCGCCGTGATCGGCGCCGGGGCCGGCGTGGGGCCGTTCGCGTACCTGCGCCCCGGCACGGTCCTCGGTGAGCGGGGCAAGATCGGGACCTTTGTCGAGACGAAGAACTCCCAGATCGGTGCGGGCTCGAAGGTGCCGCACCTGTCGTACGTCGGCGACGCCACGATCGGGGAGCAGAGCAACATCGGTGCGGCCTCGGTGACCGTCAACTACGACGGCGTCCACAAGCACCGCACCGTCATCGGCTCGCACGCCCGGACGGGGGCCGACAACATGTTCGTCGCGCCGGTGACGGTGGGCGACGGCGCCTACACCGGTGCGGGCAGCATCATCACGCGCGACGTGCCCGCGGGAGCCCTCGGCGTGAGCCGCTCGCAGCAGACGAACGTCGACGGCTGGGTCGAGCGCCGCCGTCCCGGGACGGCGGCCGCCGACGCCGCCGCGCGGGCCAACGGGGCCGGCGAGAGGCCCGGCGCCCTCGGCAGCCAGGCGCAGCGCGAGCTGGCCGAGCACAACGCCCTCACCGGGGCCGTCCCGGTGGTGCCTGACGACGACGCCGGGTCACCGGAGTCCTCCGAGTCCGCCTGATCGCTCGCCCACCGTGACCCCGTACGAAGGAAGAACCTCCCTGATGAACACCTCGATCCCCGGTACCGGAGCGCGCAACCTGGTCCTCGCGGCCGGCAGGGCGCACCCTGAGCTCGCCGACGCCGTCGCCGAGGAGCTGGGCATCGGCCTGCTGCCGCTCTCGGCGTACGACTTCGCGAACAGCGAGACGTACGTGCGGTTCGGTGAGTCGGTCCGTGGTGCGGACATCTTCCTGCTGCAGAGCCACACCGCCCCCGTCAACCAGTGGCTGATGGAGCACCTGCTCATGGTGGACGCCGCCAAGCGGGCGTCGGCCCGCACGGTGACCGCGGTGACGCCGTTCTACGGCTACGCCCGCCAGGACAAGAAGTCCCGGGGCCGCGAGCCGATCTCGGCGCGTCTGGTCGCCGACCTGCTGCGGACCGCGGGCGCGGACCGCATCATGAGCGTCGACCTGCACACGGCGCAGATCCAGGGCTTCTTCAACGGGCCGGTCGACCACCTGTGGGCGATGCCGGTGCTCACCGAGTACGTGCGCACCCGGGTCGACACCTCGAACGTGACGGTGGTCTCCCCGGACGCCGGCCGCATCCGCGTCGCGGAGCAGTGGGCCGAGAAGCTGGGCGGTAGCCCGCTCGCGTTCGTGCACAAGACCCGTGACGTCACCCGGCCGAACCAGGCGGTCGCCAACCGGGTCGTCGGTGACGTCGAGGGGCGTGAGTGCGTGCTGGTCGACGACCTCATCGACACTGGCGGCACCATCGCCGAGGCGGTCAAGGTCGTCATGGACGCCGGCGCGAAGTCCGTGCTGGTCGCGGCGACGCACGGCGTGCTCTCGGACCCCGCCGGCCAGCGGCTCAGCGAGTGCGGCGTCTCGGAGGTCGTGGTCACCGACACCTTGCCGATCTCCGCCGACAAGCGGTTCGACCGCCTGACGGTGCTCTCGATCGCGCCGCTCCTCGCCCGGGCCATCCGTGAGGTGTTCGACGACGGCTCGGTCACCTCGTTGTTCGACGGCAACAGCTGAGACGAGGCCGACAGGGCTGCGGCCGGACCCGACTTCCCTCCGCGCCGTCGCGCCAGGTACAGTAACCAGGTTGCCTCGGCGAGGGACGTCTGACGGGCGCCGGCTTTTCGCAAGAATCGCCCGCAGAGCTGGATCCGTCGGATTTCCGTGATCGACTGGGCGGCTGCCGGTAGGGCGCGCACCGCGCCGACCGTGCGGCGCCCACGATCGCGTCCGTCACGTGTCCCACGCCGACGCAGCCGCCCGTCCGCGCCGGTTCCCCTTCGCGGACAGCCGACGGCTCCCTCTGGTCGTCGGCACGCACAGACCTTAAGCAGGAGTGATCCACATGGCCGAGATCAAGCTCGCCGCCGAGGCCCGCACCGAGTTCGGCAAGGGGGCCGCCCGTCGTGCCCGCCGTGCCGGCAAGATTCCCGCCGTCCTCTACGGGCACGGCGCCGACCCGCTGCACATCAACCTGCCGGGTCACGAGACCATGCTCGCCGTCCGCCAGACGAACGCGCTCATCGGTCTCGACGTGGACGGCGAGCAGCACCTCGCGGTCGTCAAGGACGTCCAGCGTCACCCGGTCCGCGTGGAGATCGAGCACATCGACCTCCTCCTCGTGACCAAGGGCGAGAAGATCGCCGTGGACGTCACCGTCTACGTCGTGGGCGAGTCCGCGCCGGGCTCCATCCACTTCGTCGAGGAGCAGACGCTGTCCGTCGAGGCCGACGCCACGAACATCCCGGACTCCATCGAGGTCTCCATCGAGGGCCGCGAGCCGGGCGACCACATCCTCGCCGGCGACATCGAGCTGCCGGAAGGCGTCGAGCTCCTCACGGACGCCTCGTACGCCGTCGTCGCGATCTCCGAGCCGCGCGGCGAGGAGTCCGCGGACGAAGAGTCGGCCGAGTCCGCCTCGCCCGCGAGCGACGCCTCCGCCGAGTGACCCTCGCGTGACGAGGTAGCAAGCACCCGAACGCCCGACGGCGGCCACGCGCCGCCGTCGGGCGTTCTGCGTCGTGCAACTAGGCTCCGACGTTGTGGGCGCAAAATCTGTGTGCCATATCAGGATAAAAAGGATCTTCCGGGCCAGATTTCGCGCCCACAACATGAAGGGGCAGGTGGGATGACCGACAGTCCGTGGCTCGTGATCGGGCTCGGCAACCCCGGACCGAAGTACGCCGGCAACCGGCACAACGTGGGGCAGATGGTGCTCGACCTGCTGGCCGAGCGCACCGGCAGCCGGTTCGCGAAGCACCCGCGGGCACAGGCCGTGGTCGCCGAGACCCGGCTGGGGACGCTGCCCGGCGGGGCGCCCGGGCCGCGCGTGATCCTGGCCAAGCCCAGCACCTACATGAACACCTCCGGCGGGCCCGTCTCGGCGCTGGCGCAGTACTACGGGATCGACGCAGACCACGTGCTCGCGGTCCACGACGAGGTGGACATCCCGTTCGACACGCTCAAGCTCAAGGCGAGCGGTGGCGAGGGCGGGCACAACGGCCTGCGCGACATCTCCAAGGCGCTCGGCACGCGGGAGTACGTCCGCGTGCGCGTCGGGGTCGGGCGCCCGCCGGGTCGCATGGACACCGCGGACCACGTACTGCGCGACTTCTCGGCCACGGAGCGCAAGGACCTGCCGATCCTCGTCGACGACGCCGCGGACGCGGTCGAGACGGTGGTCACCGAGGGGTTGCTGGCCGCGCAGGGGAAGTACCACCAGCGCGGCTGAGCGGCGCACGGTGCCGGGGCGCCGATCTTCACCCGGGTGACAACGGTGCCGAGGTCTCCTCCGGGCGCTGACGGCGACGTAGCCTGACGGGACGTTCGACCCTGCGCCGAGGAGCACCGGATGACCGACGTCGTGCTCGCCCACGACTACGCCACACAGCGTGGCGGCGCCGAACGGGTCGCCCTCGCGATGACTCGGGCCTTCCCTTGTGCTCCGGTGCTCACCACGCTCTACGACCCGGACGGCACCTTCCCGGAGTTCGCCGACGTCGATCTGCGCACCTCCCGGCTGAATCGCTGGGGTGTGCTGCGACGGCACCACCGGCTCGCGCTGCCCTGGCTCGCCGGCGCGATCGACGCCCAGGTGGTCGAGGCGGACGTCCTCCTGGCCAGCTCGACCGGGTGGGCGCACGGGTACCGGGGCGCGGGGCGCACCGTCGTCTACTGCCACGCCCCGGCACGCTGGCTCTACCAGCGTGCCCGCTACCTGTCGGGGCAGGACGGACGAAGCATGCCGGAACGGGCACGCGCCGGTCTGGCCCGCGCGGCCTTGGACGTGCTCACACCTCGGCTGCGGCGCTGGGACGCCGACGCCGCGGCCCGCGCCGACCTCTACCTGGCCAACTCGAGCGTGACCCGCGACGCCGTCCGCGCGGTGTACGGCATCGAGGCTGAGGTCGTGCCCCCGCCCCCCGCGATGATGCCGGCGGGGGAGGAACGTCCGGTGGACGGCCTGGAACCGGGTTTCCTGCTGTGCGTCGCCCGCCTGCTGCCGTACAAGAACGTCGACGTGCTGGTCCGCGCCGCGCGGCTCGTCGGCGGTCCCCGCCTCGTCGTCGTGGGCGAGGGGCCGGACCGGGCCCGGCTCGAGCGGATGGCGGGCGATGCCGCGGTGACGTTCACCGGGCGGGTCGACGACGCCGAGCTGCGATGGCTGTACCGGCACTGTGCCCTGCTGCTGGCCGCGTCGTACGAGGACTTCGGGCTCTCGCCGCTGGAGGCGGCAGCGTTCGGGCGCCCCGCAGTGGTGCTGGGGGCCGGCGGTTATCTCGACACCGTCGTCGACGGAGTGACCGGGCGGCACGTCGCGGCCAACGCGCCGGAGCAGTTCGCGGCCGCGACGGACGAGGCGCTGCGGGCGTCATGGTCACCGGACGCGCTGCGGCGGCACGTGAGATCCTTCTCGCAGGAGAGGTTCGCGGACCGGTTGCGCGCGGCCGTGGGGACGACGACGCAGCGCGCTCGTCCGTCGGGGGCGTCGACGAGTGGGAGGTGACCGCGGGTGACCGTCCGAGAATTCCTGCAGGTGGTCTGGGCCGGCAAGTACTACGTCCTGGTGGCCGTCCTCCTCGTGGTGGGCGGGGCGTACGTCTACCTGGACCGGCTGCAGCCCGTCTACGAGTCCACGGCCGTCGTCCAGATCAACGGCGTCGACTCGGTCACGGGCGAGAACACCGCGATACCGCCCCTGAGCGACGTCGATCCGCAGATCGTCACGTCCGATCCGGTCGCCCAGGCCGCGGCCGACGAGCTCGGGTTCGACGGGCCCCCGGAGGCCTTGGCCCCGGCGGTCGGGGCCGTCTACAACCAGGACCTGCGCACCGTGTCGGTGACCGCTGAGGCCGGGTCGCCGCAGGCGGCGCAGGACCTCGCCGATGCCTTCGCGACGGCCTACATCGGCTATCTCCCGACGTTGATCGACGACCAGGTCGCCGCTCTCGACGAACGACGCGACGCCCTGCGCTCCCAGCTCGAGGACGTGCAGAAGGAGCTCCGGCAGGACGAGGACGACCCGCTGGCCACGGCCGAGCAGGAGTCCATCGTCGCCCAGTACCAGGCCATCTCGGCACAACGCAGCACGCTGGAGTCGATCAGCGAACCGGGCACGATGCTCACCGAGGCGGGCACCGCCGTGGCGCTCGGGCTGCCCCGCTCGAGCATCCTCGGGCTGGCGGTGCTGCTGGGTCTGGTCGCGGGTGTCGGGCTGGCCTTTGCCCGCCGCGGCCTGGACTTCCACGTGCGGTCCGCGGAGGAGGCCGTCGAGGTCAGCGAGGTCAACGTCCTCGCGGAGCTGTACGGGGTCAAGGCGGCGGCCAAGCACGCCGGGGCGATCCGGCAGCTGCCGATCACGGCTCGGGCCGCCTCGCCGTTCACGGAGTCGATCCGCGAGCTGCGCACGGCCTCGCGCGTGTCGCTGGGCGCCGACCACCACAGTGTGGTCGTGGTCACCGCGGCCGACCCCGCGGCACCGCGGTCCTTCATCGCGGCGAACCTCGCGGCGTCGTGGGCGTTGAGCGGGCAGCGCACCATCGCGTTCTCGGCCGACATGCGCCAGCCCCAGCTCGACGAGTGGCTGCCCGCTCCCGCGGGCTGGACGGGGCCGGCGCACGAGCTGCGCCCGACGACGGTCCCGAACCTGGAGCTGCAGCCGGTCCCGGACACGGGCATGGACCCGGCCGACTACCTCGCCACCACCGAGGTGCAGGAGCTGGTCGCAGCGTTGCGTCAGCGCGCTGACGTCGTCGTGGTCGATGCTCCTCCGGTCCTGGCGGCAGCCGATGCGACGATCCTGGGCAGCTACTCCGACGGCGTGGTCATCCTGGCCTCGGCGGGGCGGACGGACCGGGTCGTCCTCGCGGAGGCCGTCCAGCGGCTACGGATCAACGACGTCCCGATCTCTGGGCTCGCTCTCTCCGGGGTCCGCGGCGACCGCCGCACCCAGTACGCCTCGGTGTACGGCGACGAGGAGCAGCGGGCCGTGGTCTCGGCCGACGACGGTCCGGCAGCGCCCGCCGACCCGCCCGGTCGGGTCGGCGCCGACGGCCGGAGCGCCTCGTCGTCGGCCTCGGCGGTCTCGGTCGCCTCGGCGGCGTCCGCGGCCGAGCCGTCGCCGAACCGGTCCGAACCTGCCCTGCCGGTGACGATCCCGCCGGCCGGCGCGGTGCCGCCGGACCCGCGGAAGCCGGGCGCCGCGCGGCGCCATGCGCCGGGTCAGCCGAAGCCGGCCTGGCGCCCGTTCCGGGAAGTATCGCCGTCGGCCGAGGAGTAGGACGCCCTGCTGTCCCGCGCCGTAGCGAGTGCGGCAGCCATCGCCTCGGCCTGGGCCGACCAGGTCGGCAGGTCCCCGGGCACGGGTCGGGCCGGTAGCGGACGCCGCACCGCCGCGGCCACCGCGGCCGGGAACCCGGCGGCGTCCACCGACGTCACGCGGGGGTCGTCGCTGTCGCGGAAGCCGGCGACGGGTGTCGAGACGACGGGTCGCCCGACGGCCCGGTACTCGTACAGCTTGATCGGGTCGAGGCTGTCGGTGAAGGCGTCGACGACGTGCGGTACCACCAGCGCGTCGGCGTGCTGCAGGTAGGCGGGCACAGCGCGGTGCGGGCGGGCGCCGAGGAGCACGACTCCCGACCGGCGCAGCACCGCCTCGTCGTCTTCCGCCAGGGCGGAGGGCCCGACCAGCACCAGGGTGGCGCCGGAACCCAGGTGCTCCGCCGTGCGACGGCACAGGGCGACGTCGAGGCGGTCGCCGTGCAGCGTCCCCAGGTACACCGCGCACGGTCCGGCCGGGAGGTCCGCGGGCCGCGCGACCGGCCGCGCGTACCGGGCGACGTCGACCCCGTTCGAGACCAGCGTGACCGGGCGGTCCGCGCCCTTCGCCCGGGCGAGCGCCGGCGAGCAGACGGTCACGACGGCGGCCTCGGACAGCACGCGCGCCTCCGCCGCGACGAGCCTGTCGTGCTCGGCCGGGGAACGATCGGCGGCGAGCCAGTCGTCGGTGACGTCGTAGAGCGCGGGCCAGTCGGTGAGGTCCAGCAGGTCCACGCCGACGAGGTCGTTGATCCACAGCGTCGGGGACTCGAGACCCAGGCGGCGTGCCGCGCGCACGATCGCGGTGGCCCGGCGGCGGTCCCCGCCCGGGTCGACCCGCCGGGGGAGGGCCTTCGTGGGGCGCAGGGTGAGCACCCGGCCAGGGGCCACCCCGTCGATCGGAGCGGCCGGGCGGGTCCCGCGCGACCACCGGGGCTGGCGGGAGTGGCGCAGATCGTGCAGCGGGTCGGACGGCGGCTCGACGAACAGCACGCGCAACCCCGGGTCGGCGCGCAGCAGCCCCGCCACCAGGTACTGGTTGCGGCGCCAGACGTCGTCCCAGGGTTCGAGGGAGACCACGACGAGGCCGGACGTCACGGGAGCACCTCCGTCAGCGGGGCGTGCCGCAGCGCCTGCTCGTAGACGGCGGTGGTCCGCGCGACCTGGGCGGCCGGCGTGCAGTGCTGCCGTTGCCGGGCGAGCGCGGCGTCGGCGACGGTGTCCCGCAGCGCGTCGTCGGACGCGAGCGCCGCCAGGGACCGCGCCATCCCGGCGACGTCGCCGGACGGGGGCAGGCAGACGGCTGCCACCCCGTCGAGCAGCTCCAGGTGCCCGCCGGCGGGGAACGCGACGACCGGCAACCGGGAGGCCATCGCCTCGAGGACGCTCAGCCCGAGCCCCTCGACCGGGCACGGGGCCAGCAGGATCCCGGCGGTCTGCATGAGGTCGACGACGTCGGTGCGGGCGCCGAGGAACCGGACGTGGGTGCCGGGCTCCAGGCCGAGCCGTGCCGCGTGCCGCTCGAGCCCGTCGCTCGACGCGCCGTCCCCGGCCACGTCGAGGCGCCATCCCGCCGCGGCCACGCCCGAGGCGACGAACGCCTCCAGCGCGAGGTCGGTCCGCTTCTCGGGCTGCAGGCGCTGGGCCACCAGCACGGTGCGGTCGCGGGCGGCCGACGGCGGAGGGTCGGGTCGGTCGTCGATGCCCGGCAGCACCACGGTCGCCTCGCCGTCCACGTGCGCGGCGACGTGGCGGGAGACGGCGAGCTGCCGGTCCACCCGGTGCCGGGCGACGCGGGTCACCAGGGGGCCGGTGAGCCCGTGGCCGCGGCGGCGGGCGAAGTGCCGGGTGCTGACGACGACGGGGATCGCGGTCCGCGGGCGTCCGGCGAACGCCACGGTCGCCGCCACCTCCGCGGCGGTCATGTGGACGTGCAGCACGTCGGCGAGCTGCCGGTGCTGGACCAGGGCACGGACGAGCGCCCCCGTCGTCGTCGCGGGGGAGTACGTCGGCCCCGAACCGGTGGGGCGCAGCTCGGCGAGCATGGGGCCGGGCGCCCCGCCCAGCACGTGGACGGTGTGGCCGGCGTCGTGCTGGGCGCGGGCCAGCCGGGCCACGTGCCGTTCGACCCCGGCGAAGCCGTCGGAGGCCATGGCGTGCAGGATCCTCATCACCGGACCGCCGGGTCTGGACGCAGGACGCTCTCGAGGCTCGGCGTGGGCGTCTGCTGCGCGGCGTGGAGGGCTTGCACGCCGAGGCAGACTCCGGCGACGAGGAACGGGATCGAGGTCTGGATCGCCACCCAGAACAGGTCGAACTGCGCCTGCACGAGGCGCGAGACGACGAGCGCCAGCGCGAGGGACCCGTAGCGGCGGTCGACCCGCCACAGGACCACGATCATCCCGGCGAACATCACCAGGAACCCGACGAGGCCCACGGTGCCGGCTGACGTGAGGACCTCCAGCTCGGCGTTGGGCGGCTGGAAGGCGTAGTCGGCACGATCCGCCGTCCACCACCGCAAGCCGACCCCGAACGCCGGATTCTGATTCCAGACGGACAGCGCCTGCTCGTACCAGGTGAGCCGTTGGTAGGCGGAGTTGTGCTGGTTGTCGGACTCCAGCTGATCGCTCACGAGGGTCAGGACGTACACGGCGGCGATCGCGACGGCGAGCAGGATGAGCTTGGAACGCCGTCGGCCGGGTTCCGGCCGGAGCACGAGGATGACAAGGGCCACAGCCAGGCCGATCATCGCCTGCCGGGACTGGGATGCGACGACCGCGAGCGTGCAGAGCCAGAACAGCGGGAGCGCCCAGCGTTTCGGCCAGCCCAGCCAGGCCGGTCGGGCGTAGGCCACCACCGCGGCGAACGAGATCACGTCGCCGGCAAAGTTCTTGTGCATGTTGAACGGCCACGTGGGATAGACCGGGCCCAGGTCCCCGGCAGCGACCTGTCTGCCCCAGGTGACCACCGTGGCGACGGCGAGCACCCCGCAGGCGCCCATGAAGAGCGCCATCCCGAGGCGTGCGCGACCGCTGCGCCCGACCGCCCAGCCGACCACGAGGGCGCCGCTGATCAGCAGCCAGGCGTGGAACCACTCGACGGTGTTCGCCTGGTAGGGGTTGGCGACCACGGTGAACAGCGTGGCGACCTGGTACAGCGCGTTCAGCCAGAGCATCGCGCGCATCGGCCGGGAGAACGGCCGCGGCGCGAAGACCAGGGCGATCCAGAACGCGCCGAACAGCACGATGTCGGAGATCGTCAGGTCGACGCCCCCGGAGCCGAACCGCTCGACGACGACCACGGCTGGCATCGCGACCACCGGGACGCTCAGGGGGTCGTGCAGCAGGAGCCCGCAGACGAGCACGGCGAGCGCGGCGATCCCGGCATACTCGCGGTTGATGATCGACGCGGCGCCGAGCACGATCAGGACTCCCGCGAGCCCGAGCGCGACGAGGAACCACGCGGCGGCCCGCCCGGTCCGCCTCATGCGCCCTCGTCCTGCCGGGTCCGCACCCGGTCCGACGTCGTGGCGGGGCCGCGCAGGTAGAGCCGCAGCCGTCGTCGGGCCGCGGCGCCCCGTCCGTCGCGCAGGACCAGGGCGCGGGCCGCCGACCCGGCCACCTGGGCGAGCCGCGCCGTCGTCCACCCGAGCGGGCCGAAGTGCTTGCGGAAGTACCGCTCCTGCGAGGTGTGGAAGATCGACTCGCGCAGGGTGGGGTCGGTGCTGGTCGCCCCGCCCAGGTGCAGGGCCGTGGCCTCCTCGGCCACGACGTGCCGCCACCCGGCGCGGGCGGCCCGGTAGGCCCAGTCGGTCTCCTCGGCGTAGAGGAAGAACCGCTCGTCGAGGCCGCCGACCTCGGCGAGCGCGTCGCGGGACAGCAGCAGGACGGACCCGATGACGAACGTCCCGTGCCGACCGGGGCCGACGAGTCGCGCCAGGCCGAGCGCCTCCGCCCACGACCTGACCGGGGAGGGGAACGGCCAGGAGACCCGTGCGGCGGCGCCCTCGCCGTCGGTCTGGACGGGGCCGACGCTCGCCACGTCGGGCTCTGCGCGCAGGACGCCGGCCAGCGCGGCGACCGTCTCCGGGCTGACCACCGCGTCCGGGTTGAGCAGCAGGACGTCGGTGTCCGGCGCCTGCCTGTCGGCCAGGGCGACGTTGACCCCGGCAGCGAAGCCGAGGTTACGACCCGGGTCGAGGTAGCGCGCTCCGAGCCGCTCGGCGATGTCGCGGACCGCGGGCAGGGAGGAGTTGTCGACCACGGTCACCGGGTGCTTGCCGGCCAGCGGCTCGAGTGCCGCCTGCACCAGCTCCGGGGCCCCGTAGGCCACCAGGACCACCTCGGCGGGTTCCCGCGCGGGACGTTCCTCGGGCGCCGGCCGGCCCGGCCCGCGGGCGGCGGGCGCACCGGGCTGCGACAGCGCTGCGGCGTACAGCTCGCGGTACCGGTCCGCCACGGCCTGCCAGGTGCAGTCGCGCGCCCGGGCGAGCCCGGTGACGCGTAGCCGCCCGGCCAGGCCCGGCTCGTCCCGCACGCGGTGCAAGGCGGCCCGCAGCGCCGCCGGGTCGTCCGGCGGCACGAGCAGGCCGGCACCGCCGACGACGTCGGGGAGCGCGCCGGTCGCAGCCGCCACCACGGGCGTGCCGCAGGCCATCGCCTCGACCGCGACGCGGCCGAACTGCTCCACCCACGACGGGGTGGCGCGCGAGGGGACGACGAGGGCGTCCGCCTCGCGGTACAGCGCGGCCAGGTCTTCCGCGGGAAGGGGACCGACGAACCGGATCCGCTCGCCGGCCGGTGTGGCGAGTGCACGCAGCTCGGCCTCCGCCGACCCGGCGCCGGCGATCATCAGGGTCAGGGTGTCGTCGTCGAGCACGGCGCGGACCGCGACGTCGACGCCCTTGTGCGGCTCGAGGCGCCCGGCGACGACGGCGTGGAACCCGCCGTCGGGCCGCCGTCCGGCCCCGGAGGTGCCCGGGTGGAAGACGCCGGTGTCCACGCCCAGCGGCACCGTCTCGATCCGGCACCGCGCGCCCTTGCCGCGCAGCACGTGCCGCGCACCCTCGTTGCAGACCGAGACCCCGGAGGCACCGCGCAGCGCGCGGGCCTCGAACCACCGGAACGGCCACGGGTACCGCTTGGGGATGTTCTGCGCGGAGTAGAGCACGTACGGCGGCACGGTGCGGCCGGTCAGACGGCGCAGCGCGCGCAGGGCGAGTACCTCCGCCGTTGCGAGGGCGAAGGGTTCCTCGTGCAGGTCGAGCACGTCCCAGCCCTCGCCCAGCGCGCGCCAGAGCGGCCGGGGGGCGTAGAGGAACAGGGCGGGGTGGCGGCCGATCGTCCGGGCACCGACCACGTCCTCGCCGGGCCGCGCCGCGAGGCCGACGGGCGTGCCGCCCACGTCCCAGGTGCGAGCGCACAGCAGCCGGACGGTCGCCCCGGTGGCACGCAGCGCCTCCTCGCGCGCCCGCCATGACGCGACGACCGCGCTGTGGGAGATACGCAGGACCTTCATGCCGCAATCCTCCACCGGTCGAGGCCCGGAACCGAGCCGGTGGGGCGACTTTCACCCGGCATTCCACCCGCCCTGCGCCTGTCGTGCCGACGACGGCGGCAGTAGGTTCGACGACGAGAGGCGGTGGCCGTGCGTGCGGTACGCCGCGAGCGGTGCGGGCCGCGGCCCGACGGATCGAAGAGGTGTCATGCGCGTACTCGTCGACGGCGACCGGGGCTACCTCGGTGCGGTGCTCGTCCCCGTCCTGCAGGCCGCGGGCCATGACGTCGTCGGACTCGACGCCGGGTGGTACGACGGCTGCGACTTCGGCCCGCAGCCCGGCGGGTACGAGCAGCGCACCGGGGACGTCCGCGACGTCGTCGCCGCGGACCTCGCCGGGTTCGACGCCGTCGTGCACCTTGCGGCGATCTCGAACGACCCGATCGGGCACCTGCACCCGGAGGCCACCTACGACGTCAACGCGCGCGGCGCGATCCATATGGCGCAGAGGGCCAAGGCGGCCGGCGTCGAGCGGTTCCTGTTCTCCTCCTCGTGCTCGCTCTACGGGGCGGCCGGGGACGGCAAGGTGGCCGAGGACGGCGCTTTCAACCCTGTCACCCCGTACGGGGAGTCGAAGGTCATGGCCGAGCAGGGCATCTCCGCGCTCGCCGACGACGCGTTCTCCCCGACCTACCTGCGCAACGCCACGGCCTACGGATCCTCCCCCCGGCTGCGGGCGGACATCGTCGTCAACAACCTCACCGGCACCGCGTTCACCCGCGGCGAGGTCCGGCTGCAGTCCGACGGCAGCCCGTGGCGGCCGCTCGTGCACGCCGACGACATCGCGCACGCTTTCCTCGCAGCCCTGGAGGCACCACGCGAGGTGGTGCACGACGAGGCGTTCAACGTCGGCCGCGACGAGGACGTCGTGCAGATCCGCACCATCGCCGAGCAGGTCAGCGAGATCACCGGAGCACCCGTGACGTTCGCCGACGGGGCCGGACCCGACACCCGCGACTACCAGGTCGACTTCGCCAAGATCGGCGAGCTCCTGCCGGCGTTCCGGCCACGCTGGACCGTTCCGGACGGCATCCAGGAGATCTGGACCCACGCCGGGGAGCGCGGGCTGACTCTCGAGGACTTCGAGGGCCCGCGGTACGTCCGCCTGCGGGCGGTGCAGGCGCTCGCGGACGCCGGCCGGCTCGACCTGACGACGTTGCGGACCCGGGTGGCGGCGTGAGCGCCCCGTCGTGCCGGCTCTGCGGGGCGGAGCTGACCCGCACGTTCGTCGACCTCGGGATGTCGCCGCCGTGTGAGAGCTATTTGCGGTCCGACCAGCTTGACCACGGCGAGACCTTCTACCCGCTGCACGTCCGGGTCTGCGCCGAGTGCTTGCTCGTCCAGCTGCCCGCCTACCTCACGGCGGACGAGATCTTCAGCGACTACGCGTACTTCTCCTCCTACTCCGACTCCTGGGTCGCGCACGCGCGCAAGTTCGTGGACGACGCCGCGAGCCGGCTGGGTCTCGGCGACGACTCGTTCGTCGTCGAGATCGCGAGCAACGACGGGTATCTCCTGCAACACGTGGTGGAGCGAGGGATTCGATGCCTCGGCGTGGAACCTGCCGCGAACGTGGCGCGCGTGGCCGTCGAGCGAGGCGTGCCGACCGTCGTGGAGTTCCTGGGTGAGGACACCGGGCGGCGCGTGGCTGCCGAGCACGGACGTGCCGACCTCGTCGTCGCCAACAACGTGTTCGCGCACGTGCCGGACATCGTCGACTTCGCTCGAGGTCTACGCGAGATCGTCGCCGACGACGGTCGGGTGAGCATCGAGATCCCGCACCTGCTCCGCCTCATCGAGGGCAACGAGTACGACACGATCTACCACGAGCACTACTCCTACCTGTCCCTGCTGACCACGCAGCGTGTGCTCGCCGCGGCCGGGCTGACCGTCGTCGACGTCGAGGAGATGGAGTCTCATGGGGGGTCCTTGCGCACGTGGTCGGTTCCGACGGAGAACGCACCCGGACCGAGCCCAGCGGTCGCGGCGGTCCTCTCCGACGAGGCTGCGGCAGGGCTCGACACGCTCGCCGGTCATCGGGGATTCGCGACCCAGGTCGCGAGGGTGCGCAACGATGTCGTCGAGTTTCTCGTCCGAGCTTCCCGCGAGGGCAAGCGCGTGGTCGCCTATGGTGCCCCGGGCAAGGGCAACACGCTGTTGAACCACTGCGGCATCCGTTCCGACCTGATCGAGTTCGCCGTGGACCGCAGCCCCCACAAGCACGGCATGTTCCTGCCGGGAACACACATCCCGATCTACCCCGTCGAGGCGTTGTACGAGGCCAGGCCCGACTACGTCGTGGTGATGCCCTGGAACCTGCGCCGCGAGATCTCGGCTCAGCTCACGGACGTGGCCGACTGGGGGGCGAGGCTCGTGGTCGCGCTGCCCCGGCTCGAGATCTTCGAACCCGGAACGTGACGTGACGCGGCCTCCTGCCCCGGCCTGGCACTGTCGCTGGTGCGGCGGCTCTGCCGGCGACGTCGTGCTGGACCTGGGCGACCAGCCCCCCGCCGGTCTGCTGCCCCGTCCCGGCGATGCACTCCCGGACCCGACGGAGCCGCTGCGCATGATCCTCTGCGCCACGTGCGGACTCGCGCAGCTCGAGGAGGACGGTCGGCCGCCGGTGGAAGAACCCGGCGTCGAACCCTCGGCGATGGTGGCGCAGGGACGACGGGTCGTGGCGAGACTCGCCTCCGAGGGCCTGCTGAGGCCCGGCTCGACGTATCGTCAGTTTCCGAGCCCCCACGGCGGGGACTGGGGACCGATGCTCCGTGCCGCCGGCGCGAGCCCCTGGTCGGAGGACGACGGCGAGCCCGCCGACGTCGTGCTGGACGTGTTCGGGCTCATGCACGATGCTGACGTCGCGGCAGCGTGGGACCGTCGGGTACGTGGTCTTGGGACAGGATCTGTCCTGGTGGTCCAGTACCACTCCCTGGCAGGAGACCTCCGGACCGGGTCCTGGCACACGTTGCGGCCGGGACACTACGGCTACTTCAGCGCACCGGTGCTCCTCGCGATGGCGGACCGCTCGGGCCTCGTGCCGGTCGGCGCCTGGGAGACGGAGCTGCAGGGCGGGACGGGGGTGCTCGTGCTCGCCAGGCCGGGGTCGGACCGTGGATCTCGTGGTGCGGCCGGTTCGGCCGCGCAGCTGGAACGGCAGGAACGCGCTCTCGGTGTGCTGGACGCAGCGGCGCTGCGGTCGCTCGGCGACATCGCCGGCCGCGCCGCGGCCGCTCTGGGCGACTACCTCGCCCGCTGCGACGCCGTGGGCCTACGGGTCGCCGGCTACTCCGCCGCTTCCCGGACCCCGGTGATACTGACGATGTCCGGCACGGGCACCCGGGAGCTGCTCGCCGTCGCCGATGCCGCGCCCGGCAAGCAGGGCCGGTGCCTGCCGGTCGGCCGCGTACCGGTGGTGGCCCCCGAGGCCCTCCCGGAGCTCCAGCCGGACCGCGTCGTCCTGTTCGTCCCCGAGCTGTTGGACGAGGTCCGCCAGACCTGCCCGGAGGTGGAGGAGCGTGGCGGTCGATGGGTGGTGCTCGATCCGTACCCCATCGAGAAGGACCCGGCGGCGAGGGCCGCCGTCGAACGACGAGAGGGAGCGCGATGAAGGTCGTCCTGTTCTGCGGTGGGCTGGGGATGCGCATCCGAGCCTCCGAGGACCCGGTGCCCAAGCCCATGTTCACCGTCGGGGACCGGCCGGTCCTGTGGCACATGATGCGCTACTACGCCGCCTACGGGCACAAGGAGTTCATCCTCTGCCTCGGTTTCGGCGCCCGAGCCATCAAGGACTACTTCCTGAACTATCAGGAGACCCACTCCAACGACTTCGTCCTGCACGACGGAGGACGGTCGGTCGAGCTGCTCGGCACCGATATCGCGGACTGGACTATCACGTTCGTCGACACGGGACTCGAGACGCCCATCGGCGAGCGGCTCCGGCGGGTCCGCGAGCACCTCGGCGACGACGAGCTGTTCTTCGCCAACTACGGGGACGTCCTCACGGACGTTCCGCTCGACCGCATGGTCGAACAGGTCCGTGCGGACGGAGCCGTCGGCACGCTGGTGGCCGTCTGCCCGCCCGACTCGTTCCACACCGTCGCGCTCGCAGACGACCGGGTGGTCGGGGTGCGGTCTGCCACGGACCTGGACCTGCGGATCAACGGCGGCTACTTCGTCCTGACGCAGGGCATCTTCGACTACCTCGGCCGGGGCGAGGACCTCGTCGGGGACGCGTTGCCCCGGGCCGCCGCCGACGGCCGTTTCCTCGCCTGGCGGCACGACGGCTTCTGGGCGCCGATGGACACGCTCAAGGAGAGGGCCACCCTGGAGTCGCTCCACCAGCGCGGCGAGGCACCGTGGGAGATCTGGAGCCGACGCCATCCCGAGGAGGTCGGCGCATGATCGGGCTGACACCGGTAGCCGCCGGCCCGCTGTCGGTCCTTGCCCTGGGCGCGCATCCCGACGACGTCGAGATCGGCTGCGGAGGGACCCTGCTCGAGCTCGCCTCGCGTCCCGACGTCACGGTGACGGTCGTGGTGGCTTCGGGGACGCCCGGCCGCCGCGACGAGGCGCGTGTCGCAGCCGGAAAGTTCTTCCCCGGTGCGGACATCCACTTCCTGGGCCTCGACGACGGCAGCCTCCCGGCCCGCTGGGCGGAGCTCAAGGAGGGCCTGGTCGGCGTCCGCGAGGACGTGGCTCTCCCCGACCTGGTCCTCTGCCCCCGCCGAGAAGACCTGCACCAGGACCACGCGCTCCTGGCAGAGACGGTCACCCAGGTCTGGCGCGACGTGCTCGTCCTGGAGTACGAGATCCCCAAGTGGGACGGCGACCTGGGACGCGCCACCCACTACGTGCCGGTCGGCACCGCGAACGCCCACCGCAAGGTCGAGCTGCTCGACGAGGTCTACCCGTCCCAGCGCGACCGGGACTGGTGGGATCACGAGACCTTCCTCGGGCTCATGCGCCTGCGCGGCGTCGAGTGCCGGTCGCGGTACGCCGAGGCCTTCGTCGCCCGCAAGGTCGTGCTGGACCTGACGGCGTCGGCCTGACAAGGTCTGTCGGGGCGCCGTTTCGACGGTTGGGGCCGGCTCCCGGGACCGTCAGACGTGGACCTCATGGGTGCCGACGTAGCGACCCTTCGTCAGCCGGACAAGGTTTCGCTTGACGTCGAACGGCAAGAGGCGCCAGTTCGGGATTGTCCAGCCGGAGGCCACCGCGCCCAACGCTCGGAAACGCTCGGGGACGGGGACGGGAGCGCCGAGGGCCTCCACGGCCATGCGGTACGTGAGGTACCACTCGGGGAGTCCATAGCGTCGTGGGTGGTCGGGATCGATGATGCGGGACTGGTCCGCGATGTCGGCGGTGCGCAGCTTGTTGCTCTGTGCCTCGTGCCGACGGGCCTCGTAGAGCTGTTCGTCGACCTGGACCCACCGTGACCGCAGAGCCATCCGGATCCCCAGGGCCACGTCGCTGCTGAAGTAGACCGGCATGCCGCCGATGCCCCGGATGAACCCGGTGCGCATCACGGCCCCGTACCCGATCGCCTGGTAGACGTCGCGGGTGAGGAACGTCCGGGCGCGCTCGGCCGGTCCCGGCGTGAGGAAGTCGAGCTCGTCGTCGTCCATGCGGCCGCTGACCTGGCTGTCGGCGTCGATGTAGACGACTTTGGAGAAGGCAACGTCAGCTCTCGGGTGACGGCCCAGGGCCTCGACACAGGCGCGCAGGTGCCCGGGGCGCACCCGGTCGTCGGAGGCGTTCCACATGAACAGGTCGGAGCGCGCGGCACCCAGGACCCGGTTGTAGTTGCGCGGCATCCCGATGTTGCGCTCGCCAGTGACGAGCCGGAAGCGGTCGTCCGCAGCGGCGAACGCGGCGGCGATGTCTCGGGTGCCGTCGGTCGAGCCGTTGTCCGCCACGACCACCTCGATGTTCTCGAGCTCCTGGTCGCGCAGCGCGGCCAGACTCTGCTCCAGGTACCGGCTCGCGTTGTAGACCGGCATGCCGACGGTGACGGCAGGGGTGGTGCTCCTCATGACCGGATCCGATCCACCGGGCGCCCGGCGGCTGGCAGCAACCCGGCCAGCTCGCGGAACTCGGCAAGTGCGCGTTCTCGCAACGTCTCGGCGACCTCCCGGATGGCGGCGGCCTCCGTGGTCGCCCGGCTCTCGAGCTGGTCGACCAACTCGTGGACGTCTTGCGCGCGGGCGACGGGCAGGTCGGCGCAGTACCGAACCTGCCCGAACCGCGCCATGAGGTCGCGGTTCTTCGGGCCGTAGCCGAGGCTGACGGTGGGGATGCCGGAGGTCAGGGCGGCGACGGTGCCGTGATAGCGGGAGACCACGGCGAGGTCGGTCGTCGCCACGGTGTCCCGCATCGTGTCGTAGTCGTCATAGGCAGCGGTGCGCAGGTGCGATGCCTGGTGCCCGAGCTCGACCTGGCAGCGAGTGACGATCGTTTCGATGACGTCGGCGTCGATCGCGGCTCCGCCGAACAGGACGACGTCTCGGCCGCCCCCGACGAGTCCGCAGACGGTCCGGACGAGCTCGGACTCGTAGCGGTCCGCGTCGAGCGCGCTGCCGTCCGCCGCTGTCGCGCCGCGTGCGTTGAAGACCCCCACGGCGACGGACGGGCGGGCACCGCCGTCGGGCGTGCGGTCGCGCACGGGCAGCGACAGAACCACGTCGAGCACCTCGGACGGTGTCGGCGCACCGAGAGCCTCGACGGCGCGCACGGAGTGCGCGTCGCGCACCGTGATGGTCGTAGCGCCCCGAAGAGCCGCACGCACCAGCAGCCGTGCGGGACCGCGCGGTAGGTCGTCCGCACCGATGGACCAGAAGATCACGGGACGGCGGCGCAGACGTGCGCACCACGTGTACGTCGTCACGGTCCAGGCCGTCGTCGCGGCCCGGAGGCGCGTCACCTCGAGGAGGCCGCCTCCGGCGAGGACGACGGCATCGAGGTCGCCGACCACCCGCCAGGCCCAGGCCAGGTCGGCGAACCTGGCGCGTAGACGGGCCGCCCGAGACCGGCTGGTGCGCGGCCGCGTCCAAGCCACCGTCTCGATCCCGGGCCGTGCCACCGACTCGGGCGCCGGGACGACAGCGACGGCGTGGACCGGGGGCTCGCCGGCGTCGGCCCGTACCTCGGCGAGCGCCCCTTCCAGTCCGTCCACGAACGCGTCGAGCGTGACGTCGTTGCCGCGGTTGCCGATGCCGAACGCTCCGAGCAAGCCGATCCCGATCGAAGTCATCGTGCCACCTGCTCCCCGGAGCCGGGCACGACCGCGCCGCGCGGGCGCTGTCCCTCCGCCTCTCTGCCGGGCGCCTGTGACCGGGCACGACGCCACCGCTCGCGGGTCCAGTCGACCGGTGCGCCGGGCGCGAACCGGGCGAGCCACCACAGGTCCCCGAGAGCGCGCACCGGGTGGCCGTCGCGGAGGCCGTCCCGAGCGGACGCCGTGGCTCGCCAGGCCGCATACCGGCGGTTGCGCGCGAGGCTCGCGCGGTAGTCCGCGGCGAGGTCTTCCCGTCCCCGTTCGCGGGCGGCCCACGCGTGCAGCGACACGACGTGGTCGATGCTGCGGCACAGCTCGCGGTACCGGCGGGTGTTGTTGTCGGCATGCCGGCGATAGTCGACCAGTGTGGCGTCGACGAAGCGGAACGGCCCCTCGAGGGCGAGCCGGATCACGAGGTCCAGGTCCTGGGCGCGTCGGAACGCCGGGTGGAATCCACCGATCCGGATGAACGTCTCCCGGCGCGTCATGAGGTTCGGCAGGATGATGCCCATGGTCCGGCGGAGCACCTCGTGCACGTCGCGGACCTGGTGCTGATCGGCCGGGACCAGCTCGCTACCGTCCTCGTCGACGGTCCGCATCCCGCAGTAGCTCGCGACCGTCTCGTCGTCCGCCATCGCCGCGACCTGCCGCTCGATGCGCTCAGGGTGCCACCGATCGTCGTCGTCGAGGAAGACCAGCAGCTCGCCGCGGGTGTGCGACACCCCGACGTTGCGGGCCACGGACACCCCGCCCGCCAGCTGGTGCACGACGTGGATCCCGCCGCATGCCGAGGCGATCCGGAGGATCGCCTCAGGGTCCTCGGAGCCGTCGTCGACCAGGACGACCTCGATCCGGGGATACGTCTGGGCGGCTACCGAGTCGAGCGCCTCCCTCAGGAACGGGCCACCCCGATTGGTCGCGACGACCACGCTGACCAGTGCCGGAGCGCCGGGAGGTGCGGCAGGAGAAGACACGTACGGATTCACCTCATTCGCGTCGACCGCGGACTGTCGTCGTAGCGGTCCGTGACCATCGCGCCGATGGCGCGCTGACATCTCACCCTGCTATCCGACCACCGCCCTCGAGCCGGTCGACGAGCTCGTCGAGTGCGAGGGACCAGTCCCGCACCGAGGCCCTCGCACGGCGGCCGAGGTCCGTGCGGAGATACGGGTCGTCGACGAGTCGGCGCAGCTCCGCCGCGAGAGCGGCAGGATCGTCCGGCGCGACGAGCAACGACCCGTCGGACGAGATCTCGGCGATGCCGCCGACCCGAGACGCGACGGTGGCGAGCCCGGACGCCAGGCCCTCGAGGACGGTGAGCGGGCACGGGTCCGGCCATCGCGAGGGAACGACGGCGACGTCCGCTTCGCGCAGAACTGCCGCGACCTCCGCCCGGGGCAGGAACGGCCGCCAGGTGACGCGCTCGCCGAGGCCCGATGCGCGTCGCCGCAGATCGCGCTCATAGGGGGTGAGTGGCGCCGTCGGGCTGAAGCCGGCGGCGCCGACCACGGTGACCTGGAGCCGCGGGTCGTCGACAAGGCGTACCGCTTCGATGAGGACGTCCGGTCCCTTGGCCCGCAGGACTCGGCCGACGAAGACGACTTCGACGCGCTCACGCTCCGGCTTGTCGGGCGCCGGGCGGAAGAGCTCCGTGTCCACCCCGTTGCGGACCACGACCACGCGTTCGCGCAGGGAGACGGGGAGCCTGTCGCGGGTGCGGTCCGCGAGGAACTCGCTGACGCAGACGATCCGTTCGGCGTTCTCCAGCGTCCGCCCCGCCTCGCGACGGGAGTAGGTTCGCAGCAGCTCGTTGTGGGCGTAGAGCACGGGTGTGTGACGCGAGCGGTCGATGGCGCCGACGAGCTGGGGGGCGTTGTGCGCGAACACGACCGATGGAGGCCAGGAGTCCTGGTCCGTGACGGCGGCGGCGTAGCGCCGTCGGGTCCGTTGTCGCCCCAGCCCGAGCCGGCCCGTCACGGCGTCGATCTGGCGGTCGTGCCGTCCGGCGGGAGCTTCGGCGTACTCGACCGCTTCCGCGCTGTCGTAGCGGTCGGGATAGGTTCCACGGGCGACCGAGACCCGGGTGATCCGGCCTCGCGAGGCCGCTGCTGTGGCCAGGCCGTGCACCACGGTCGGGATCGCGCTGCCGGTCCGGGGGGAGTAGTGGTCCCCCGGGGTGATCACGTGGACGTGTGGCAGGGCCACGTCAGATCACGTCCGCAAAGCCGCGTTCCATCTTCTGGAACACCAGGGTCCCACCGAGGAAGACTAGCCCGGCGGCCGCGATGACGCTACAGAGCTGCCAGGCGGGGGGCATCGGCGTGCCCAGCGTCGCCCAGCGGAAGCACTCCAGGAGCCAGGTCAGTGGGTTGAGGTTGAACAGCCAGAGCAGGTCGTCGGGCACGTTCTCCAGGGAGTACGCCACCGGGGTGGCGTAGAGCAGGATCTGCATGACCCACGGGAGCGCATAGTTGACGTCGCGGTACGTGACGGTCACGGCGGAGGCGGCGAGCCCGATGCCGGAACCCAGCAGGACTGCCACCGCGACCCACACCGGCAGGGACAGCAGCGGCCAGCCCACCGGGACGCCGTACACGATCAGCAGCACCACGAGCAGCGACGAGGCGACGAGGAAGTCCAGCATGACGGCGAGCACGGAGGACAGCGGGACGAGCATGCGTGGGAAGAAGACCTTGGCCACCAGCGACTGGTTGGCCACCAGCGACGGCGCGGCGCGCGTGACGATCCCGTTGAACAGGTTCCACACGAGCATGCCGGCGAAGCTGAAGACGAAGTAGGGCACGTCCCCGCTCGACAGGTTGGCCACCTGGCCGAACACGATGGAGAAGATGCCGGCAGCGGCGAGCGGCTGCAGGACCACCCAGGCCACGCCGATGACCGTCTGGCGGTAGCGCAGGATGATGTCGCGCATGCCGAACCGGTAGAGGACCTCGCGAGACTCCCACAGCTCCCGCCAGGCGGGGAGGTTCAGACGTCCCGGGGGGGTGATGACGGTCGTCATGGGATCACCACTTCTCGTACTCGAAGTCAGCCAGGACCATGCCGTGGCTGAGCGCCTCGTCGGAGGTGACCTCCGCGTACGGAGCCTTGGGCAGGATCTCGAACGCCCCCGCGCCTTCCCAGGCGTCGAGCACCCCGGCCTTGCAGACGTACATGTCGTACGTGTAGCGGCCGGGCTTGAGCCAGAGGTCCTTGATGGTCAGCGCGCCTCGCTGAGGCGAGGCCGGGTCCAGCCACATGCCCACCAGACGGGAGTCGCACTGCACGACGACGTTGCCGTCCGCGTCGTTGATGTGGCACGAGACGAAGTACTGGCCGACGACTTCGGGATTGGCGTTCACCGCAAACTCGATCGTCTTGTCCGCCGTCGGCTCCATCATCTCCTCGGCGATCTGAGTCTCGGTGAATCGCAGCTCGCCGGTCCCTGCGCGCCGTTCGGGGTCCTGCTGAGCGATCTGGAAGCTCGTGAACGTCCGTCGATACTCCGCGAGGGCGTCCTCCACGCCGCCTTGGAACGTCATGCGACCACGGTCGAGGAAGAGGGCCGAGCTGCACAGGGCGGAGACCGTCTGCGCCTGGTGGCTGACGTAGAGGACGGTGCGACCCGACTGAGCCGCCTGCCGCATCTTGGCGAGCGACTTGGCCTGAAACTCCGCGTCACCGACGGCGAGGACCTCGTCGATGGCGAGGATCTCGGTCTCGAGGTGGGCGGCGACGGAGAAGGCCAACCGGACGTACATCCCCGAGGAGTACCGCTTGACCGGCGTGTCGAGGAACTTCTCGACCCCGGAGAAGTCGACGATCTCGTCGAACCGGCGCTGGATCTCCCGGCGCCGCATGCCGAGCAGAGTGCCGTTGAGGTAGACGTTCTCGCGGCCCGTGAGCTCGGGGTGGAACCCGGTGCCGACCTCCAGCAGGCTGCCGACCCGTCCGCCCAGCTCGACGCGCCCCGAGCTGGGGGCGGTGATCCGGGTGAGGATCTTCAGCAGAGTGCTCTTGCCGGCGCCGTTGCGGCCGATGATTCCGACAGCCTCGCCCCAGGGGATCTCGAGGTCGATGTCGGCCAGCGCCTCGAACGTCTCGTAGGTGGCGCGCCGCAGGGGGTGGCGCAGTCTTCGGACGAGCGCCTCGGTCGCACGGTTGGTGCGTCGCTCGGAGGCGATCCGATAGGTCTTGCCCAACCCCTGGGTGGAGATGGCGGATCCAGTCATGCGTCCTGTCCGTGCTCTCGAAGATGCGTCGACGTCTGGTCGAACGGCCTGGATCAACAGTAGGAAGACATCAGTGGCGATGGCCGTCTCGATCCGGGTGAAATGGCCCGTCGGAGCCCGGTTCACCCGGTGGGACCGGTCGTTCGTGCGCGCTGTTGATCGACGATGGGGAAGGCGGCATGGCGCCCGGCCCTGCGTGGGAGGTAGCGATGACGACAGGCACAGCGAGTCGCGAGCGTCGTCGTCGTGCCCAGGTGGTGGCCGCCGCCGTCGGCGTCGTGGCGCTGCTGGGAGTGGCCGCAGCCTCATCTTCGTGGACCGGCGGCGACGATCCCGACGACGTCGGTGGTGCCGTCCTGGCGGACGCTGCGGTGTCGGGTACCGCACCTGCCGTGAGAGGTCCGGTTCCGGTGTGCGGGTTCGGCGACCTGGCACAGGTCACCGACGACGGCGTGGTCGATGAGGAGCTGGACGGCCTCGCCGTGGCCGTCCCGGATGTCACCCCGGTGGGAGGAGCGACGTTGATCGACTTCCAGGTGCGTGGTGGGACGGCGTACGTCCTCTCGTTCGACGGCGACTCGACCTATCGGGTGGATCGGTACGACGCCGTCGACGGTTCGGCGGCCGGCGGGTTCGATGTGCCGCTACGACTCGACGACGGCTACGAGTCGTTCACGACCGGGGACTTCCAGGTGGACGATGAAGGGTACGTCTACCTGCTCGACACCCTGATGGGTCGCCGCGACCTGCTCCGGATCGGTCCCGAGGGTGAGCGGGACTGGACAGCCACTCTCCCCCCGTCGACCGAGAGCCGGGGCGATCTCCTCGACCTGTACGGGACGGTGCTGTTGAGCGAGGACGAGGGCGTCGTGGGTGTCCACGAGGGTTCCGCGGGAATGCACCAGATCGCTGCGGACGGCACGGTCCTAGGGTTCGACGATGCGTTCCCCGGCGGGGTGGAGGGTGTGCTGGACGACGGGGCGGTGGTGCTCGCGCAGAACGATGGCAGCCGGTTGGAGCTTCGGGGGCGCACGCGGGACGGGGCGACGACGTTCGCGCTGGGTGGTGAGGACGGGCCGGACGGGCTCGGCCGTGGCGGGCAGTACCTCCCGCGCTCGATGGACGGCGTCGTCAGCGGGCCGGGCGGCGAAGGCCTGCTGGTCGCCGTTGACCAGCTCGGCCTGGAGTGGTACTCGCCGGACGGCGCCCGCCTCGGCGTCTGGCCCGTCTCCCGGGGCGACCTCGACCACGAGCTGCTGCTCGACGCGCGCGCCGGTGTGGCACGGGACGATGACGCCTCGTACCTTCTCGCGGGGACGCAGGACGGCACCTCGCTGGTGCGAGTCTCGGACGGGCGGATGCGGTATCAGCTCACCGCCCCGGTGAAGTACAACGCCGGCACGGACTCCTTCCTGTCGGTGATGGGCATGGGTCTCGGCCTGACGACTCCGGCGGAGTACGGGTACTTCGGGCCGGGGGACGAGCCCGCGGTGTCGCTGTCCGTCGACGACGCCTGGGCCCCGGTGTCCGACCGCTACGTGGTGCGCTATCAGGTCCGGGGCGACCCCCGGCTGCGGGACCCGGTCGCGAGCGAGTGGCAGCAGGTCGAGCTCCCGGCCGACGGGGGCGAGGTGGCGCTCGCGCTGCCGGACGCGCGCGCCGGGGTGTACGAGGTCGACGCCCACCTCGTCGACGTGGGCACCGACGAGGCGGTCTCCGGCGACTGCCTGCGCTACACGGTCGGGCCTGACGGTGCGGACCTCGACCTGGCCTCGATGGCCGACGGCGCGGGGTGGGGCGGCGCGAGCCCGCTGCGTGGGGTGCAGCTCGCGGACGCCCTGGGCTTCGGCAGTCACCGGGTCCAGCTCGACGTCGCCGCGCTGGTGCCAGACCCGACCGCCGAGCCGAGCAGGGACGGCCTCGAGTGGGGCTCGCTGCCGTCCGAGGGGGTGCGCAGCGCGGAGGGCGAGGCGCCGTCGGACCCGTTCACCGAGCTGCGCCGCGCGAGCGAGCTGGCCGACGAGCTCGGGGTGCGACTCGTGGTCCAACTGGACTCCGGTGGGGGCGCCGAGCATGCAGCCGTCGAGGCAGGCACGTGGGAGGGCTGGGTGCGCGAGATCGTCGCCGAGGTCTCCCGCCAGGCACCGGGGATCGTGCACTGGGAACCCTGGAACGAGCCGAACGCGACCGGCTTCGACGACGGTGGCGACTACGTCCGCGACGTGGCCGCGCCGTTCGCCCGCGGCGCCCGGGAGGCGAACCCGGACGTGCTCGTCGTCGGCGGCAACTCCCTCGGTGTGGCGCTCGACTGGTGGGAGGGCGTCGTCGGGGCCGGCGGCTGCGACACCATGGATGTCGTCGGCATCCACCCCTACACCGGGCTGAACCGGTCGTGGGAGGAGGAGGGGTTCTCCGAGCCGGGCCGCGAGCTCGACGAGCTGCGCGAGATCCTCGAACCCTGCGGCGACCTGCCCTGGTGGGACACCGAGACCGGGTGGTGGTCCGACGGCGTGGTCAACTTCTGGGCCGGTGGCTCCGACGTCGCGCGCAAGCTCCTCTGGTACCGCCTCGAGGGGATCGAGGAGTGGACCTACTTCTTCTCCGAGGGCGGCTGGGGCGAGACCGGCAACTCGTGGTCGGCGATCCAGCACGACGGATACGTCAAGCCGTTGGGTGCCGCGGCCGCGGCGACGACCCACCTGCTCGACCAATATGCCGAACTCGAGCTGCTGGACGCGCCCGCCCCGGGGACGTACGCCGTGCGCGGGACGGGCGAGGGCGGCGAGCTGCTGGCGCTGTGGACGGACGATCTGGCATCGACCCTGACGCTTGCCGCGCCCGGCGGTGCGCAGGTCGAGCTCGTCGACCAGTACGGGGCGCGTCGGCCCCTCGACGTCCCGGCCGACGGTGTCGCCCTGCCCGTCGGCGGGGCGCCCGCCTTCGTCGTCGCACCGCCCGGCACGGGCCTGACGGCCGCCGCATCGGAGCCGTACGGGGAGGACGTGCTGGAGGGACGGCCGGTGCGTGCCTCGTCGACCCACGAGGACGCCGACGCCGCCGCCATCACCTCCGGGACGTTCAACGTGCGCGACCCGTGGCGGTCCGGGCGGCTCGCGGACGGCTCCGTCGACGAGAACCCGACCGTGACGGTCCGTACCGCCGACCCGGTCGAGATCGACCGGATCGCGGTGGCGACGGCCGGCATCCGTTGCTGCACGGCGGGCCTGCGGGACTACACCGTCGAGGTGCGCGACGCGGCAGGAGACTGGCAGGTGGTCGGCGAGGTGACGGGCCAGCTCTTCGACCGGGTGGCGATGCTGCAGCTCGACCCGGTGACCGTCACCGGCGTGCGGGTGTCGGTCCCCATGACCACCGAACGCGAGGTGCCGGTGCTGGACCTCAACTACTCGGGCGTCGTCGGTGGGCCGCACCCGGCGTTCATGGAGCTCGTCACCGAGAGCGACTACCAGGTCGCGATCAGCGCCGTCCGCGCGTGGGGACCCTCGTGAGGTCAGAGTCCGAGGACCTCGCGCCAGATCACCGCGTGCGCCGCGGCGCTCGCCTCCCACGTGAACTGCCGGGCACGCTCGCGGCCACGGCGGACGCGCTCGGCCGCGCCGTCGCCGTCGAGCGCGTGCACGATCCCGTCGGCGAGGCTCGCCCCGTCCGGCTCCACGAGCGTCCCGGCGTCCCCGCACACCTCGGGCAGGGACGAGCGGTTCGCCGCGACGACGTCCACGCCGCAGGCCATCGCCTCCAGCGCGGGCAGGCCGAATCCCTCGTACACCGACGGGACCACCACGACCTCGGCCGAGGCGACGACGCGGGGCAGCAGGTCGGCGTCGACGAGCCCGGCGAGGTGGGTGCCCGGCAGCGCCCCGAACAGGTCGCTGCGGCGGGCCGACGGCGGTCCGCACAGCACGAGGTCCACGTCCGGGTGGGCGGAACGCACCGCGGGCCAGGCGTCGGCCAGGCCGGCGAGATTCTTGCGCCGCGAGGAACCACCGGCGTGCAGCACGTAGCGCCCGGGCAGGCCGAGGCGATCCCGCTCGGCGGCGGACAACGGCTCCGGGTCGAACCAGCGCGGGTCCACCCCGTTGTGCACCACGTGGACCTCGCCGAGCCCGAGTCGTTCGGCGACGTCGTCGGCGGCGAACTGCGACGGGGAGACGACGGCGGCGGCCCGGCGGATCTCGGTGGCGGCGAACGGTTCGGGGTCGGACTCGTCGTCGAACCGCCACGCCACGGTGTCGTGGACGGTGACGATCTCCGGTACCCGGGCCGGCGGCAGGGCCAGGCCCATCCGGTGCACGGCCGTGGCGCCGCGGTAGAGGGTCGCGCCGACGGCCTGCCGCACGGCACCGGGCGCGCGGGTGAGCAGCCATCGCGGCACGCGGACGGTGCCCGGCAGGTCGGCCCGCAGGCCGCGCGCGATCTCGCGGCGCACCTCGACGTCCCCGCCGAGCGCCGCCTCCGCGCGCGCCGCGACCTCCTCCTCGTACACCTGCTGCCCCATGGGAACGGGGACGCCGATCGTGCCGAGTACCAGTCGTGTCGTCACAGGACCTCCGTCGACGGTGCGAGCCACCGATTCTGCCTGGCGAGCCGGACCGTTGCACCCATCGATGCTGTCCGTCGTCGGCCCCCGGAGCGTGTGGCGGACCATGCCGCACGGGCCGCCCACGACGAGGTGAGGGCGTGCTGAGCGTCGCGCTGGTGACGAGCTCGTTCTGGCCGCGGGTCGGCGGCGTCGAGGAGCACGTGCGCCAGGTGGCCCGTGACCTGCACGGACGCGGACACCGGGTCACGGTGTGGGCGGTGGACCAGGGCGACGACGGGCCGGACCAGATCGACGGCGTGCGGGTGCGGTACCTGCCGTGCCCCATGCCGGCCCGAGATGCCGCGTCCCTCGCACGATTCACCCGCGACGTGACCCGGGCGGCGCTCGCCTGGCGGGACGCGGTGCGCGCCGACCGCCCGGACGTGCTGCACGTGCACTGCTTCGGGCCCAACGGCCCGTGGGCCGCGGCGACGGCGCGCCGCACGGGGATCCCGCTGGTCCTGACCTCGCACGGCGAGACGTTCGCCGACGCGAACAGCGTGTTCGACAGGTCCCGGCTGCTCGCCGCCGCACTGCGCCGGACCGTGTCGCGGGCGATCGCGGTGACCGGCCCGTCCCGCTTCACGCTGGAGGACCTGGAGCGCCGCTTCGGCCTCGCGGCGGGGAGCGGCATCGTCGTCCCGAACGGCGTCGACCTCCACGAGGCGGGCGACGGTGCGGCCACGGAGGCACCCGCAGGGCTGCCCGGCCGCTACCTCCTGGCCGTGGGCCGGATGGTCCGCGTCAAGGGGTTCGACCTGCTGCTGGAGGCGTTCTCGCGACTCGCCGCCGACGACGCCGGCCTCGGGCTCGTCCTGACGGGCGACGGGCCGGAGGCTGCGGCGCTCGCGCGACGGGCCGACGATCTGGGGCTGGCGGACCGGGTGGTCCTGCCCGGTCGCCTGGCGCCCGCCGGCGTCGCGGCAGCCATGCGCGGTGCAGCGGCGGTGGTGGTCCCCAGCCGGTTCGAGTCGTTCGGGATCGTGGTCCTGGAGGCCTGGCGGGCGGGGGTGCCGGTGGTCGCCACCACGCGGGGCGGCCCGCCGGAGTTCGTCACCGACGGCGTCGACGGGGTGCTCGTCGACCCCGAGGACGTCCCGGCACTCACCCGTGCTCTGGCGCGGGTGCTCGGCGACCAGGACGCCGCCGACCGCCTCGGCCGGGCGGGGGCGCGCTCGGTCCGCGACTACACGTGGGGGCGCGTGGTCGACGCCTACCTGGAGCTGTACGGGTCGGCTGTGCCCGCGGCTACCCACGGTCTCGTGCCCCGGGCAGCCGACCGCGCCTGACCGCCCCCCGCCCCAGCACGCCCAGCGCGGTGGCGGTCACGGCGGCGACGAGCAGGACCGAGCCGACGACGTCGCCGGGCCGGTGGGCGTGGTTGACCACCGACCCGAGGGCCGCGGCGACGACCAGGAACGCTGCGCCGGTCAGGACCGCGGGGGTGGGTTCGCGCGGCCAGAGCAGGACGACGGCCAGGACGAGTGCGGTGGTGGCCGCGACGTGCGTCGACGGGAACGTGTTGACGTCCGGCCCGCCGCTCAGCCCCGTGCCCGCCCCCGGGCGGTCCAGCACCTGGCGCAACCCGTACGCGGCCACGGTCGAGACCGCCACGACGAGCAGCGCCGTCGTGACCGCCGCCCAGCGGCGCCGGACGAGCGCGAGCACGCCGAGCATGACGACGACGGCGGCGAGCAGCAGCGGGAAGACGCGACGCAGCAGCTCCCCGACCGGCTCGAACCAGTCGAGACCGACGACGACGCGGAGGCGGAGCCACTCGTCGGCCCCCCGGCCCGGCGCGGTGTGCACGGAGACGAGGTAGACCAGGGCGCACCCGACGGCGCAGGCAGCACCGGTCAGCAGCAGCGCGCGTCGGCTCATCGGACTCCGATCCCTCGTGACGATCATCCCGTGACCGTCCCGCGGGGCCGAGGCGCGTCCGGGTGAAACTCCGGGTGAACCACCCGTCCCGGACCGCCGGCGCCGGCGCCGCCGCGTCTCCGCCGGATAGCGTGCGAGGGTGCACCCCACGGTGGCTCACCTCGATCACTCCCGCGCCCACGGCGGCGCCGAGCTGGCGCTGCGCCGCACCGTCCTGGCCGCGGAGGGCTGGACGCCGCAGGTCTTCCTCCCCGAGCCGCTCGCTGGGCGGCCTGCCGGCGGTGCCGGTGACGCCGAGATGGCGGACGGGCCGTTCGGAGACCTCCTGCACCGAGGCGTCCCCGTCCATCTGGCAGGACCTCCGCAGCGGGCCGGGCTGTCCGCAGGGACGGGCGTCACGGGCGGGCTGCGGGGCGCAGCCGGCTTGCTGCGGGTGGCCCGAGCGCTCCGGGCCGACCCGGCGTTCCGGGGTGCCGCCGTCGTGCACGCCAACACCACGCGCGCCGCGGTCTACGGGGCGCTCGCGGTGGACCGGCGGCGGCAGGCGTTCGTGGTCCACCTGCGCGACCTCGTCACCGCGGAGGGCATGGGCCGGCTCGCCCACGAGGCGATGCGGCGGTGGGTGCTGGGCCGGGCCGACGCCGTCGTCGCGAACTCCCGCGCCACGCTGGACTCGGCGCGCCCCTACCTGGCCGCCGGGGCCGAGCAGCTCGTCCTGCAGAGCCCCCTCGGGCTCGAGGACCCGGTGCCCGCCGGGACCGTCGCGGACGAGGTCCGCACCGTCGGCATGGTCGCCCGGCTCGCGCCGTGGAAGGGGCAGGAGCTGCTGGTGCGGGCCTTCGCCCGGGCCTTCCCGGCCGGTGACGTCCGGCTGCGGCTCGTCGGTGCCGCCCAGTTCGGCGAGGACGACGACGTCGCGCTGCGCGACCTCGCCGGCCGTCTCGGCGTCGCCGAGCGGGTCGACCTCGTCGGTCACGTCGAGGACGTGGCGGCCGAGATCCGTCGGCTCGATGTGTGCGTGCAGGCGTCGCTCCGGCCCGAGCCGATGGGGCAGAACGTGCTCCAGTACCTCGCGCTGGGCCGGCCGACCGTCGTCGCCGGGGCCGGCGGGCCGCTCGAGTGGGTGACCGACGGCGAGAACGGGCTCGTCTTCACGCCCGGCTCCGTCGAGTCGCTCGCCGGAGCGCTCGGCCGGCTGGCCGCGGACCCTGCGCTGAGGGCGCGCCTGGCGGCCGCTGCGGCTGCGACGCCGGGCATCGCCTCCGACGCCGAGGTGGCGCGGCGGCTGGGCGAGCTGTTCGGCTCGCTCGGCCGCTGAGCAGGACCACCGCCACCTCGCACCCGCTTGGAGCTCGCCACGATCGCAGCGAGCCGGAGCGGTGTCGTCGATGCTCGCCGATCGCCCGGGCAGCGGAGGCGCTGTCGGTGGGGTGGGGCACGATGTCGCGCATGACGTCTCCGGGGAACGAGCTCGAGCCGGTCGGTTATGCCGAGCTGTTGGCTGATCTGAAGGCGCGGGTGCGCGCGACGCGGTTTCGGGCGGCGCGGGCGGCGAACACCGAGGTGTTGCGCCTGTACTGGTCGGTGGGGCACGACATCCTCGAGCGGCAGCAGACTGCGGGCTGGGGGAGCAAGGTCGTCACGTCGTTGGCGGCGGACCTGCAGCGCGAGTTCCCTGACCAGCGTGGCTGGTCGCGCTCGAACCTGCTGTACATGCGGCGGGCCGCAGAGACTTGGCCCACCGAGGAGGAGTTCGTCCACCACGTTGGTGGACGATTGCCGTGGCGGCACGTGACCGTGCTGCTCGACCGGCTCAAGAGCCGCGAGGAGCGGGACTGGTACGCCGCCCGGGCGGTGGAGGACGGGTGGTCGCGCGCGGTGCTCGAGCACCAGATCAAGGCGGACCTTCGCGGTGCCGTCGGAGCGGCGCCGACGAACTTCACCGCTGCCCTCGAGACCCCGGACTCCGAGCTGGCGCAGCAGCTGGTCAAGGACCCCTACGTCTTCGAGCATCTGGCCCTCGTGGAGAAGGTCGCCGAGCGCGATGTCGAGCAGGCGCTGATGGACCGGCTGCAGGACACGATGCTCGAGCTCGGTCGCAGGATGGCGTTCGTCGGACGCCAGGTGCGCCTGAGCGTGCCGGACGACGCGAGCGACCGCGTCGACGAGTTCTTCGTCGACCTGCTGTTCTTCCACGTCGAGCAGCTGCGCTACGTCGTGGTCGAGCTCAAGATCGGTCCCTTCGAGCCCGCCCACGTCGGCCAGCTGGGAACGTACGTGGCGATCGTCGACGACCAGTTCCGTCGCCCCGAGATCCACGCGCCGACGATCGGGATCCTGCTGTGCACCGGAAAGTCCGGGCCCACCGTGCGGTACGCGCTGGCCAGCACCAGCGCGCCCGTCGCCGTCGCGGACTACCAGGGGCTGCCGGCGGACGCTCGCGGCGTGCTGCCCAGCGCGGCAGAGCTCGAGGCCGTCATCGAGGACGAGCTCGACCACCGCCCCTGACGACGTCGGTGCGCCGGGCGACCGCCCCGGCCCGCAGCCCGACGACGACGCCGACCAGCTCGATCGGCGCGCGCACGACGGCCCCGACCAGGTGGCGTACCGAGTCCCGGGACGGCGCCCGCACGGCACGCCCGGCTGCCGAGCGCACCTCTCGGGCGGTGTGCCGCAGGACCGTCACCGGGTAGGCCCGGGTGTGCGACGCCGTCGGGCCGAAGACCCGCACCAACATGGCGGCGTGGTTGCGGCGCGCGACGTAGTGCCAGCGGCGGTCGAACCGGTCGCCCCGGATGCTGTACGGCGCGGAGACGTGCCGCACCACGGCGGCCGGGTTGAACACCAGCCGGCGCCCGAGGGCCCGCTGGCGCAGCGCGATGTCGGACTCCTCGCACACGCACGGTGCCGGGTAGCCCCCATGGACGCCGCCGACGTCGAGGATGGCCTGCCGGCGGAACGACATGTTCGCCCCGAGGAAGTGGTCGACGGCGACCACGCGGCCGGGATCGGCGGTGAAGTTCCCGAGCAGGCGCCCGTCCGGCAGGAGACGGCCGATCGCGTCGAGGCCCACGCGGTCCTCGCCGGGCGCGCCGTTGACGATGCGGCCACCGACGCCCGTCACGGCCGGGTCGGCGTAGGGCGCGAGGATCTCGTCGAGCCAGGTCTCGGCGACGTAGGCGTCGTCGTCGACGAACGCGACCACGTCGCCGCGGGCCGCAGTGACGCCGAGGGCCCGGGACTCGGGCGTCCGGCCGGCACCGAGGTCGTTGCGCAGGTAGAGCGCGCCCGGGAAGTCCTCGACGACGGCCCGCGTGGCGCCGTCGGGCGACGCGTCCACGACCAGCACCTCCAGCGGTGGCGTGCGGAGCGCGGCGAGGTGCTCCAGGCACCGGCGCACGTGGTCCGGGCGACGGTACGTGGGGATGACGACGGAGGCCGTGAGCTCAGTCACGGGGTGCCTCCGGCGCGATCGTGGACAGGCGGAACCACTCCGGGTGGCGACGCAACGGCGTCGTGAGCACCGTGCGCCGCGGGTGGCGCGACCGGGTCGCCCACCGCCGGTACACCTCCGGGCGCGTGTACGCGGCGGAGTGGCCGGACCAGCCGAACTTGCGGCGCATGTCCTCGTCGTCGCGGACCCACGAGTAGTGGACCACCGCCTCGTCGAGGCCGATCACCTCGTGCACGATCGTGTCGGGGCCGTGGGCCGGGTCGGTATTCCGCGCGCGGAGGTCGACGCGGTGGTGGATCGCCGCGTCCGCCTGGCGGGCGCACGTCAGTGTGGTTCCGGGGCGGACCGCCAGCGGCCCGGGATAGCCGGCGACAGGCCGCCAGAACCGGGTCGAGGCCTCCAGGTATCGCCCGCCGCCCGGCGCGTCCCCCACGCGTGCGTAGAGCCACCGGGAGGGATAGTCGAGGGCGGTCGCGCCGACGTCGTGGGCCTGGCCGATCGCGCCGAAGAAGGTCGCGGGCGCGACCAGGACCTCGTCCGTGTCGAGCTGCAGCACCCAGTCCGCGCCGTCGGAGGCCTGGTCGAGCGCCGCCTGGCGCTGGTGGGTGTCGTTGTCGAGGGGTTCCTGGTCCGCCCGGTAGTAGTCGCCAGGCACGTACTCGCACTTCCCGGCAACGTCCAGGCCCTTGATGATCCTGAGGCACTCCTCCACCGGGAGCGGGGTACCGGACCACGAGGTGCTGCTGCGGTCGTAGGACACGACGATGCGGTCCACGCGGTCGTAGTACGCGCGGACGCTCGCGGCGAGGTAGGCGGGGTCCGCGGCGAGCACGTAGGCGTTCAGGCGGACCGGCGCCGGACGGGCGGGCGGCACACGTGCAGCGTAGGCGCACCGTGGGGGAACGCAGGCGGGCGCTCGCGGGTGAAACCCGGTGATCGGCGAGGGTTCACCCCCGGAGCCGTCGCACCCGTATCTGCCGTGAGTGTCCCGGCGTACCCTGGGACCGTCAGCCCGCACGCCCCGTCCCGGGGTGAGGTGGGCCCGTCGCCGTGCGCCCGAAGGACCTTCATGAACCTCACCGGCATCGTTCCTGCTCTGCTCGCCGACCCCGGTGCGGCCGCTGCCCTGGAGGCCGTGCCGCTCGGCGGTGAGGTCGACGTCGTCGGCCCGAAGGGCGTGCGTGCCCCGCTCGTCGCCGCCGCGGCCGAGAAGCGTCCCCTCGTGGTGGTCACCGCCACCGGGCGCGACGCCGACGAACTCGCCGCCGCCGTGCGCGCCTACCTGCCCGACGAGCGGTACGACGACGTCGCGGTCCTGCCGGCGTGGGAGACGCTGCCGCACGAGCGGCTCTCGCCCCGCGCGGACACGGTGGCCAAGCGGCTGTCGGTCTTCCGCCGGCTCGCCCACCCGGACGCCGACCCCGGCAACGCGCAGGCCGGTCCGGTGCGGGTCCTCGTCATGCCCGTGCGCGCGCTGCTGCAGCCGGTCGTCGACGGGCTCGGCGAGCTGGTCCCGGTGGAGCTGCACACAAGTCAAACGGCGGACCTCACCGACATCGGCGACCGTCTCGTCGCGGCGGCCTACACCCGGGTGGACATGGTGGAGCGTCGCGGTGAGTTCGCGGTGCGCGGCGGCATCCTCGACGTCTTCCCACCTACGGAGGACCACCCGCTGCGCCTCGAGTTCTGGGGCGACGAGGTCTCGGAGATCCGGTGGTTCTCGGTGGCCGACCAGCGGTCGCTGGAGATCGCCGACCGGGGGCTGTGGGCGCCGCCGTGCCGCGAGATCCTGCTCACCGACGCGGTGCGTCGGCGGGCGGCGGAGCTGACCGAGCAGCTCCCCGGCGCGATCGACATGCTGGACAGGCTCGCCGCGGGCATCGCCGTGGAGGGCATGGAGTCCCTGGCGCCGGTCCTGGTGGAGCGGATGGTGCCGGTCCTGGAGCTGGTCAGGTCCGACTCGCTGCTCGTCCTCGACGAGCCGGAGCGGGTGCGCCGGCGCGCGCACGACCTGGTGGCCACGACGGAGGAGTTCCTCGCGGCGGCCTGGACGGGCGCCGTCGCGGGCGGTGACGCACCGCTCGACCTCTCGGCCGCGTCCTTCGCGACCTTCGCCGACACCCGCGAGGTCGCGGCCCGCCGCGGGCTCGGGTGGTGGACGCTCTCGGCCTTCTCGTTGGAGGCGGCCGGAGCCGAGGCGGACGACGACGGCGTCGCGGCCGCGGTGTCGACCTCGGACGACGACGCGACCACCTTCACGATCGCGGCGCGCGACGTCGAGTCGTACCGCGGCGACGTCGCGCGTGCCCTGGACGACGTGCAGGGGCTGCAGAAGGCCGGCTGGCGCCTGGTCCTGACCACCGAGGGACCTGGCCCGGCGCAGCGCATGACCGAGCAGCTCCGCGCCGCGGACACGGCCGCCCGTCTCGTCACCGAGCTGGACGATGTGCCCGAGGGCGGCGTCGTGCACGTGGCGCCCGCACTGGTGGGCAAGGGGTTCGTGGTCCCGGAGCTGCAGCTCGCGGTGTTCAGCGAGTCGGACCTCACGGGCCGCCAGGGGTCGTCGACCCGCGACATGCGCCGGATGCCCTCGCGGCGACGCAACGTCGTCGACCCCCTGCAGCTCACGGCCGGCGACTTCGTGGTGCACGAGCAGCACGGCGTCGGCCGGTTCGTCGAGATGGTGCAGCGCACCCTCGGCGCGGGCGCGAGCGCCGCGACGCGCGAGTACCTGGTGATCGAGTACGCGTCCTCCAAGCGAGGTCAGCCGGGCGACCGCCTGTTCGTGCCCACCGACCAGCTCGACCAGGTCACCAAGTACACCGGTGGCGAGTCGCCGAGCCTGTCCAAGATGGGCGGTGCCGACTGGAAGAACACCAAGGCGCGCGCCCGCAAGCACGTCAAGGAGATCGCGAGCGAGCTCATCCGGCTCTACTCCGCGCGGATGGCCACGCAGGGGCACGCGTTCGGACCGGACACGCCGTGGCAGCGCGAGCTGGAGGACGCCTTCGCCTACGTCGAGACCCCCGACCAGCTCGTCACCATCGACGAGGTCAAGGCTGACATGGAGAAGTCCGTGCCGATGGACCGTCTGGTGTGCGGCGACGTCGGCTACGGCAAGACGGAGATCGCCCTGCGGGCGGCGTTCAAGGCCGTGCAGGACGGCAAGCAGGTCGCCATCCTGGTGCCCACCACGCTGCTGGTCCAGCAGCACTTCGACACGTTCTCCGAGCGGTACGCCGGGTTCCCGGTGAACGTGCGGGCGCTGTCGCGCTTCCAGAGCGCCAAGGAGTCGGCGGAGACGCTCGAAGGCCTCAAGGACGGCACCGTCGACGTCGTCATCGGCACCCACCGCATCATCACGGGGTCGGTGCACTTCAAGGACCTGGGCCTGGTGATCATCGACGAGGAGCAGCGGTTCGGCGTCGAGCACAAGGAGACGCTCAAGCAGCTGCGCACCAACGTGGACGTCCTGGCCATGTCGGCGACGCCGATCCCGCGCACCCTGGAGATGGCCGTGACCGGCATCCGCGAGATGTCGACGCTGGCGACACCGCCCGAGGAACGCCATCCCGTGCTCACCTACGTCGGCGGGTACGAGGAGAGGCAGATCTCCGCGGCGGTCCGGCGCGAGCTGCTGCGCGAGGGCCAGGTCTTCTACGTGCACAACAAGGTCGAGTCCATCCAGCGGGCCGCGACGCGACTGGCCGAGCTCGTACCGGAGGCCCGGATCGGCGTCGCGCACGGCAAGATGAGCGAGCAGCAGCTCGACCAGGTGATCCGCGCCTTCTGGGAGAAGGAGCTCGACGTCCTGGTGTGCACCACGATCATCGAGACCGGCATGGACATCTCGAACGCGAACACGCTCATCCTGGAGCGTTCCGACACGCTCGGGCTGTCGCAGCTCCACCAGCTGCGCGGGCGGGTGGGCCGTGGCCGGGAGCGGGCGTACGCCTACTTCCTCTACCCGCCGGAGCGTCCCCTCACCGAGACGGCGCACGACCGGTTGGCCACGATGGCGGCCAACACCGACCTCGGCGCGGGCATGCAGATCGCCATGAAGGACCTCGAGATCCGCGGCGCGGGCAACCTGCTCGGCGGCGAGCAGTCCGGGCACATCGCCGGCGTCGGGTTCGACCTGTACGTGCGCATGGTGGGGGAGGCCGTGGCGGCGTTCCGCGGCGACGCCGAGGCCGAGGCGCCCGAGATGACGATCGAGCTGCCCGTAGACGCCCACCTGCCCGAGAAGTACATCGCCACCGAGCGCCTGCGGCTCGAGGCGTACAAGAAGATCGCCGCCGCCCAGGACGCGGCCGCGCTCACCGAGGTGCGCGACGAGCTCGTCGACCGGTACGGAGCCCTGCCGGAACCCACGGAGGCCCTGTTCGAGGTCGCCGAGTTCCGCAACCACGCCCGCCGCGCCGGCCTGGCGGACGTGACCGCTCAGGGCAAGCACATCCGGTTCGCGCCGGTCGACCTGCCCGAGTCGGCGCAGATGCGGCTCAAGCGGCTCTACCCGGGCACGATCCTCAAGCCCGGCATCCGGGCCGTCCTGGTGCCGTTCCCGACGACGGCGCGCATCGGCGGCAAGCCGTTGCGCGGCACCGCCCTGCTGACCTGGGCGCGCCAGCTCATCGACGCGGTGGTCCTCGGCGAGGTGGGGGCTGCGGCGACGGCCGGCACGGCGGCGCGGTAGGCGCAGCACGGCCGGCCGACCGCCTCGGGCGACGCCGGCCTCCGGCGAAGGACGCGGCGCTCGCCCGGTCGACGTCGACCCCGGACCGGCGAGGAACGCCAGGCGGTCGCCCACCGACGCGACCCACAGCAGGACGCTGTGCGGTGAGCCGTCCGGCAGGAGCGACGCCAGGTCGGCTCGGGTGAAATCTGCGTCCGCGGTGTCATTGCGGGCCTCCGGCGAGCGATGCTCAGCAGGTGGAACTCGTGGAACGGCCCGCAGCGCGGGCGACCGGCTCGGCTCTGCGCCCACTGGCGCAGCTGCTGCTCGACGCCACGTTCGACCGGCCGGGCGTCTTCTCCGACGAGCTGGGACGGGTGACGGGCGAAGAGCTGTGGGAAGCAGGCCTTCTGCACCGGGTCACACCGGCCGTCGCGCGTGCCGTGCGGGGCTGGTCCGAGGTCCCCGAGGCATGGCGGGCACCGCTGGAGGTGGGGCGCAACCGGCAGATGCTCCGCCACCTGCGGGCGCTGGAGGACCTCAAGGTCCTCGGCGCGGCCCTGGACCGGGCTGGCATCGCCTGGGTTGTCGTCAAGGGCGCGACCCTCGCCTCCGTCGTCTGGCCGCACGCCGACATGCGCGAGTACTACGACCTGGACCTGCTCGTGCAGCCCGCGGCGTTCCGGGACGCCGTCGAGATCGTCGAGGCCGAGGGCGGCCGGCTCCTCGACCGCAACTGGCCGGCGCTGCGGGCGTCGCGACGCGGGGAGCTGGCGATGGTGGGTCGCCACGGCACGCACGTGGACCTGCACTGGCACCTCGCGGTCGCGCCGTCCGTGCGCCGGGCCTTCGCCCTCGACGTCGACGCGATGCTGGCGCGACGGCGCCACCGTGAGCTCTCGGCCACCTCGGTGCCGATGCTCGACCCCGAGGACCAGGCGCTGCACGTCGCGGTCCATGCCGCCCAGGCCGGTGCGAACCGGCTGATGTGGCTCGCCGACGCCTACTACGCCGCGCAGCAGGTCGACTGGGACGTGCTGTGCGACCGCTCCCGTGCCGCGCGTGCGGAGGTCCCGGTGGCCCTCGTCCTGGACCGGGCGTACCGCGTCGCCGGGGAGCCAGGAGTGCCGCACCCCGGTTTCGAGCGTGCCGCCGCGGGATCCTGGGGCCGGCTGGCCCGCGCACGCGACGCCCGGCACCCCTTCCCCGGGCTCCCGGGAGACCCCCGGCTCGGCGGCGCCGTGTACAGCGCCGCGCGAGCGTCGGTCGTCGCCAGCGCAGGCCACCTCGTCGCGCTGCACGCCCGGGCACGCCGGGACGGCTGGCGTCATCGGACCGGGCGCGACGTCGCGTGGCCGCTCCAGCAGGACGTGCCCGACGCCGGTGCCCGGGACGCGTACTTCGCCGCCGCCGCGAGCGGTGAGCGACGGTGAGCGCCGTCCGGACCGCCACGGGCGACGGCGAAGCTGGGCGCGGTGGTTCGGTCACCGCCAAGGGACGACGGCTGGTCGACCTCGTGCGCCGTTCGACCAGGATCGTGTGGCGGTGCAGCCCTGGCCTCTTCATGACGCTCGTGGCACTGCAGGTCACCGCCGCCGTGGCGCTCGCCCTGCAGGTGCTGGTCGTCGCGCAGGTACTCGAGCGGATCCTGGACCTGCCCGACGCCGGCATCACGCCGGGCCTCGTGTGGTCGGTGGTGGCGCTCGCGAGTCTCATGGCGCTCGGCTCCGTCGTCACCGTGGCGCAGGGCAGCGTGCGGCGGCTGGTCGGCGAGCTGGTGGCCCGCTCCATGGCCGAGAAGGTGCAGGACGTGGCGACCACCGTCCCGCTGCGCAACTTCGAGTCCCCGGAGTACTTCGACAACCTGCAGCGCGTGCGGCAGAGCGCCATGTCCCGGCCGTTCCAGGTCACGCAAGGGCTGTTCACCGTGATCGGGGCGCTGGCCGCCTGCCTCGGTGTCGGGGCGGCGCTCGTCTCGCTGTACCCGTGGCTGCTCCCGCTGCTCGCGGTCGGCGCCGTCCCGGTGCTGCTGACCAGCCGCCGCGAGAGCGCGCTGGAGTTCCGGTTCTCCGTCGACCAGACGACCAACCAGCGCGAGCGCACCTACGTCAACTACGTGCAGACCAGCCGGGACGAGGCGAAGGAGATCCGTGCCTTCCAGGTGGCGCCCTGGTTGCGCGAACGGTTCCGCGCCCTGTACGACACGTACCTCGCGGCGTTGCGCCGGCACCTCGGCCGTCGGCTGCGCCTGTCGGTGCTCGGTCAGACGCTGTCCGGTCTCGTGCTCGTGGCCACGCTGCTGCTCCTGGTGCTGCTGATCTCTCGTGGCGAGGTCAGCGTCGCCGACGCAGGTGCCGCCATCGTGGGGATCCGCGCCCTGCAGGGGCAGATCCAGGGGCTGGTGGGCGGCATACAGCAGATCCACGAGTCAGGGCTCTACCTCGACGACCTCGAGGCCTTCTTCCGGCACCACGAGGACGAGGCCTCCACGGTTCCCCGCGCCGTCGACGGGATGCCACCGTTCGCGGGGGTCCGTATCGACGGCGCGACCTTCCGGTACCCCGGCGCGTCGGTCGAGGCGCTGACCGACGTGTCGATCGAGGTGGGACCGGGGGAGGTGGTCGCCGTCGTCGGGGAGAACGGGTCGGGCAAGACCACAGCGGCGAAGGTGCTGGCCGGGCTGTACGAGCCGGACGACGGCACGGTGCTCTGGGGTGAGACGCCGTACAGCAAGCTTGCCGAGGACGACCTGCGCAGCCGGGTCGCGGTGATCTTCCAGGACTTCGTCCGCTACGCGTTCTCCGCGGCGGAGAACATCGCGCTCGACGGTGCCGGGCCCCAGGCCCGCCGTGACCCGCACGGCGCCGAGCAGGTCCGGCAGGCCGCACGAGCCGCCGGGGTGGACGGCGCCCTGGCCCGCCTGCCGCACGGATATGCCACGCGCCTGTCACGGATGTTCGACGACAGCTCGGACCTGTCCGGCGGGCAGTGGCAGCGGGTCGCCATCGCCCGCGCGTTCTACCGTGACGCCGACCTGGTCATCCTCGACGAACCGTCGGCGGCGCTGGACCCGCGGGCCGAGCACGCCCTGTTCACCTCGCTGCGGGAGACCCTGCGCGGCCGGTCAGCCCTCTTCATCTCGCACCGGTTCGCCACTGTGCGGGGAGCGGACCGGATCTACGTGATGGACTCCGGGCGGGTCGTCGAGTCCGGTACGCACGCCGAGCTGATGGCCGAGCGCGGACTGTATGCCGAGCTGTTCGACCTTCAGGCCGGGGCGTACTTCCCGGACGGCTGGTCCAGCGCCGCCCCCTGATCGCCCAGCGCCGCGACCAGCTCGGCTCCCAGGCGCTCGCGGAACGGCGGCCCCCACGGCACCTGGGCGGTGAAGACGGGGACGTTCGCGGCGAGGGTCGACACCCCGGCGAACTGCGCTGCGGTGACCTGGGGGTCCTGCCAGCCGAGCAGGCGTGGGAACTGCATGAGGGCGAACGCCGCGTCGGCTCCGCGGACCTGGTCGACCTGCAGCTCGTCAGCGTCCCGCCGGGGGAGCGGGACCACGAGCGCGCGGAGCGGGACGCCGTCGTCGGCCGGACGTCCGGGTGCCAGCAGGTCGCGTCCGTCGGCGCTGCGGCCCTGGTGCGGGGAGTCCGCACCGAATCTCTCGGTCAGGGTGTCGGCACCCTTGCGCAGGCGCAGCTCGGTGGCGCCGAGCCGGGCGACCGCGTTGCTCCCGGGGTCGTCGACCCGCAAGACGTCGTCGGTGACGAGCGCTCCACCCTCGGCACACAGCAGCGCCGCCATCGTCGACTTGCCCATGCCCGACCGCCCGACGAACCCGACCGCCGCGCCACCGAGCTGGACGGCGCTGGCGTGCAGGACGACGTGCCCGCGCAGGTACAGCTGGAATGCCATGAGCGCACCGGAGGCGAGCACCCGTGCCACGCCGGTGTCGGCGCCCTCGACCACGTGCCACGAGACGTCCTCGAGGTTCGGACCGAGCACGAAGTCGCAGGTGCCGTGGAACCTGAGCACGTAGCCGTCTGCGGTCCGCGTCGCCGTGTACCAGGGGCGCTCGGGGCTGGCGTAGTGCAGGAGGACCTGACCCGGGGGATCGTCGAACGTGTGGCTGCGGTCCGCCCCGCGCCGCAGCCGGACGCGGCCGTCGGCGGCGACGGTCCCGGTGCGGGAGGGCATCGGGACGTCGCTGTCGATGGACAGTCCGTAGAGCGTGGTGGTCATGCAGGGCTCCCGATCCGTGTCTGGTCGAACTCCAGGTACATCCACGTCGCGCCCTCGGGGTCGAGGTCGGCACCGTCGATGCGGAGCCAGGCGTGCGCCCGCAGCTCGGTACCGTCGCGCCGCACACCCAGCACGATCTGCGGGTCGCGGGAACGCAGCGTGCGGCCCAGCAGCAGGGCCGTGCGCAGGCACGTGCCGTTGACCCAGCGCAGGCGCAGGACGCGCCGGTCGATGCGCAGCGCGCGCAGCTCGTGGGACGTGAGCTGCGTGGTGTCGAAGGCTGGGCGGGCCGTCGAGCCCGGAGCGCCGCCGAGGCGCAGGCCGAGCAGAGCGGCGGTCCGCCGCAGGCCGAGCGTCCGCAGACCAGTTTCGGCCACCAGGTAGACCGATGCCGACCGGACTGCTCGCAGCAGGCCGGTGACGCGCCGTCGCGCGTTCACGCGGCGCCCTCGGCGGGGCTGCGGACCTGGCTGGCGAGCCAGGCGGACTGGAGCAGCAGACCGGTGGGGCCGGGTGGACGCTCGCTCGACCATGCCTCCTGCAGGGCCTCGGCGTCGACGAGGTCGTGCGGCACACCCCTGCCGTCCCAGTTCCGGGCGAACTCCCGGGTGGCCTCGCCGAGGTAGGCGAGGGTGAAGGTCGCCTTGGAGGTGCGCGCGAGGACCGTGTCCGGGAGGACGTCGCGGAAGACTGCTCGCATGCCGTCGGTGCGCGAGGAGAAACCTGTCGGGTGCCGGTGGGCGACGGCAGCGAGGAAGGTCGGGTCGAGCAGCGGGTGGGTGACCACCGCGTCGTGCTCGGCGGCCAGCGCGGAGTAGGTCCGGAAGAACTCGGTGACCGATCGCCGGCGCGCGACCCACCGCAGCGAGCCACCGAAGGCCAGCGGCTCGGCGAGGTCGTCGGCGCACACGCGCTCGGCGAGCTCGCGCCGCGCGTCGGCCCGGAGCCATGGCGTCGTGAACGGCATGGCGTGCTGCCGGGAGCGGAGCAGGCCGGGAGCGAGAGACGTCACCGCTGCTCGGCGAGGGCTGCCGGGGGCGAAGGGATGCAGTGCAGCTCGGCGCAGCGGCCGGATGCGGCGGTCGCCGAAGACCTCGTCGCCTCCCTCCCCGGTGAGGACGGCGCCGCCGGCGCACCGCTCGAGCAGCGGCCAGCGTGCGTGCATCGTGGCCGGCCAGAGCAGGCCGTGGCGGCGCAGGCTGTCCTGGGCTGCCGGCCCGAGCAGGTCGTTCTCGGTGGTGACGGGCAGGCGCCACCAGTCGCGGAGCCCCAGGTGGCTGACGACGGCGTGCTGCCAGTCGGACTCGTCGGCCTCGGCGATCCCCGGATAGACGAACGTCACCGGGATCGGGTCTGGTGCGCCGGCCAGGGCGGTGGCTCGGCATGCCGCGGCCAGGACGGCCGAGGAGTCCCGGCCTCCCGAGAACGTGACGAAGATCTGGCGCGTGCCGGCGTGGCGCGCGATGGCCGTGACGAGGGTGTCGAGGGCAGACGCCGACGTCCGTCGTCGGGGCGGGGGCTCGACCAGGCCGGGCATCCAGGACCAGGCGATCTCGTGCGGCGTGGGTCGATGGACGTCGAGAGTCATGTCGGTCTCCGCGCCGGTCGGCGGCACCCGCGACGGTGCCGCGGGGCCGCCGACGTGCTGCGGGAGAGGGTCAGGAGACCCCGCCACCGCCGTCGTCCTTGGGGCCGCGGAACAGGTCGCCGTCGAAGTTCCAGTCGAGTTGGCCCTCGAGCGTGACGTCGGCGACCGTGCCGACCTCGCGGATGCCGGGCGCTTCGTACATGGGAGTACCTCCTGGTTGTCGTGCCGGACGAATTCAGTATTGCCAGCGCGCTCGAGCCGCGGCAGACGCGGCGAGGGTGAAAAGGGCTGGTGAGCGGGTGAATGGCGGGCGCCTGCGGATGAAATCGCTCGATCGGCCGGTGAGGCACTTCCAGCGGTGGTTTGATGCCTGCGGACGACCGCGACGATCGGAGAACACCATGCGGCTGCGGGCAGACGGGTTGACCTGGCAGGAGGTCGACGGCGAGCTGGTGCTCCTCGACCTGAACACCTCGAAGTACCTGACGACCAACGCGGCCGGCACCCTGCTCGCCCAGACGCTGGCCGACGGCGCGACCGAGGACCAGCTCGTCGGTGCGCTCGTGGACGCCTACGGGATCGACGAGTCCGTCGCGCGGGCCGACACCGCGAGCTTCCTCGCGGACCTGCGCGACCAGGACCTGCTGCGCGACTGACGTCCCCGACAGACCAACGTGCGTGCCGGCTCGTGACAACTCCTGCCGGACACCGTGATGAGCCGGCACGCACGTTGCCCGTACTGATCCGGCGATGAACGCCGGAGGACCGCTGTCGCGGTAGATAACGATTTCGCAGCGGTTCGTTCAGCCATTGACCTTAAATCGGCGCCCCCGTAGCGTGCCGGATGACGGGGCGCGGCGCGCCTCGCCCGGGGCCGCGAGCATCGAGGCCGGTGCCCCGGTCGCACATCGCAAGGGAGCGACGATGAGGCTAAGGATCACCAGGACGGTCGCGGGGCTCACCGCGGCCGCGCTGGCGGCGAGCGGTGCAGCAGGTGCCGCCGTCATGGGAGCGTCAGCAGCGGTGGCGGACGACGCCGTCGTGCTGGAAAACGATTTCGACACGGCGTCGGACCCGTGGGGCCCGCGCGGCCCGGTCGAGCTCGAAATCACCGACGACGCGCGCACCGGCGCCGGCGCCCTCGCGGTGACCGGCCGCACGGGGGAGTGGAACGGCCCGGCCACGGACGTCAGCGGACTGTTCGCCGAGGACGGCGTGTACCAGGTCGAGGCCTGGGTCAAGTTGCCCGCCGAGGCGCCGGACGCCACCGACCTCCACTTCACCGTCCAGGAGACCTCCGCCGACGGCGACGCGTACACCTGGGTCGGTGGAGCGGTCAGCGCCACGGCTGACGAGTGGGTCCAGGTGGGCGGCACGTACACGATGCCCGCCGGCCTCACCGACGCCCAGCTCTATCTCGAGGCCGCCCCCGTCGGCGACGTCCACCCCGACTTCCTCGTGGACGACCTGGTGATCACCGGCCAGGAGGTCGACAGCAGCCTGCCCGACGGGTTCGTCCCCGGCGGAGCGGTCAGCCCCACCGCCACCCCCGTGTCCGCGGCGCAGCCCGGCACCGCGGGGGGCCCGGTCGCCGCGCTGACCTTCGACGACGGCCCGAACCCGGGCACGACGCCGGCGCTGCTCGACTTCCTCGCCGAGCACGACCTGCCCGCGACGTTCTGCGTCATCGGGCAGAACATCGAGGCCGACGGCGGCGCGGAGATCCTGCGCCGGATCGTGGACGAGGGGCACACCCTGTGCAACCACTCCACCGGTTACGCCGACATGGGCTCGATGACGCCGGAGCAGGCCCAGGCGGACATGATCGCCAACCTCGACATCATCCGTGACGCTCTCGGCGACCCGCAGGCCAAGGTGCCGTTCTGGCGCGCGCCGAACGGCTCGTGGGGCGCCACCCCGGGTGTCGCGGTGAACCTCGGCATGCAGCCGCTCGCGGTGACGAACACGATCGCCGACTGGGAGACGCAGGACGAGGCCACGCTGGCCGAGAACCTGCGCGCCGCGATGACGGACGGCGAGCTCGTCCTGGTGCATGACGGCGGCGGCGACCGCTCCGGGTCACTCGCCGCGGTCGAGACCGTGGTCACCGAGCGCCTGGCCGACGGCTGGGAGTTCGCGCAGGTGCAGGGCACGCCCCCGGCGTCCGGCGCCGTGCTGAGCACCGACTTCGAGGACGGCCTGGACGGCTGGGGCCCGCGCACCGGGGACGAGACCGACCCCACCGTGGAGATCACGACGGCGGACGCCGTCTCGGGCGAGGCCGCCGCGCTGGTCACCGACCGTGACGGGCAGGGCGACGGCATCGGCCGGGACGTCTCGGAGGCGCTGACCTCCGGGGTGCGCTACGAGTTCAGCGCACAGGTGCGGTTCGCCGAGGATCAGGAGGCGGACGCCGTCTGGCTGTCGCTGGCCACCACCGCCGACGGCTCGACGTCGTACGCGACGCTCGCGCAGTGGTCCGGTGTGACGGCGGACGGCTGGACCGAGGTCACCGGCTCCTTCCAGGCCCCGGCCGGCGAGGAGCAGGTCCTCTACCTCGAGACGGACTACAACGGCACCAACACGAGCGACATCCTGGTGGACGACGTCGTGGTCGCCGTGCCCGAGCCGGCGGTGGTCCAGGACCTCACGCCGATCAAGGACACCGTGCCGTTCGCGACGGGCGTGGCGATCGACTCGCGAGAGACCAGCGGGTCGGCCGCAGAGCTGCTCCTGCGGCACTTCAACCAGATCACGGCCGAGAACCACATGAAGCCGGAGGCCTGGTACGACGACGAGCGCACGTTCCGTCCGCACCCGGAGGCGATCGCGCTGATGGACTTCGCGGCCGAGAACGACCTCGCGATGTACGGCCACGTGCTGACGTGGCACTCCCAGACGCCGGAGTGGTTCTTCACCGACGACGCGGGGGAGCCGCTCACGGACTCCGCCGCCGACCAGCAGGTCCTGCGTGACCGGCTCCGGGAGCACATCTTCGCCGTCGTCGAGTGGCTGGCCACCTACGGCGAGTTCGGTGCCGACAACCCGGTGAACGCCTTCGACGTGGTCAACGAGGTCATCTCTGACGGCGCCACGGACGACGGCCTGCGCCGCAGCGAGTGGTACCGGATCCTCGGCGAGGAGTTCATCGACCTGTCGTTCGAGTACGCCGACGAGGCCTTCAACGACCTCCACGCCGCCGACGGCGCGGATCGCCCGGTCAAGCTCCTCATCAACGACTACAACACCGAGCAGGGTGGCAAGCAGGACCGTTACGTCGCCCTCGTCGAGCGCATGCTCGAGCGCGGTGTGCCGCTCGACGGCGTGGGGCACCAGTTCCACGTCTCGCTCGCCACGCCGGTCTCGGCCCTGGAGATCGCGCTCGAGCGGTTCGAGAGCATGCCGGTCACCCAGGCCGTCACCGAGCTCGACGTCACCATCGGCACCCCCGAGACCGAGGCGAACCTCATCGAGCAGGGCTACTGGTTCCGGGACGCGTTCCGGATGTTCCGCGACCACGCCGACTCGCTGCACGCCGCCACGGTCTGGGGCCTGACCGACGGCCGTTCCTGGCGTGCCGACAACGGGGCGCCGCTGGTCTTCGACGACGCCTACCAGGCCAAGCCGGCCTACTTCGGGATCGTCGACGGCGACCTGCCCGTTCAGCAGCGGTCGGCCAACGTCTTCGCCGGCACCGTGGACCTCGACGGCTCCGCGGCCTCCTCGCCCCGGTGGGACCGTCTGCCGCTGCACGAGATCACCGCGGCCGGCGAGGACGTCGCCGGGTTCCAGCTGCGCTGGGCCGCCGACCACCTCACCGCCTACGTGTCCGTCACCGACGGTGCGGCCGAGGCGAGCGACGCCGTCACGTTCGACCTCGACGGCACGACCGCCGTCGTCGGCCGCGACGGCACCGTGACGGGGGATGCGACCGCCGAGGTCGTCGAGACCGACGCCGGGTACGACGTCGTGGCGCACCTGCCGCTCGGCGGCGTCGCCGAGGGAGACACGCTCGCCCTCGACGTCCAGGTGGACGACGGCGGCACGTCCGCCGGGTGGAACACCCCCGGCGCGTACGGCACGCTCTCGCTGCTCGAGGAGCTGAGCCACGTCGAGGTGGTCGAGGCGCCGGAGGCACCCACGGTGGACGGGGAGGTCGACGAGGTGTGGTCCGCGGCGAACGCCGTGACCACGGCGAACCGCGTCGAGGGGTCGGACGGTGCCGTGGGGACCTTCCGGACCCTGTGGACGGACGACACGCTGTACGTGCTGGCAGAGGTGCCGGACCCGGCCGTGGACGTCAGCGGCTCCGACCCCTGGATCCAGGACTCGGTGGAGATCTTCCTCGACGCCGGCAACGCCAAGAGCGGTGCCTACCGGGCTCAGGACACGCAGATCCGCATCAGCGCGGAGAACGTGGTGTCCTTCGGCACGGGTGACGCGGCAGAGCAGGAGGCCCGGCTGACCTCGGCGGCCACGCTGACCGAGGACGGCTACCTCGTCGAAGCCGCGATCGACCTGCTCGACCAGGGCGGTGCGGGGACGTTCCAGGGCCTGGACCTGCAGGTCAACGACGCCACCGACGGCGCCCGGACCTCGGTGACCACCTGGGCCGACCCGACCGGCACCGGCTACCAGTACACGCACCGCTGGGGCGTGGCCGAGCTGGTGGCGGCGCCCGTGCCGCCCGCGCCGGACTGGGAGTCCGGGCAGGTCTACACGGCCGACGACGAGGTGACTCACGACGGCGCCCTGTACCGCGCGACGTGGTGGACCACCGAGGAGCCGGGCAGCTCGCCCTGGGGCTCGTGGCAGGAAATCGCCACGGCGTCGGACGGGACGGCGCAGTGGACCGACTCGCGCATCTTCACCGCGGGCGACGTCGTCGTGCACGACGGCGACCGCTACGAGGCGAAGTGGTGGACCCGCAACCAGGCGCCGGGGGACAAGCACGGCCCCTGGGCCGAGGTGGTGGCAACGGCCGCGAGGTAGTACCGCACCCGACGAGGTAAGGGGGCGCCCACCCAGGTGGGCGCCCCCCTACCTCCGCACGAGCCGCACTACCTCGGCGGTCAGGCCCCCGGGTCGGGCTCGGGCGCCTGTTCGAGCATGCCCGCGATGCGCTGCTCGAGAGCCTCGGTGGCGGCGTCCGGCAGCACGAGGATGCCCTCCAGCTCCTTGGTGGCCCGGCGGTAGGCCGACTGCCGCTCCACCTGGGTGGCTCCCTCGTCGTCGGCGAGCGCCAGGAGCTTCTTGGCTCGGTCGAGCGCCCGGCGCTCCTCGGAGGTGAAGTCGGAGGCCCGACGGCGCTTCGCCTCGCGCTCGGCGATGTCGAAGGTGAGCTGGTACTCGCGGACCGCCGCGCGGTAGCGCTCGAGCCGCTTCCGGTCGCGCAGCTCCTCCGGGTCGTCGGGCCGGAGGCCGTCGGCGTCGCGGCGGGCGCGGTGGAAGTCCACGGTGACCTGCTCGCGCATGTCGGTGATGACGGGGAACTCGAGGCTCTTCACGGCGTCGAGCTCGTACTCGAGCCAGCGGCTGTTCGTCGTGTCGTGCTCGGCGAGCGTCCGGTCGATCTCGCTCGTGAGGGCTTCCTCCGCCTCGGCGGTGGCGAGCTTGTCGGCGTGCTTGAGCCGGTACAGCTCGATCTTGTCGCGGCGGCGGCGTTCGTCCCACTTCTGGGCGCCCTTGAACCATCCGCCGACGACGCCGCTCAGCGGAAAGACCAGCCACCAGTAGGAGCCGATGAAGTCCCAGAAGCCGTCCACCGCCATCACGATAGTGGGTGGGCGCCCGGCGGGTGGCCCACCACGTGGGCGCGGGCGCACCGGTTCCGGGACGGGGCTACGCTGGGGGCGTCAACCCTCCATCGTCGCGGGCGTCGGCGGTCCCGGGCGCATGCGTGCCTGAGCCGGGCCGCGGCGGCCCGCGTGCCCTCTCAAAGGAGCATCCGTGGCAAGCATCGAAGCCGTTGGCGCGCGCGAGATCCTCGACTCTCGCGGCAACCCCACCGTGGAGGTCGAGATCGCCCTCGACGACGGGACGTTCGCCCGTGCCGCCGTCCCGTCGGGCGCCTCCACGGGCGCCTTCGAGGCCGTCGAGCGCCGGGACGGCGACTCCGGCCGTTACCTGGGCAAGGGCGTCGAGGGCGCGGTCAACGCCGTCATCGACGACATCGCCCCGGAGCTCATCGGGTACGACGCCGAGGAGCAGCGCCTCATCGACCAGACGCTGATCGAGCTCGACGGCACCGCGAACAAGGGCAAGCTGGGCGCGAACGCGATCCTGGGCGTCTCCCTCGCGGTGGCCAAGGCGGCGGCGAAGAGCGCGGGCCTGGACCTGTTCCGCTACGTCGGCGGCCCCAACGCCCACGTGCTGCCCGTGCCGATGATGAACATCCTGAACGGCGGGTCCCACGCGGACTCGAACGTGGACATCCAGGAGTTCATGATCGCCCCGATCGGTGCGGACACCTTCAAGGAGGCGCTGCGCACCGGCACCGAGGTCTACCACGCGCTGAAGTCGGTGCTGAAGGCCGAGGGCCTGGCCACCGGTCTGGGTGACGAGGGCGGCTTCGCCCCGAACCTGTCGAGCAACCGTGCGGCGCTCGACCTGATCATCACGGCGATCGAGAAGGCCGGCTACACGCCGGGCTCCGACGTCGCGCTGGCGCTGGACGTGGCCGCGACCGAGTTCTTCTCGGACGGCTCGTACCAGTGGGAGGGCGGCGCCAAGACGCCCGACGAGATGGTCGCGTTCTACGAGGGGCTCGTGGCGGACTACCCGCTGGTCTCCATCGAGGACCCGCTGTCCGAGGACGAGTGGGACTCGTGGTCCGCGCTCGTGGCGAAGGTCGGCGACAAGGTGCAGATCGTCGGTGACGACCTGTTCGTCACCAACCCGGAGCGTCTCGCCAGGGGCATCGAGACGAAGGCCGCGAACTCGCTGCTGGTCAAGCTCAACCAGATCGGCTCCCTCACCGAGACGCTCGACGCCGTGACGCTCGCGCAGCGCAACGGCTTCACCACGATGACCTCGCACCGTTCCGGCGAGACCGAGGACACCACCATCGCGGACCTGTCCGTGGCCACCAACGCCGGTCAGATCAAGACCGGCGCCCCGGCCCGTGGTGAGCGCATCAACAAGTACAACCAGCTCCTGCGCATCGAGGAGGCGCTCGACGACGCCGGCCGGTACGCCGGTCGCTCGGCGTTCCCCCGCTTCCAGGGCTGACGCACTCGGCCTTCCCAGGCCCGACGACGGCCGGTCCTCTCCCCCGGCGGGTAGCGGCCCGCGGCGTGCCCCCCCCCGGGTGCGTT
>NZ_JBLUNY010000006.1:78804-82804 GCF_048065335.1 Isoptericola maris | reverse complement strand
GCCCGGGGGGGGGGGGCCCGGGGGGGGGGGGGGGGGGGCGCGGGGGGCCGGGCCCCCCCCCCCCCCCCCCCCCGAACTACCGACATCGGTAAAAGGGGCGAGTGGGGACGCGGTGGCGCGCCGACGGCGGTCGTGGGCGCCTGACGTCGGGTTCGGCACAATCGGGGGGTGCCCTCCCGTCGCCCTGCCGCCCCGCGAACCCGCCGACCTGCTTCCCGGCCGGGGACCCGGACGGCGGCGCGTCCGGCGGCGTCCACGGCCCGCTCGCGGGCGACGGGCGCGAGCAAGGCCGCACCGTCGAAGAGCAAGAGCGCCCGCCGGCCTGCTGGTCCGGCGCGTGACGACCGGCGCCGCAGCCGGCTCGGCCTCGTGCTGCCCGAGGTCCTCACCGTCCGGTTGCTCGTGCTGTCCGTGGTGGTGCTGCTGGCGTTCGTGCTGCTGCTGCCGACGGTGCGCGGCGCCGTGCAGCAGCGTGCCGAGATCGACCGGCTGCAGGCCGAGCTCTCCGCGCACGAGTCGGAGCGCGCGAGGCTGGAGAACGAGCTCGGCCGCTGGGACGACCGCTCGTACGTGGTCGAGCAGGCGCGCACCCGGCTGAACTACGTGATGCCGGGCGACACGGTGTGGCGTGTCGTCGACGCGGACGAGGTGGCCGACGGCGGCACCCCGGCGGGGGACGAGGCGCCGACGGAGCCGGCTCGCCCTGCCGGCCCGACCGGTGCGCCCTGGTACCAGGCGATGTGGGAGTCGGTCCAGGTGACCGATGCGCGCGCCACGACGGTCGGTCGTGACGAGGGCGACGGCGTCGACGTGGAACCGGGTGGCACCGACGGGGGAGAATGACCCCGTGACCTCCGAGCCATCCGCAGACCTCACCGACGACCCGACCGCCGTGACCGACCGCGACCTCGAGGTGCTCGCCGAGCAGCTCGGCCGTGCGCCGCGCGGGGTGGTGGGCATCGCCGCCCGCTGCGTGTGCGGGCGCCCCCTGGTGGTGCGTACCGCTCCGCGGCTGCCCGACGGCACGCCGTTCCCGACCACGTACTACCTGACCCATCCGGGCGCGGTCGCTGCGGCCTCTCGGCTGGAGGCGGACGGCGTCATGCGGGAGATGTCGCAGCGGCTGACGGAGGACGACGAGCTCGCGGCGGCGTACCGGCGTGCGCACGAGCACTATCTGGCCCGGCGTGCGGAGCTGGGCCACGTCGAGGAGGTCGAGGGCATCTCGGCCGGTGGCATGCCCACGCGCGTCAAGTGTCTCCACGTGCTCATGGGGCACGCGCTCGCGGCGGGCCCCGGGGTGAACCCGCTGGGTGACGAGGCCCTGGAGCGGGTGCGTGACCAGTGGCGGCCGGACCGGTGCTCGTGCTGATGGTCCCGCCCGGGCGCGTGTCGGCCCCGGATGAGAGAGTGCGGTCGTGATGAGCAGCAGCACCCGTGTCGCCGCCGTGGACTGCGGCACCAACTCGATCCGTCTCCTGGTCGCCGACGTCGCCGGTGACGGCACGCTCACCGAGCTCGACCGGCGCATGGAGATCGTACGTCTCGGTCAGGGCGTCGACCGGACGGGGGAGCTGGCACCGGAGGCCCTCGAGCGCACCCTGGCGGCCTCTCGGGAGTACGCGAAGGTGGCCGCCGAGCTCGGGGCGACCCGGGTCCGGTTCGTGGCGACCTCGGCCACCCGGGACGCGCGCAACCGTGCCGACTTCGCGGACGGCGTCCGTGCCGCGCTCGGGGTCGACCCGGAGGTCGTCTCGGGCCAGGAGGAGGCGCTGCTGTCCTTCCGCGGCGCCACGAGCGGGTCCGCGAGCGAGCATCCGGGCCCGTACCTCGTGGTGGATCTCGGTGGTGGTTCGACCGAGCTCGTGCTGGGGACGACGACGCCGGACGCGGCGGTCTCGATGGACGTCGGCTCCGTGCGGCTCACCGAGCGTCACCTGCACTCCGACCCGCCCGGGGCCGCGGAGACCTCGCGTGCCCGTGCGGACGTGACGTCGGCGCTCGACGCGGCCTCCGCCGTCGTGCCGCTGGGGCGGACGTCGACGCTGGTGGGCCTGGCGGGCTCGGTGACGTCGGTGACGGCGCACGCGCTGGGACTCGCCAGCTATCGGCGCGAGGCGATCAACGGCGCGGTGCTGAGCGTGCCCGATGTGCTGGCTGCCTGCGAGGACCTGCTGGGCCGGACGCGCGCGGAGCGTCTCGCGCTCGGGTTCATGCATCCCGGTCGGGCGGACGTGATCGGCGCGGGGGCCCTGGTGTGGTCGCAGGTCGTGTCGCGGGTCCGTGACGAGGTCGCGGCGTCGGGCGGCGCGCTGACGCACGTGGTGACCTCCGAGAGCGACATCCTGGACGGCATCGCCCTCTCCCTCGCCTGAGGGAGCGGTGACGGACCGTACAGCGGACCCGCGCGCGAGCGGGACGTAGTCGGTCGTAGACTGGGAGCCATGCCTCAGAACGTTCTGTCGACGGACACCCCTGCCCAGGACGCGGCCGCGCCCACCCCGCGTCCGCGCAAGGTCCCGCGCGTCGTCGTGCTCGGCGGTGGGTCCGTCGGGCTCTACGTGGCGCGACGGCTCCGCAAGAAGCTCGGGAAGCGGGAGGCGGCGATCGTCGTCGTCGACCCGCGGCCGTACATGACGTACGCGCCGTTCCTGCCCGAGGCGGGCGCCGGCTCGATCGACGCCCGTGACGTCGTGGCCCCGCACCGCATCGCCCTCAAGGGGATCGATGTGCTGCAGGGCAAGGTCTCCCAGATCTCCCACGGCGACAAGAAGATCACCATCCGCCCCGAGGTGGGGCCGGACTACGAGGTCTCCTACGACCAGCTCGTCGTGGGTCTCGGGTCGGTCTCGCGCACCCTGCCCATCCCGGGCCTGGCGGAGAACGCCATCGGCTTCAAGAACGTGGAGGAGGCCATCGCGGTCCGCAACCACGTGCTGAACCGCATGGACGTCGCCTCCTCGACGTGGGACGCCGACCTGCGCCGCCGGATGCTGACCTTCACGTTCGTCGGCGGCGGCTTCGCCGGGATCGAGGCGCTGGGCGAGATCGAGGACATGGCGCGCTACGCGACGCGCAACTACCCGACGATCGAGTCCGAGGACCTGCGCTTCGTGATGATCGAGGGCACCGGTCGCATCCTGCCCGAGGTCTCCGAGCCGATGGGCGAGTGGGCTCGTGAGGAGATGAAGAAGCGCGGCATCGAGTTCCACCTCAACACCTTCCTCAACTCCTGCGAGGACGGCCACGTGGTCACGTCGACGGGCGTCGAGTTCGACTCCGACACGATCGTGTGGACCGCGGGCGTGAAGGCGAACCCCGTCATCAAGGAGAGCTCGGACCTCCCGGCCGACAGGATGGGTCGCGTGACCGTGCGGGCGACGCTGCAGGTCGAGGACGAGAACGGCGAGCTGGTCCCGGACGCCTGGGCCGCCGGTGACTGCGCCGCGGTGCCGGACCTGCTCAACCCCGGCAGCTTCTGCCCGCCGAACGCCCAGCACGCGATCCGTGAGGCGAACCAGCTCGCCGACAACATGATCGCGCAGCTCAAGGGCCAGCAGCCCGTGGAGTACAAGCACAAGAGCGTCGGCGTCGTGGCGTCGCTGGGGCTCTACAAGGGTGTCGCAGAGCTCTTCGGCTTCCTCAAGCTCAAGGGCCCCCTGGCCTGGCTCGCCCACCGCGGCTACCACGTGATGGCGATGCCGACGGGCAACCGCAAGCTGCGCATCCTCATCGGGTGGGTCGGCCAGTTCCTCATGGGCCGTGAGATCGTCTCGCTCGGTTCGCTGCACGACCCGCGGGACGAGTTCCGCAAGGCGTCGGTGCCGCCGAAGCCGCAGGGCGAGAAGACCGAGCAGAAGGCCGAGTCGTCGGCCGCGCGAGCCGAGAAGGGCTGACGCTCCTCGTGTGACCCTGGCCGGGCGGCTCCGGTCGGCACCTTCCGCTCCGTTCGGTACCTTGAACTGCCGAGCGTGACGGGATGTGCCGACCGGAGCCGCCC
>NZ_JBLUNY010000006.1:66953-78794 GCF_048065335.1 Isoptericola maris | reverse complement strand
GGGGGGGGGGGGGGGGGGGGGCCCCGCCCGGGGGGGGGGGGGCCGGGGGCGGGGGGGGGGGGGGGGGGGGGCCCCCCGCCCCCCCCCCCGTTCGCGTCTCCGGCACCCGCCCCCGTAGCCCAACTGGTAGAGGCAGCCGGCTTAAACCCGGTCCAGTCCCGGTTCGAACCCGGGCGGGGGCACCTCACGCGCCACCGCCGGGCCCGCCGTACCCGTTCTGCCCGTGGCAGAACCGGCGCCCGGACGGCGCGCGCACCCCGCAGGCACGCGCCCGTCCGGAGTAGCGTCGTCGTCATGACGGGCGACGACCGGCACGAGCCGCTGCTGAGACACCTGGTCGGGGCGATCCTGCGGCGTGCCCGACGGCGGCAGGAACGCACGCTGCAGGAGGTCGCCTCGGCAGCACGCATGTCGACGGCCTACCTGTCCGAGATCGAACGGGGCCGCAAGGAGCCGTCGTCGGAGGTGCTCGCCGCGGTGTGCCACGCCCTCGACCTGCGCCTGGTCGACCTGGTCGCCGACGCCCATGCCTCGCTCGCCGCGGCGTCGGAGCCGGTGCGGGTCCTGACCTCGACGACGACGACGTCGGCCCGGCACGTCCGGGCGGTCGGCGCGCCGGGTATCGGCTCGCCGACCACGAGCGACGTGGTGGCCCTCGCCGCCTGACCTCGTCCACGACGCTCACGCGGCGAGCCTCCCAGGGCCGAGCTTGCGGGACGTCACGACGGCGTCGGCCACGCCGTACTCGACGGCCTCGGCCGCGGTGAGGATCAGATCACGGTCGGTGTCCTGGCGCAGCTGCGCCGCCGACCGGCCGGTGTGCCGGGCGAGGAGCGTCTCCGTCTCGTCCCGCAGCCGCTGGATCTCCCGCGCCTGGATCGCCAGGTCGGAGACGGTGCCCTGGCTCTGCCCGGACGGCTGGTGCAGCAGCACGCGGGAGTGCTCGAGCACGGTCCTCTTGCCCGGTGTCCCGGCGGCGAGCAGCACGGCCGCCGCCGACGCCGCCTGGCCCATGCACGTGGTGGCCACGTCGCAGCGCACGAACTGCATCGTGTCGTAGATCGCCGTCATGGCCGTCGCGGAGCCACCGGGGGAGTTGATGTACAGGTCGATGCCCGTGTCGGGGGACTCCGACTCCAGGTGCAGCAGCTGGGCCATCACGACGTTGGCGACGCCGTCGTCGACCTCGGTGCCGAGAAAGATGATGCGGTCGCGCAGCAGGCGGCTGAACACGTCGGAGGCACGCTCGCCGAGCGGGGTGCGCTCGATGACGCTGGGGATGGTGTAGCTCGACATCACAGGCCCACCTTCCGGCCCGGAGCCATGGGTCGGACGTCGTCGACGGACTCGACGACGCGGTCGACGAACCCGTACTCGACGGCCTCGGTCGCCGTGAACCAGCGGTCCCGGTCAGCGTCCTCGGTGATCTGCGCGAGGGTGCGGCCGGTGTGCTGCGCGGTGAGCTCGGCCATCACCCGCTTGGTGTGCTCGAGGTTCTCGGCCTGGATCGCGATGTCGATCGCCGTCCCGCCGATGCCGGCCGACGGCTGGTGCATGAGCACGCGGGTGTGCGGTAGGACGTAGCGCTTGCCGGGCGTCCCCCCGGTGAGCAGGAACTGGCCCATGCTGGCGGCGAACCCGACGCCGACGGTGACGACGTCGTTGGGCAGCAGTCGCATCGTGTCGTACATGCCGAGGCCTGCGGTCACGGAGCCGCCGGGGGAGTTGACGAACAGGGCGACGTCCGCCGCGGGGTCCTCGGCGGACAGCAGCAGGAGCTGGGCGCAGACGCGGGTGGCGACGGCGTCGTCGATCTCGGTGCCGATGACGACGATGCGCTGGTGCAGCAGTCGCGCGGCGAGCTGGTCGTCGAACGGTGCGGGGGGCGGCGGGTTCTCCGAGCGGAGCGTGGTGGTGGTCATGGCTCCACCGTGAGCCGCCGGTGCCGCCGGGGGAACGGTGATCTGCCGTCAGCGCATCCGCTCCTGGCAGATCGCCGTGCCGCCGCCCGGGTCTGCCGGGTCGGCGTGATGGCGCCGCGCGGTGGCCGCGGCCGCGCGGACGACGGCGTCGAGCACCTGGCGCACGGCCCGCCGTCGGGCACGGTCCGGCCGCAGCACGGCGGAGACGTGCCGGTTCGCCGGGATGCCGGTGAGGGGGCGCAGGGTGAGCCGGTCGCCCACCGGGGTGGTGAAGCGGGGGAGGACCGCCAGGCGGTCGCCGGCCGCCACCAGTGCCTCGACGAGCCGGTTGTCGACGACGCGTTGCCGGACGTCGAGCCGGGTGCCGGTGGCCTGCTCGATGCTCTGCAGGACGGTGTCGAAGGGGTAGCCGTGCGGCACGCCGATCCACGCGGACTCGGTCACGTCGGTGACGTCGACCGTCGCCCGCGCCGCGAGCGGGTGGGCTGTGGACATGGCGACGTCGAGCGGCTCGACGGCCACCGGCACGACGACGAGCCCGTCCGTCCGCACCGGTCGCCGGCTCGTGAAGCTGTGCGCGAGGACGATGTCGTGGTCCGCCGTCAGGGCGCCGGCCGGAGGGCTCGACCAGCGCGGCGCCCAGCTCGCGCTGCGCGGTGCGGAGCTGCTGCGAGACGGCGGACGGCGTGCGGTGCGTCGCGGCCGCGACGGCGGAGACGCTGCCGCGGTCCGCCAGCTCGCGCAGGAGCTCGAGGTGTCGGACGTCCATGTAGGCAGCCCACCGAGCAGGTGCAGAACATTTCGCTTGTCCTTCATCGAGGCTGGCCGGACGATGGCCGCATGTCGTTCCGACACTGTCTGCTCGCCGCCTCGGTCGCCGTCATGTGGGGGCTGAACTTCTTGGCCATCGACGCGTCGCTCGGGCACTTCCCGCCGATGTTCCTCGTGGCGCTGCGCTTCGCGCTGATCGCCGTGCCGACGCTGTTCCTGGTGCCGCGCCCCCGGGTGCCCGTCCGGTGGCTGATCGGCTACGGCGTCGGGTTCGGCATCCTGCAGTTCACGTTCCTCTACTGGGGGATGGCCGTCGGGATGCCGGCGGGCCTGGCGTCGCTGGTGCTGCAGGCGTCGGGGCCGTTCACGGTGGTGCTCGGGGCGGCGTTCCTGCGCGAACGAGTCGGCTCTCGCCAGGTGGTCGGCATCCTCGTCGCCATCGCGGGCCTCACGGTGGTCGGCTGGCAGCAGGCGCAGACGGCGGCGCTCCTGCCGTTCCTGCTGACGCTCGCCGGCGCGCTGGGCTGGGCGGTCGGCAACATCTCCAACCGGCAGGCGCGGCCGCAGAACCCGCTGCACCTGACGCTGTGGATGTCGGTGGTGCCGCCGGTGCCGATGCTGGCGGTCGCGCTGGTGGTCGAGGGGCCGGCCGAGATCCTGAGGTCTGTGACGTCGTTCGACGACCCCGGCGCCGTCGGGGCGCTCGTCGGGCTCGCCTACACGGTGGTGGTCGGCACGGTCCTGGGCTCCGGGGTCTGGACGTGGCTGATGGCCCGGCACCCCGCCGGGGTGGTGGCGCCCTTCTCGATGCTGGTTCCCGTGGTGGGAATGACGGCGGCGTGGGTCGTGCTCGGCGAGGTGGTCAGCGTCCCGGAGCTGAGCGGTGCGGTCCTCGTGGTGGTCGGGGTGCTGTGGGGCGGAGCGCGGCGGCGGGAACGGTTCTCCTCAGGCGCGGTCGTCGCGGGCTGACGCCCTGCGGTCGAGCGCTGCGCTCACCACCGGGAACGCGTTGAAGTGGACCTGCACGGGGACTGCGCCGGGCACGTCCTCCTGGTCCTTCAGCGCCGCCAGCTGCTCGTCGATGACGGCGGTCACCGCGTCGATCATGCGGGCGAGCTGTTCCGCGGTGGCGAACATGTTGGAGGTCATGAGCGTGACGGAGTCCTTCCACTCCGCGAGCCCGGTCCGTTCGGTCTCGATGTCCATGGCGTGGAGGAGCTGCCAGATCTTCTCCTGGCGGCCCCGCTCGAACTCGGCGTTCACCAGCGTCTTGGTGGTCCGCAGCCCGGCGTCGTCCTCGTCCTCCGGGCCGATCGAGAAGCCGCCGGGGGCCGCCTCCCACCAGCGCTCGCGGGCGGTGCCCCGGCCCTCGACCTCGCGGACGAAGTCGTGCTTGGCGAGTTGTCGCAGGTGGTAGCTGGTCGAGCCGCTCGACTCACCGAGCAGCTCGGCCAGACCGGTGGCCGTGAGGGCTCCGTGCACCTGCAGCAGGTCGAGGATCCGGACGCGCAGCGGGTGCGAGAGTCCTCGCAGTCGGGTGGCATCCAGCTTCTCGGGTCGCCGAGCCTGCTGGTCCGGGGCCTCGGGGCGCTCGCTCATGGCCACGACGGTACAGCGAGGCGGTCAGCGCAGCCCCAGCGGGTTGGTCTGGGCGGCGTTGTCACGCATGTGCTCGTCCGCGCGGCGCCGTGCCTCGGCGGCGTGGCGGCGATCCCGGGCGGCAGCGCGTGCGCCGGGCGTGCCCGTGGACGCCGCCGTGCGAGGTGCCGTCGCAGCCCGGGTGGCAGCCGTCGTTCGAGGCTGACGCTGGAAGATCCGGTCCAGGAGCTGACGGGCGGTTCGGGTAGGGGTGGTCACGGCGATCGGCATGAAGGGCTCCTGGGAGGGCTGACGAGCTGGCGAACAATCACCAACATAGCGCTGCAAAGAGTCCTTGGCAACGCTATCTTTGCAAACGTTCGTCGGGACATTTCTGCGAGCGCGCGAAAGGCCCGTGCCCGGCGGCGTGACGCCGTCGGGCACGGGCCTGATGGCCGGGGATCGGTCAGTGACGACGCCGCAGGCGCACTCCTGCCCAGGTCAAGGCCGTACCGAACAGGAGGAGCATTGCCGTGAGCGGCAGCAGCACGCCACCGTCGAACCCCGTGCTGACGAGCGCGGGATGGGCCGCCTGGTACGTGGGGCCCTGCGGGTCACGGTGCGGGGCGTCGCCCGGTGGGACGTCACCGGGGGAGGGGCCGGAGGCGTCGTCGCCGTCTCCGTCTCCGCCTCCGCCTCCGTCGCCGTCGCCGTCGCCATCGCCGCCTCCGTCACCGTCGCCGCCTCCGTCATCGTCCGACGGCGGGTCGTCGGGATCGTCCGGGCCGGGATCGGCCGGCTCCTGGAACGTGCCGCCGCCGAGCCACGCCGTCGGGGTGTCGTCGGTGGCGAGGGTGGTGACCTCGTCCGGGTCCTGGAGCCTCGCCGGGAGCGTGGTGGCCGCGAAGCGTGCGGAGTCGACGGTGTCGGGGAGCCGCGGGTGCTCCTCCTCGAACCGTTCCGCGGGCATCGACTCGCGGGGGGCCTCGTCGAGGATCACCCCGCCCATGATCTCGAGGAACCACTCCTGTTCCCCGTGCGTCCACTCGTAGCGGTAGAGGGGCGTCTCCAGGCGCTCCATGTACTCGTCGTAGATCTCCTGGGGGTCCCACTCGGTGCGCGCGGGCCAGGCGGAGACGTCACCCGAACCGATGACGTCGTGGAACGCTCCGGGCCGTTCGGCGTCGCGGGTCCTGATCCACTCGGCGGCGACCCTCGCCGTGTACACGCGGCGCAGGTCCGCGTACTCAGGATCGTTGTTCACCGCCTCCTCGAGGATCGGTGCGTACGTGTCCGCGAGGAGCTCGTTGTTCCGGTCGACGACGTCCTGCGGGGCATCGGCGCAGAGATCCTCGCCGGGGTGCTCGTAGTCGAGCTCGATCGGCTCGATCTGTGCTCGCAAGGGCGCGTCGACGATGTACAGGTCGTCGCCGTCCTCGCGGACGGTCGCGGGCTCCGGATCCACCCAGAACCGGTAGGCGTCGTGGCAGACGAGCCCGTCGTCCGTCCGCTCGAGCGAGTCCCAGAACTCGGAGCCGACCTCCGTCTCCGGGTCCAGCTGCTCGGAGAGGGTGCGCTTGAACGCGAGGTCCGCCTCCAGCAGCACCCGGCCGGCGTCCGTCGTGGCGAACTGCTCGTCGATGATCGTCTCGGGCTCGTCCGGGTTGAGGTTCACCCAGAACTGGCTCGGATCGAGCGCCAGCCAGGTGAACAGGGCGTCGGACGACAGGTTGAGCGCGGACTCCCCGCCGAATCCGGGTTCCGCGTCCTCGGGGAGCTCGTCCGCCGCGAAGGAGTAGCCGAAGTCGTCGTTCTCCGGGTCGTCCGAGATGTACCGCAGCTCCAGCGACGTCCAGTCGACGCCCCCGGGACGGAACCCGCGGAAGCCGCCGAGGCGCCGTCCGTCCTGCCCGAGCCTCTGGTTGGCCTGCCGGATCTGGTTCGCCTCCGCCTGGTCGCGGCCCGACCGGAGGGCGAGGTTCTTGGCCGGTCCGCGGGTCGACCGCTCCGGGCAGGCCGTCGCCAGGGTGGTGAGCTTCGCGGGGTTCGCCGGGACCGCGCACCGTGGGTTCATCGTGTTGCTCGGCGACTTGGGCGGGTTCGTCGGCACCGCCGTCGAGCGCATCACGGTGTACCGGATCCCGTACTGCCGCAGCAGTCGGATCTGCCCCGGCTTCGGGTCCTGGCTGAACACGTAGGCGACGCGCCATCCCTGCCGCTGCAGCGCGCGGTCGGCCCGGAGCTGTTCGAGCTTGAGCTGCGAGCTCCCGGACTTCAGCTCGTAGGCGAGCTTGTGCTTGCGGTTCGCGGCGTCGTAGCGGCGGTCCTCCCGGACCGAGGTGTCCTCGCACATCCACTCGGCACCGCCGAGCTTGAGCCGTCTGGCGACGTTGCGGTGGAACCCGTCACCGCGGGCGTCCGCCGACTGGTTCGGGATGTACTGGTTCACCCAGCTCCGCCAGCTGAGCTGTCCGGACCCGTTCTGCAGGTAGTAGTTCCAGCGGCGGACCAGGCGGTCGTAGGTGCCCACCGGGTGGTTCTTGTAGTCGGTCCCGACCTTCTCGAGCTCCTCGGCCGACGGCGCCTTGCCGTCGTCCGCATACTCGCGCAGCTTCTCGGCCGGGTTCTCGTACTCGTAGTCGGCGATCCTCTCGGTGTGCCCGTCGGGCAGGCCGTCGTCCGGGCCGGGCAGCTCCGTGAGGTCCGCGATGCCCTCGATGCCCTCGATCAGCTCGTCGCACCGCACGTCGAAGCGCGGCGCCGACACCGCCTCCTCGGCCGGGAGCCACGTCGCGGACGCGCCGACGAAGGCGAGGGACGCGGTGGTGACCACGGCGACGAGGCGTGCCACGGTACGGCGCCATCGCCGGCCGGCCTCCCTCCGGGCGTGCTCGTCGGCAGCGGCGGGCTGCGAGTGCACCGGTGAGCTCACGTCAGATCCTCCGATCGGTCCGGCGAGCAACCTTGCTCTGCCGAGGGCCTCGGGATGACACCGCGAAACACGTTAGAGGGCATCACCAGGGAGTGCAGGCAGCATGAACTTGCATGGACCTGGGGGCACGGACCGGCCGGGAACTCTCGGCGAGTAGGCTCCGTTGTGCAGCCGTACGATGCCGCCGTCGTGCACCTCCCCTCACCGCCCCAGGAGTGTGTGTGTTCCGCCTTGCCCGCTTGTCCCTGGCCAACCGCGCCGTCGTGGCGCTCGCGACGATCGCGATCTTCGCGTTCGGCGCGCTGAGCCTGACGTCGTTGAAGCAGGAGCTCATCCCGTCGCTCGAGCTGCCGGCGGGAGCCGTGGTCGCCGTCTACCCCGGCGCGTCGCCCGAGGTGGTGGAGCAGAACGTCACCGAGCCGCTCGAGGCCGCCGCGCAGACGGTGGAGGGCATCGAGTCGCTCAGCTCGTCGGCGTCCACCGGCATGTCCATGACCACGGTGGAGTTCGAGTACGGCACCGACATGGACGCAGCGACGCAGCGGCTCACCACGGCCGTCACCCGCACCCAGTCGCAGCTCCCGGAGGACGTCGAGCCGCAGGTCATCACCGGTTCGCTCGACGACCTGCCCGTCATCCAGCTCGCCGCGGCGGGGTCGGACGACGTCGCCGCCCTCGCGGACGAGATCGACACGGTGCTCGTGCCCGAGCTGGAGCGGATCGACGACGTGCGCTCGGTGGCGGTCACCGGCGGCCAGGCCGACCAGGTGCTCATCGAGGTCGACCCGGCCGAGCTGGCGAAGGACGGCCTCGAGCTGACCCAGGTGACCGACGTCCTGGCGGACTACGGCGTGGTGGTCCCGGCGGGCACCATCACCGAGGACGACGCGACCTACTCCCTGCAGGCGGGCACCCGCGTCGAGAGCGTCGAGGACCTCGAGGAGGTCCCGCTCGTCCCGACGCCCACCGACCCCGGTGCGGGCGACCCCGGTGCCACCGTGCCGGACGACACCGCCGACGTGCCGCCGTCGGGCACCGGCACCGAGCCCGGCGCCGACGGCGAGGCGATCCCCGGCCAGGACGAGCTGTTGCCGGACGCCAACGCGCCCCCGGAGGTGCCGGAGCCCGTGCTGCTCGGCGACGTCGCCGAGATCAGCGTCGCGCCGACCGAGGCCGACTCCTTCTCCCGGCTGGACGGCGAGCCGTCGCTCGGCATCGCCATCACGAAGACCCCGCAGGGCAACACGGTCGACGTCTCGCACGCCGTCCAGCAGGTCATCGACGACAACGCCGCGGAGCTCGAGGACGCCGGCATCAGCACCGCCGTCGTGTTCGACCAGGCGCCCTTCATCGAGGAGTCCATCGAGGGCCTCGCGACCGAGGGCGGCCTGGGCCTGATCTTCGCGATCCTCATCATCCTGGTGTTCCTGCTGTCGGTGCGCTCGACGCTGGTCTCCGCCGTGTCGATCCCGCTGTCCCTGGCCACGGCATTCCTCGTCATGGACGTCACCGGCTACACGCTGAACATCCTCACGCTCGCCGCGCTGACCATCTCCATCGGCCGCGTGGTCGACGACGCGATCGTCGTCATCGAGAACATCAAGAGACACCTGTCCTACGGCGAGGACAAGCGCCAGGCGATCCTCACCGCCGTCGGCGAGGTCGCCGGGGCGATCTCCGCCTCGACCATCTGCACGGTGGCGGTGTTCCTGCCGCTGGGGCTCGTCGCGGGCATGACGGGCGAGCTGTTCCGGCCGTTCGCGTTCACCGTCGCCATCGCGATGCTCGCCTCGCTGCTCGTGGCGCTGACCATCGTGCCGGTGCTCGCCTACTGGTTCGTCAAGGCGCCCAAGGGCGCCGTCGAGTCGGAGGACGGCGGGCACGCGATCCGTGAGGCCGCCGAGGCCAAGGAACGCCGCGGCCTCTGGCAGCGTGCGTACGTCCCGAGCCTCGCCGCGTCGCTGCGGCACCCGTGGGTGTCGCTGGTCGTCGCCGTCGGCATCCTCGCCGGCACGCTCGCCCTCGTCCCGCGCCTGGAGACGAACTTCATCGGGGACTCCGGCCAGGACACGGTCTCGGTCACCCAGACCTTCACCGACACCGCGTCCCTCGAGGCGCAGGACGACGCCGCACGCGACATGGAGGAGGCGCTCGGCGACGTCGAGGGCATCGAGACCGTCCAGACCTCGGTGGGCGCCGGGGACGCCGGCGAGGCTGCGTTCTTCGGCGGCGGTTCCACACCGACCGCCACCTTCTCGATCACGCTCGACGAGGCGGCGGACCCTGTCGCCGTCCAGGCCGACGTCCGCGAGGCGGCCGAAGCGCTGGCCGGCGAGGGCCCGACGACGGAGGTCAGCGTCGCCGGGGGAGACTCCGGCTTCGGCTCCACCACCATCGACCTGGTGGTGCGTGCGCACGACACCGACGACCTCTCGACCGCGGCCGCCGCGGCGCAGGACGCGGTGACCGGGCTCGACGGCGTCGCGGAGGTCACGAACGACCTGGCCTCGGCGCAGCCGGTCCTGCAGGTCACGGTGGACCGCGAGGCGGCCGCCGAGGCGGGCCTGACCGAGACCCAGGTGGCCGGCATCGTCTCCGGCACGATGACCCCGGAGCAGACCGTCGGCGAGGTCGACCTCGGCGACGGTCCGGTGGACGCCGTCGTCGTCACCGGTGAGGCGCCGCAGTCGGTCGAGGAGGTCGAGGAGATCGAGGTTCCGACCGCCACCGGCACGGTGCCGCTGACGGACGTGGCCTCCGTCGACGAGGTCGAGACGCCGACGTCGATCAGCCGCGTCGACGGCGAGCGCTCGGCGACGGTGTCGATCACGCCGGAGAGCCAGGACCTCGGCACCCTGAGCACCGAGGTGGTCACCGCCGTCGACGGGCTCGACCTGCCGCCGGGGGCCACGGTCGAGATCGGGGGCGTCGCCGCGGACCAGGAGGAGGCCTTCGCCGACCTCGGGCTGGCGCTGCTCGCGGCGATCGCGATCGTCTACCTGATCATGGTCGCGACGTTCAAGTCGCTGGTCCAGCCGCTGATCCTGCTGGTCTCCGTGCCGCTGTCCGCGACCGGTGCGCTCGTCGCGCTGCTCGCCACGGACACGCCGCTCGGCGTGCCCGCGCTGATCGGTGTGCTGATGCTGGTGGGCATCGTGGTGTCGAACGCCATCGTGCTCATCGACCTCATCAACCAGTACCGGCTGCGTGGCCGGTCGCTGGACGAGGCGGTGCGCGAGGGCGCCCGGAAGAGGCTGCGGCCGATCGTCATGACGGCGCTGGCGACCATCGGTGCGCTCACGCCCATGGCCATCGGCGTCACCGGCGGTGGTGCGTTCATCTCGCAGCCGCTCGCGCTCGTGGTGATCGGCGGGCTCATCTCCTCGACCCTGCTCACCCTGCTCATCGTCCCGGTGCTGTACGTGCTGGTCGAGGGTCGCAAGGACCGCAAGGCGGCACGGCGTGAGCGGCGTGCCGAGAAGCGGAAGAGGAAGCAGAGGGAGAAGCAGGACCGGCGGGCTGCCGCGCAGGCAGCGAAGGCGTCCCGAGAATGACCGGATCTGATTCCGGACGGATCACAGACCGGTCGGGAACGTGTCGGCCGGGTCGTGCGTTGCCTAGGATGATGTCCACGGCCAGCGACCCGGCCCTACTCGAGCGACGACCCGTCGTCGGGCACCCGGCAGCCGCGACCAGGAGGAGCCCATGAGCAACCCCGTCTTCTCGAACAGCGCCGTCTTCGGCGAGCCTCGTCGCGGTGCCGGAGGTACCGCGACGGCGCCGGGCGGTCCGGCCGGCCAGGCCGGCCGTTTCGGCGCCCAGGCCGCCGACGCCGCGTCGCTGCAGAACATGTACAACGCGCCGTCGGCCTCACCGGTCGACACGAAGCGCCTGACCTACACCGACGTCATCATGAAGACGGCGGGGCTGCTCGCGCTGCTCGTGGTGGTCGGCGCGGCGACCTGGGCGATCGCCCCGGGCCTGTGGATCGTCGGCATGATCGTGGGCCTCGTGCTCGGTCTGGTCAACGCCTTCAAGAAGAACCCGAGCCCGGTGCTCATCACGCTCTACACCGTCGCACAGGGCGTGTTCCTCGGCGGGATCTCGGCGTTCTTCGAGACGGCCTACAACGGCATCGTGCCGCAGGCGATCCTGGCGACCCTGTCCGTCTTCGCGGCGGCGCTGGCACTGTTCAGCTCCGGCAAGATCCGGGTGACGCCCAAGTTCACGCGGTTCCTGCTGGTCGGCATGGTCGGCTACCTGGTGTTCTCCCTCGTCAACGTGGTCCTGACGTGGACCGGCGTGCTCGACGGTTGGGGCATGCGCTCCGGTGGCTGGGGCATCGCGATCGGCATCTTCGCGGTCATCCTCGCGACGATGTCGCTCATGGTCGACTTCGACTCCATCAAGCGCGGTGTCGAGAACGGCGTCCCGGCGAAGTTCGCCTGGTCGGCGGCCTTCGGCCTGCTGGTCACCCTCATCTGGCTCTACCTGGAGATCCTGCGCCTGCTCGCGATCTTCCGCGAGTGACGCCGTCGCGCCACGGCACGACCACGACGGCCGGCCACCCACGAACGGGTGGCCGGCCGTCGTCGTCCCCCCCCCCCCGGCGCACCCCGCGGGTGCCCGCCCGAAGCC
>NZ_JBLUNY010000006.1:20795-66943 GCF_048065335.1 Isoptericola maris | reverse complement strand
GGGGGGCCGCCGGCCGCCCCCCGCCCCCCCCCCCGGGCCCGCCCACCCCCACGGGGGGGGCCGCCCGTCGTCGTCCCGCAGCGCCCGGCTCAGCGCGCGGGTGCCAGCCGGACGGCCGCACGCGCTACGAGCAGCATCCCGACCGCCACGAGCACCCCGTGCGCGATGCGGACCCCGGGCCCAGCCCAGAACTGCGGCAGCAACAGGACGAGGCCGACGGCGAGCGGGATCCCGGCCCAGCGTGGCGATACCCCGGCACGCCACAGCGCGACGGCGGTGAGCACGCCGGCCGCCGCGACCAGCAGCAGTCCGAGCCCGAACAGGACGACCGCCGTCGGCTGCTGGCGCAGGACGTCGACCTGATCGAGCAACGACAGGTCCGCCTCGCGCAGTGCGGCTCGGGCGATGACGCGCAGGCCGAAGGTCTCCGCCCCGAAGTACAACGCCGACAGTCCGGCGCCCGCCCAGGCCGTCACGACCGCCGCGGTGGCCGCGCCCTCGGCGGACGAACGGCCGGCGTGCCGGGCCAGCAGCGCGCGGAGACCGAGCAGCGTCGGCGCCAGCAGCCCGATGCCGAGGATCCCGCAGAGGTGCGCCGCCACCCAGCGGTCGGAGGCGAACGCCTCGGCGAGCGCCGCCGTCGGCACCGTCTCGTCGGGCCAGGGGCGCAGGACGGGGAAGAGCAGGAACGCGGCGGCCGCGCCGACGGCGCCGGCCGCGGTCCAGCGCGCGGTCCGGACGACGTCGCTCACGGGGAGTCCTGGTGAGCGAGTGCGGAGATCCCGGCCACGAGCATGTCGACCAGAACGTCGAAGCTACGGTCCACGTCCTGCGGCATCCGGAAACCGCCCCCGAGCTCGAGGGTGACGAAGCCGTGCACGGCGGACCGGGCGGCGCGGACGGCGTCGACCACGCCGTCCTCGGGCAGGTCGAAGCCGCGGAGCGTCGCCACCGCGACGGCGACGCTCTCGGCGGCTGCCGCGCGGTGCTCGGCGTGCGACGGGTCGTCGGGGTCCGGCCCCACCTGGGTGGCGACGTACCGCCCTGGGTGCGCGCGGGCGTAGTGGCGCCAGGTGTGCGCCATGGCGCGGACGGCGTCGGGCCCTGCCGTCCCGACGGTCGCGCGGGAGGCGAGGGCGGTGAGCTCGCGGACGGCGCGGACGGAGATCTCGCGGCGCAGCTCCGCCAACGAACCGACGTGCTTGTACAGGCTCGGTGTGGCCACGCCGGCCCGCGACGCGACCTGGGCGAGCGTCAGACCGGAGAACCCGTCCGGGCCGCCGTCGTCGACCACCTCGAGGGCCAGCCCGACGACGGCCTTGCGCGACAGCCCGGCCCTAGCCATGCCGACCACCCGCCGCGGGAAGCCCGGCGAGGAATCCGAGCACGGCCGGGACCACGACGTCGGGCGTCTGGTGCTGCGGGTAGTGCCCCGCGTCCGGGACGAGCACGCTGTGCTCCGACGGCACACCCAGCGCCTCGCGCACCCAGGCGAGCTCGGCGGCCGGGTCGGTGAAGTCGGGGTCGAGGGCGCCGACGACGGCGAGCGCCGGTGCCTGCACCTGCGCCAGACGGCGCTCGACGACGCCGTGGTCGAGCGCCAGGGCGAGGTGCCGGAACGAGCGCAGGCGGTCGGCGTCGGACATCGCGGACCTGACCTGCGCGACGTGCTCGGTGTGCCGGGGCGAGCGCCGGCCCTTGCTGATCATCGAGTAGTAGCCGGCCCACACGGCGGCGCCCCACGGCCGGGTGAACAGCACGCGGTAGGCCGCGTGCAGCAGCCGCTGCTTGCCGGGTGAGGTGGTCTCGCGCAGGAACGGGCTGAGCAGCACGAGCCCGCGGACGAGGTCGGGCCGCTCGGCGGCCGCCCAGGTGGCGGCGGACGCCCCCATCGAGCTGCCCATCAGGACGGCGGGGCCGGCGTCGAGGTGCTCGACGAGCGCCAGCAGGTCGGAGCCTGTGGCGTCGTCGCCGTGCCGGGTGAAGGTGGTGTCCGCGTCGCCGTGGCCGCGCAGGTCGGCGACCACGACTCGCCAGCCGGCCTCCACCAGGGCCGGGGTGACGTCGTCGTACGTGGAACGCAGGTCTCCCATGCCGGGGACGGCGACGAGGAGCGGGCCGCCGCCGTCGGCGGGGGACGTGTCGGTGTAGGTGAGGCGGCCCTCGGGCCGATCGAGGTGCCGGAGTGCTCGGCTATTGCCCATGCCCCTGAGGCTAATGGCATTAGCCAAAGAGGGCAAGAGGCACGGCGCGTGCGATGCGCCACGATCTCGGCGGGCCGACTACTACCCCGGCTGGCCTGCCACGACCTCGGCGGTCAGGCGCCTCGGGGGGTACGGAACGCGCGGTGGTCCGTGGGCTCCTCCTCGGCCCGGATCACGTGCATGACCGCGTTGATGAGGGCCAGGTGGGTGAACGCCTGCGGGAAGTTGCCGAGGTGCCGGCCGGTGTGCGGGTCGATCTCCTCGGCGTACAGGTTCAGCGAGGACGCGAAGGACAGCAGGCGCTCGCACAGGGTGCGCGCCTGCTCGATCTCACCGATCTCGCACAGCGCGCTGACGAGCCAGAACGAGCAGATGGTGAACGTGCCCTCCTCGCCCCGCAGACCGTCGTCGGTCTCCTCGGTCCGGTAGCGCAGCACCAGGCCTTCCTCGGTGAGCTCGTCGGCGATGGCCAGCACCGTGGCGCGCACACGCTCGTCGTCCGGCGGCAGGAACCGCAGGAGCGGCACCAGCAGCAGCGAGGCGTCGAGCGCGTCGTCGCCGTAGCGCTGGGTGAAGACGCCGCGCTCGTCGACACCCTTGGCGCAGATGTCGGCATGGATCTCGTCCGCGAGCTTCTGCCACTGCGCGGCGAAGTCCGGCTCGTCGTAGAGGCGGGCGAGGCGTGCACCACGGTCGAGCGCCACCCAGCACATCAGCTTGGACGACGTGAAGTGCTGCGGCTCGCCACGCACCTCCCACATGCCGCGGTCAGGCAGGTGCCAGTGCTTGGCGGCCTGCTCGACCTGACACTTGAGCACCGGCCACAGGGCCTCCGGGAGCTGCTCCCGGTTGCGCGTGTGCAGGTAGACCGAGTCGAGCACCGCGCCCCAGACGTCGTGCTGGCGCTGGTCGTAGGCGGCGTTGCCGATCCGCACCGGACTGGCCCCCTCGTAGCCGCTCAGGTGGGACAGCTCCGACTCGGTGAGCTCTTCCTCGCCGCCCACGCCGTACATGATCTGCAGCTCTTTGTTGTCCTGGCAAACGTCCTGGATGAACGCGAAGAAGTCGTTCGCCTCGCGGTCCAGGCCCAGGGTGTACAGCCCCCACAGAGCGAACGTCGAGTCCCGGATCCATGCGTAGCGGTAGTCCCAGTTGCGCTCGCCGCCCGGCGTCTCGGGCAGCGACGTCGTGGCCGCGGCCAGCAGAGCACCTGTCGGCGCGTAGGTCAGGCCCTTGAGGGTCAGCGCCGAGCGCTGCAGGAAGATCCGCCACGGGTGGTCGGGGAACGAGCCCTGCGTGATCCAGTCGCGCCAGAACTGCTCGGTGCGCCACATCTTCTCCAAGGCCTCGTCCCAGGTCGCGGGAGCAGGCAGCGAGGACCAGGCGAGCGCCACGAAGTGTGTCTGCCCCTCCTCGAGGCGGGTGCGGGCGTGCGCCCGCTGCCCCTCGAGCCCGAACCGGAGGTCGGAGCTGAGGCGCAGGTCCGGGTTCTTGCCGCCCATCCTGGCCACGACCGAGGAGTAGCCGTCGTCCAGGTACTCCCACTCCGGCTCCCCCCGGGCGTAGTCCGGCTTGGGGGCGCAGACCACCTCGAGGTCGACGGTGCCCGACACACACTTCACGGTGCGCAGCAGGACGTGCTCGGTGTCGTGGTCGGTGGGCGTGCGCCGGTGCGTCTGCGAGCGCTCCTCGACGTTGTGCCACGGGCCCATGACCATCGCGTCCCGCACCACCAGCCAGCCCGTCGACGTCTGCCAGGTGGTCTCGAGGATCAGGGTGCCCGGCACGTACCGGCGCGCCACCGGGACGCGGGCGCCGTGCGGCCCCACGCGGAACATGCCCGCTCCCCGGTCGAGGATCGACGAGAAGACGCTGGGCGAGTCGGGCCGGGGCAGGCACATCCACTCGATGGCGCCGCTGGGGGCGACCAGTGCGTTGGTCTCGCAGTCGGACAGGAACGCGTACTCCGCGATGGAGGGGAAGGAGCTGCGGCCGTCGGTGCGCGGCGTCGGCTGGGCATCGAGCATCATGACACCAGACTGCTCTGCCCGGGGGGCCGGACGCCAGTCCGTGCCCCGTCGGGCCAAGAAGATTCACACACTTGTGACGTGACGTGTCGATCCCCGGGTTTCCCGTTCGACCTGGGGGTGAGAAGGTCCAGACGGGGCCACCACATCACGGGAGATGAGAAGAATGGCCAAGTACATGCTGATCATGCGCAGCACCGACGAGGCGGAGGCGGCGTTCGCCGACTCCGGCATCGACTTCGACGAGATGCTCGCGACGATGGGGCGTTTCAACAACGAGATGATCGAGGCCGGCGTGCTGGTGGCCGCCGAAGGGCTCGAGGAGGCCGACAAGGGCGTCGTCGTCGACTACTCCACGGACGAGCCGACCGTCACGGACGGGCCGTACGGCGAGACGAAGGAGCTGTTCAACGGCTACTGGATCCTCGACGTCCCCACCATCGACGACGCCGTCGCGTGGGCGAAGAAGGCCCCGCTGGCAGGCCCGGGCATGAAGTCCGAGATCCGCCGCATCCCCACGATCGACGAGTTCCCCGCGGACAACGAGTGGATCCAGGCGGAGCGCGCCTGGCGCGAGCGCACCGGCCAGCTCTGAACCGCACCACGCCGAGAACGTCTTTCGAGGAGGAACCATGCCGAAGTACATGCTGATCATGCGCGGGACCGACGAAGGTCAGGCTGCCTACGAGCAGACGGACTTCAACGAGGTCATCGCCGCCATGGGCCGCTACAACGAGTCCATGATGGACGCCGGGGTGCTCTCCGCCGGTGAAGGGCTCTCCGACGCGTCCGAGGGCGCCGTCGTCGACTTCTCCACCGACACCCCGGTGGTGACGGACGGGCCGTACGGCGAGACGAAGGAGCTGTTCAACGGCTTCTGGATCATCGACGTCTCCACCCGCGACGAGGCGGTCGAGTGGGCCAAGCGCGCGCCGCTGAGCGGCCCGGGTACGAAGCTCGAGGTCCGCCGGGTGAACGGCGACGAGGACTTCCCGCAGGACAACGAGTGGATCCAGAAGGAGAAGGAGTGGCGCAAGGACCTCGGGACCGAGTGAGCGCACCGCGCGGGGTGCCCGACGACGGCACCCCGGCTCCGGCGTCCGGTGTCGGGACCGACGATGGTCCCGACACCGGGCGCCGTGCGCTCGAGGCGACCTGGCGCATCGAGTCCGCGCGGATCGTCGGTGCGCTGGCCCGCTACACCGGTGACCTCGCGCTGGCCGAGGACGTGGCGTCCGAGGCCGTCGCCGAGGCCCTCGTGAGCTGGCCGCGCGACGGGGTGCCCCGCGACTCGACGGCCTGGCTCCTCGCCACCGGGCGCCGTCGGGCCATCGACGCGTTCCGCCGTCGGGCCGGCCGCGACGTGCGGTACGCGGCGTTCGCCCGCGACCTGGACGAGGGCGGCGTGCACGCCGGGGCCACGCCGTCGGGCGACGACGAGCCCGACCTGCTGTGGGACCCCGACCGCATCGAGGACGACAAGCTCGCCCTGATCTTCACCTCCTGCCACCCGGTGCTGCCCAAGGAGGCGCGCGTCGCGCTGACGCTGCGGGTGGTCGGGGGACTGACGAGCGAGGAGATCGCGCGGGCCTTCATCGTCCCCACCCCGACGATCCAGGCGCGCATCACCCGGGCGAAGAAGCAGCTCGGCGCGGCCCGGGTCCCGTTCGAGGTGCCGCCCGCGGACGAGCGGCCCGCGCGGCTCGGATCGGTGCTGAACGTGCTGTACGTGATCTTCACGGAGGGCTCCTCGGCGTCGGGCGGTGGTGACTGGATCCGGACGGACCTCGCCCGGGAGGCGATCCGGCTGGCGCGCGTCCTGTCGCGTCTGATGCCCGACGAGCCCGAGGCGGCCGGGCTGCTCGCCCTGCTCGAGCTGACGGCCGCCCGCTTCCCGGCACGCACCGGCCCGGACGGTGAGCCGATCCTCCTGGCCGACCAGGACCGGCGGCGGTGGGACGCCTCGGCGGTCCGGCGCGGCCGGGCCGCCCTCGCGCGTGCCGAGGCAGCCGGTCGGGGGCTGGGCCCTTACGCGCTGCAGGCGGCCATCGCCGAGCAGCACGACGTCGCGGACTCGGTGGACGGCACCAACTGGGCGCGGATCGTCCGGCTGTACGAGGCGCTCGGCCGGGTGGCGCCGTCGCCCGTGGTGGAGCTCAACCGGGCGGTGGCCGTGTCGATGGCGTCCGGGCCGGAGGCGGCGCTCGAGATCGTGGACGTGCTGGTCGGCTCCGGCGCGCTGGCCGGGTCCTACCTGCTGCCGAGCGTGCGGGGCGAGCTGCTGTCCCGGCTGGGGCGGCGTGACGAGGCCCGGCGCGAGCTCGAGACCGCGGCGCAGCGGTGCGGCAACGAGCGCGAGCGCGGCGTGCTGGAGGCCAAGGCCGCCGCCCTGGGCCCGCCGTCAGGCTGAGCTCGTCGCGGCGGCACGTCGGCGCCGGAGCGTCGGCAGGGTGGCCACCGCGACGCCCGCCAGGGCCAGGGCGCCACCGAGCAGCGCGGCCGGAGCGGGCACCTCCGCGAGGAGTGCCCACGACAGCAGGACGACGACGGCCGGCACCGCGTAGGTCGTGGCGGCGGTGCGCCCGGCGCTCGCTCGCGTCAGCACGTACCCCCAGGTGCTGAACGCGATCGCCGTGGGGAAGACCCCGAGGTAGACGATGCCGAGCACGGTCGACGTCGTTGCCCCGGACACCTGGCTCACCAGGCCCGGCAGGAACGGCAGGGAGGCCACCGTGCCGGCGAGGCAGCCCAGCCAGGTCATGGTGAGGGCGTCGACACGGGGCAGCAGCCGCTTCTGGAGCGTCGCGGCGCCCGCGTACAGGACGGCGGAGACGAGGCCCAGCACGACGCCGACGGCATCGAACCGGCCCGAGGAGGTCGTGGTGGCGATGACGACGACGCCGGCGAACGCCACGGCGATCCCGACCAGGAGCCGTCGAGGGAACCCCTCGCCCAGGAGCGCGCCGGCGAGGACGGCGACGAGCATCGGGGCGATGTTCACCAGCAGGGCGGTCGTACCGGCGTCCAGGTGCTGCTCGGCGGCGTTCAGCGTGAGGTTGTACGCGCCGAACCAGGCCACGCCCCAGACCAGGACGAGGAGCAGCACGCGTCCGCGCGGGACCGCCGTCCGCCCAGGGCCGGCCGGCACGCCGGTGGTGGCCGGCACGCTCGTGGTGGCAGCGCGGGCGCGTCGGCGGGCGCGCACGACGAGGAGCATCGCCGTCAGCGCGACGCTGCCCACGGCGACGCGGCCGAGGGTCAGGGGGCCGGGGTCGACGTCGTGGCCGACGGCGCGGATCGCGACGAAGGCCGAGGCCCAGAGCAGCACGGTGACGGTCATGGCGGCGGCCGTCAGACGTCCGGCGCGGCGGGTCGTGGCGCTGGGTCCGGTGGCGCGAGGTGCCGTGGCGCGGGGTCCCGTGGCGGGCGCGGTCGCTGCGGTGCTGCTCGTGGTCATGTATCGATGGTGGACCGAGCGAAGGTTCAGCACCAGTCCCGATATCTATCGCATCATTCAGTACCGCTGTATTGTTCATGGCATGCTGGACGTCCACCGCCTGCGCATCTTCCGCTCCGTCGTGGCGAGCGGCTCCGTGGCCGCGGCCGCCGCCAACCTCGGCTACACGCCGTCGGCCGTGAGCCAGCACGTCTCCGCCCTGCAGCGCGAGACCGGCCTGCAGCTCGTCGCCCGGCACGGCCGCGGCGTGCGGCCCACCGCGGCCGGCGAGGCGCTCGCGGCCCAGGCCGACGGGGTCCTCGCGCGGCTCGGCGAGGCCGAGTCGTTCATCGCCGACCTCCGCTCGGGCCGCACCGGACGGCTCTCCATCGCGTACTTCGCCTCCGTCGGGGCGGCCTGGCTGCCGCGCGTGGTCAGCACGCTCACCGACAGGTTCCCCGGGCTGCGCCTCGAGCTCGAGCTGCGCGAGGACGTGCCGACCGACGCTGCGCAGCGCGCCGATCTCCAGGTCGCCGTCGCCCGGCGCGGGTACGAGCCCGGCCAGGGCTTCACGGCGCACCACCTGCTCGACGACCCGTACGTCGCCGTCCTGCCGGTGGACCACCCGTTCGCCGGCCGCGACGAGGTCGAGCTGGCCGAGCTCGCCGACGACGCCTGGATCGACAACGACTTCGCCCGCGGCTGGTGCCGCCGCAACCTCCTCGAGGCCTGCCGTGCGGCCGGGTTCAGCCCGGCGTTCCGCGTCGAGGCGCACGACTACCCGACCGCGCTGGCCTTCGTCGCGGCCGGGATCGGTATCACCGTGCTCCCCGAGCTCGGCGCCGTGCACCTGCCACCGGGGACGATCGGCGTCCCCGCCGTGCGTCCCACCCCCTCGCGGACCATCTACGCGGTGGTGCAGGACGCCGTCGCCCACACGCCGCCGGTCCGCGCCGCGGTGGACGTGCTGCGCGAGGTGGCCGGCGACCCCGCGTAGGCTTGACGCGCACCTGCCGCAGGGAGACACGACCCGCGGCTCCCCGAGAACGGATGAGGTATCCCGTGACCACGCTCCCCACCGCCACCGGCTCGTTCGGCGACAAGCCCGAGATCACGTTCCCGGAGGGCGACGCGCCGACCGGTCTGCAGGTGCAGGTCCTCGCCGAGGGCGACGGGCCCGTCGTCGACGCCGGCCGCACCATCGTCGTGAACTACCTCGGCCAGACCTGGGGCGGCGACGTCTTCGACAACTCCTGGGACCGCGGTCAGACGATCGACTTCCCGATCGGCGTGGGCGCCGTCATCGGCGGCTGGGACAAGGGCCTCGTGGGCCGCAACGTGGGCGACCGCGTGCTGCTGTCCATCCCGGCCGAGCACGGCTACGGCTCGCGCGGCGTGCCGCAGGCCGGCATCCCCGGCGGGGCGACGCTGGTCTTCGTCGTCGACGTCGTGGGCGTGCGCTGAGCGTTCTTGGTTTCGAGCGGGGCGAAGGAACCCGTGCGAGCTCGCGTTCACGGGCCCCAGGGGGCCCTCCACTTCGGGAGATGACGAGCTCGCACGGCTTCCTTCGCCCCGCTCTTGTGTGTCCGGCTCAGCCTCGTCCACCACGCGAGGGGTTGGGGGTGTGGAGGGGTCAGGGTTTGCGCGAGCGGGTGACCGTGAAGCGGGGGTCCTGGGCCACGTGCTCGGTGGGGCCGACGGCGCGGTCCAGCGAGCCGCGGTAGCGGAGCTTCGTGTTGAACACGCACCACAGCTCGCCGCCCGGGCGCAGGACCCGGCCGGCCGCGGCGAACATGCGGTGCGCCGCGTCGGTGCTCACCGCCGACCGGTCGTGGAACGGCGGGTTGAGGAGCACGAGGTCCGCGCTCGCGTCGGCCAGGTCGGCACCGGCGTCGCTCCTCGTCACGGTGCCCTGCACGCCGTTCGCCGCGAGGGTGGCCCGCGTGGAGGCGACCGCCGCCGCCGACCGGTCGGTGCCGACCACCCGGGCGTCCGGGTAGCGGCGTGCCAGCACCACCGCGAGCAGCCCCGTGCCGGAGCCGAGGTCGACGGCGTCGCGCACCCGGGACGCCGCCGGCCAGCGCCCCGCCGTGCTCAGCAGGAACCGGGTGCCGTGGTCGAGGCCGGCACCGGCGAAGGCGCCCCCGTGCGCGACGACGTCCACGTGCTCGGCCGGTGCGGCGCCGTCGTGCGTGGGCGTGGCCGCTGCGAGCAGCTCAGGATCGGTGAGGCGCACACGGGCCGGGTAGAGCGGAGCGGCCGAGCGGGCCTCGGGCCGGGGCGTCGTGGCCACCAGGGCGCGGGACTTGCCGCGCGCCAGGGTGGCGTGCACGGACTCGAACCGGTCACCGAGCACGTCGTTCATGGCGCGTGTCATGTGCTTGATGCGGCCGCCGGCGAGGAGCGTGACGTCGTCGGCGGCATACCGGGCGACGGCCTCCGCGATCTCGGTGAGCTCGCCCAGCGACTTGGGCAGCTGCAGCAGGACGAGGCGGGCGCCGTCGAGCAGGCTGGGGCCGAGCTCGTCCGACGTGACGACGCGGTCTGGTACGGCCGCCGTCCCGAGCGCGTCCTGCGCGCGGGCCGCGTTGTGGCGCGCCGCTGCCTCGGAGTCGACCGTGTCGTGATGGACGCGGACCACGTCGGCCCCCAGGGCGAGAGCGCCGAGCGTCAGTGCCCCGAACCGGTCCCCGAGGACGACGACGCCGCCTGGTGCGGCACCTGGCCCGGCGTCGGCGACGAGCGGAGCCGCCTCGGTCAGCAGCAGGCGGTCGGTGGCGTCCACGGCGACGGGAGCGTCGGGGCGGGTGCCGTCGGCGGGCCAGGGGACCAGCTGGTCGAGCAGGGCGGTCAACGACGGTGCGGCGGGGGAGGTCACGGGACGACCGTAGTCTGGCCGCATGGACGAAGCCACGTCGTCGGACGCCCGGGTGACCATCACCTACTGCACGCAGTGCCGCTGGTTGATGCGCGCTGCGTGGGTCGCCCAGGAGCTGCTGCAGACGTTCCGTACGCGGCTCGGCGAGGTCGCGCTCGTGCCGGGGACGGGCGGGGTGTTCCGCGTGGAGCTGGTGCCGTCGTCGGGCGCGGAGCCGGTGCTGCTCTGGGATCGCAAGGCGGAGGGCGGGTTCCCGGAGATCCCACCGCTCAAGAAGGCGATCCGGGACGCCGTCGCGCCGGATCTGGCGTTGGGGCACACGGACCGGGTCGCCGGGACGGATCAGGTGCCCGGGGAGGGCTGATCTCTGCCGTCCAGATCGCGCCGCGGCCGGCGGATCAGCGGTTCTCGCGGGCTTCCTTCTTCGCGGCCTGCGCAGCCTCGGCCGCGACCCGCTCCTCCTCGGCACGCACCTTCTCGGCCGTCTCGCGCTCGCGGACCAGCCACTCGGGCGGGTCTCCGCGCAGCTCGTTGATCTGCTCGGTGGTGAGCGGGTCGGTGATGCCGCCGCGCGCCAGCCCGGCGATCGAGACGCCCAGGCGGCCGGCGACGACGGGCCGCGGGTGCGGTCCGTTCCGGCGCAGCTCGGAGAGCCACTCGGGCGGCTGCTCCTCGAGCTTCTCGAGCTCGGCGCGCGTGATCCCGTGCTCCTGGAACTCGGGCGGCGTGGCGGGCAGGTACACCCCGAGCTTCTTCGCCGCGTTCGTCGGCTTGAGGACCTGCTGGGAGAAGGGGGTTCCGGCCATGGGCCCAGCCTAGTCGCCGGTGGGCGGCCGCAGCGCCCCGTAACCTGGTCGCGTGAGCGACGACACCCGCCCCGTGCCGGGCGACACCGGGGCCGACGACGTCGGTCCCGACCGGCAGGACGGCCCTCGGTTCCGGCTGGGCTACGTCCCCGGGGCGACTCCCGGCAAGTGGGCGAGGACCTGGCGGGAACGGCTGCCCCGGGTGTTCCTCGAGCTGGTCCCCGTGGGCGCCGCCGACGTGCCGTCCGCCCTGCGTGACGGTGAGGTGGACGCGGCCATCGGCCGCCTGCCCGTCGACAAGGAGGTCTTCCACGCGATCCCGCTCTACTCGGAGCTGCCGGTCGTCGTCGCCTCGAAGAGCCACCTGGTCGCGGCGACCGAGGAGTCGGAGCACGTCGCGGCAGAGGACCTGGGCGACGACGTCCTGTGGGTCCCGCGCGACGACGTCCTGTTCGGCGCGGGCACCGGCCGTCCGGGCCTGCGCCCCGAGGCGTACGACGACGGCTCGGGCACGTTGGTGGAGCCCGAGCCGGCCTCGACCGAGGAGGCGATCGCGTGGGCCGCGGCGGGTTCCGGCGTCGTGGTGACGCCGATGTCCCTCGCGCGGCTGCACCACCGCAAGGACACGGTGCACCGGGTGGTCGACGGCGCGCCCGAGTCTCCGGTCGGGCTCGTCTGGCGGCGGGACGGGCTGGCGGACGGGGTGGCTGAGCTCGTCGAGGAGCTCGTCGGGATCGTGCGCGGGCGCACCGCCAACAGCTCGCGCGGGCGGGGGGCTCCGGAAGCGGCGCGTCCGTCGAAGAAGACGGTCGGCAAGGGCGGTTCCGGTGGAAAGGGTGGTGCCGGCGGCGCCGAGGGCAAGAGGGCTGCGGCTGCTCGTCGGGCCCGGACGCAGCGTCCACGCGGCGGCGGGAACCGGGGGCGCGGACGCTGACGGGCCGACGAGCCCCCGCCTCAGCCGGGCATGTTGCCGAGGGCGCGCACCTGCGCGAGGGTGTCGGCCTCCTCGGCCGTCTTGTCGTCGCGGTAGCGCACCACCCGTGCGAAGCGGAGGGCGACGCCACCGGGGTAGCGCCGGGACCGTTGCACCCCGTCGAAGGCGATCTCGACGACCTGCTCGGGTCGTACCCGGACGACGTAGCCGTCCGTCGGCCCGTCGGCGAGCTCGGTGAACCGCTCGGTCTGCCAGGCGAGGGTCTCGTCCGTCATCCCCTTGAACGTCTTGCCCAGCATCACGAACCCGCCGGTGTCCCGGTCGCGTGCCCCCAGGTGGATGTTGGACAGCCAGCCCTCGCGGCGGCCCGATCCTCGTTCGACGCCGAGCACCACGAGGTCGAGGGTGTGCCGCGGCTTGACCTTGACCCAGGCTGCACCGCGCCGTCCGGCGTCGTACGGGGCGTCGAGTGCCTTGACGACGAGGCCCTCGTGCCCGGCGCCGACGGTGTCCTCGAAGAACGTCTGGACGGCGTCGGGATCGGCGGTGACGACGCGCGGGACGACGGCGGCCGGCGGCACGACGCGGTCCAGCGCGGCGAGGCGCTCGTGGGCCGGGGCGTCCAGCAGGTCGGCGCCGTCGAGGTGCAGGACGTCGAAGAACCGCACGCTCAGGGGTACCGACGGTGCGGTGGGGCCGACGTCGTGCGTCCCGGCGCGCGCGGCAGTCTCCTGGAACGGGCGCGGGCGTCCGGCGTCGTCCAGGGCGAGGGCCTCGCCGTCGAGCACCGCGGCCTGGACGTCGAGCGCACGTGCGAGGGACACGACCTCCGGCAGCCGCTCGGTGATGTCGTCCAGGGAGCGGGTGAACACCGCGACGTCGTCGCCGACGACGTGCACCTGGACGCGGATCCCGTCGAGCTTGACGTCCGCGGCCACCTCGGCGCCGTCGAACCGGTCGAGCGCGCCGACGACGTCGGGGGCGGACGAGGCGAGCATCGGCCGGACCGGACGCCCGACCTGCAGCCGGAAGGTCTCGAGGGCGCTGACGCCGCCGGCGAGCGCGGCCCGGGCGATCGGACCCGACGGGGCGCTGAACATCGCGGCCCGCCGGACGGCCTCCGGCGGCACGTCCGCCGCCGCGGCGATGGCGTCGAGCAGCAGGGAGTCGAGGGCACCCTGGCGCAGCTCGCCCAGCACGAGCCCTCGCAGGAAGCGCTGCTCGTCCGGCGTGGCACGGGCCAGCAGCCGGGCGAGGGCGTCGGAACGGGCGGCGTGGGAACCGGCGCCGGTCAGCGCGGACATGGCCTCGAAGGCGCGGTCGACCTCGACGGGTGTGAGCGTCGGGTCGGTGGCTGCCGGCGGCAGGTCGGTCAGGGACCGTCCGCCGACGCCGGTGCGGCGCTGCCGCAGGCGCCCCGAGAGGTACGAGGCGACGATCTCGGCCTCGTCGGCCTGGCGTCCCGACGGCGCACCTGCGGCTTCCTGGGACGCGTCGGCAGCGTCACCGTCGTCGGCGACACGACGCAGGGTCCCGGCCAGCAGCTCGCGCTTGCGCAGGCGCGAGCGTGTCGCGGCGACCGCGGCGTGGGTCGTGACGAGCTCGGACAGCAGCACCGTCCCATCGTGGCAGCGGCCACTGACGCCTGCTACCGGTCCGTGCGAGGCGCCCGGCGCGGCCGCGCGTCGTAGGCCCGGCGCATGGAGACCGTCCGAGGTATCGGGGGCGTCTTCTTCCGCGCTCGTGCAGGAGTACCCCAACGGCCGTTTCGCCGACCTGACCGACCCCGAGGGCACCCCGGGTCCAGCTCTGGGAGCCTGCCGGCGTGGACGTCGGCGAGCGGTCGCCGGACGGCGGAGCGTGAGCACGGCGCTCTCCGCCATGCGGCGCTCGTGGCCCGCTCAGACCGCCGCGGGGAACGGCACTCCCGTCGTGGCGTGGCAGCGGTAGCCGTGCGGGTTCTTCGCGTCCGACAGGTACTGCTGGTGGTAGTCCTCGGCGTAGTAGAACGGCCCTGCCTCGACGGCCGGCCGCATGTCGGTGGTGATCGGGTCGTAGCCCTTCACGGCAAGCACCTCACCGTACTGCTCGGCGGTGGTGTGTACCGCCTCGGCCTGCTCCGGCGTCGTCCAGTACACGCCGGAGCGGTACTGGGTGCCCACGTCGTTGCCCTGGCGGAAGCCCTGGGTCGGATCGTGCCGCTCCCAGAAGATCTTGAGCAGCTCGGCCTCGCTCACCCGGGACGGGTCGTACGCGACCATCGCCGTCTCGGTGTGCCCCGTGCGGGCCGAGCACACCTCCTCGTACGTGGGGTTCGGCGTCGTGCCACCCATGTAGCCGACGGCGGTGCTCACCACGCCGGGGACCTGCCAGTAGATCTCCTCGGCGCCCCAGAAGCAGCCCATCGCGAGGTAGAGCACGCGCGTGCCCGGCTCCCACGGGCCGGTGAGCGAGGTCCCCAGGACGGTGTGCGACCGCGGGGCGGGCAGGATCGGCGACTCACGGCCCGGCAGGGCGTCCTCGGGGGTCACCATCGTGGTCTTGGCCGACTGGCCGAACAGGTTCTCGAACATCGCGTCGCCTCCTTGGTGCGGTGCGGGGGCGTTCCGCCGACCCCGCACCTGCGCAACGATGCGGGGCGCGCGGGTGTTCCGTGGTCGTCGCCCGCCCCTCCGCGGGGGGGGGGGGGGGGCCCCCCGGCCCCCCCCCCGCCCGGGGGGGGGGGGGGGGCGGGGGGGGGGGGGCCCCGCCCGGGGGGGGGGGGGGGGGGCCCCCCCACAGCGCAGAGAGGGGGTGCGGGGTGTCGGGGGCTGGGCGTAGCGTCGCAGCATGACGCAACCGGTCGACGTCGACGAGTTCCTGCTGCCCGACGCGGCGGCCTGGCGTGCGTGGCTCGACGAGCACGAGGACTCCGCGCCCGACGGCGTCTGGCTGGTCCTGGCGCGCAAGGGCCAGGACGCCCCGACCACCCTCACCCGCGCCGCGGCGCTGGAGGAGGCGCTGTGCAGCGGCTGGATCGACGCGCAGGCGAAGAGCCGTGACGGCGCCACGAGCCTCCAGCGGTACTGCCCGCGACGACGCCGCAGCATCTGGTCCGTGCGCAACCGCGAGATCGTCGCGCGGCTGATCGACGAGGGCCGGATGCGCCCGCGTGGCCAGGCGGAGATCGACCGCGCGAAGCAGGACGGCCGCTGGGAGGCCGCCTACGCCGGGCCGGCCACGATCGAGATGGCCCCCGCGCTCACGGCGGCGCTCGCGGAGAGCCCGCGCGCGACAGCGATGTGGGAGATCCTCACCTCCCAGAACCGCTTCGCGATCCTGCACCGCCTGACGACGGCGAAGAAGGAGGAGACGAGGGTCCGCAACGCCGCGAAGTTCGTCGCGATGCTCGAGCGCGGCGAGACGGTCCACCCGCAACGGCGCACCCTCGACACGGACTGACCGTTCCGCCGTCGGCGAACCCCGGACCTGCCGCGACATCGTCGCGCAGCGCTGCTTCCGGCCATTTAGTGTGGGTCCGTGAACGCCCCTCAGGAGACGTCTGCCAACGGACGTGACATGGTCCCCGCCAGCGTGCGGGGCGCTGCGGCGTGGTCGTGGCGGCTGCTGATCATCGCTGCCGGTGTCGCCGGCTTCTTCTGGTTGCTCGCCCAGCTCAAGACGATCGCCGTCCCGGTCGCGATCGCCCTGCTCATCACCATCCTGCTGCGCCCCCTGCGGCTCACGCTCGAGCGGTGGCACGTGCCCCGCGGGCTGGCCACGGCGCTGTCCATCCTGGGACTCATCGCGTTCGTCACCGGCCTGATCGTGATCGCGGGCCAGTCGATCGTCAACGGCTTCCAGGACCTGTGGGACCAGGCTGTGGCGGGTTTCGAGGAGTTCCTCAGCTGGCTGTCGGACGGACCGCTCGGCCTCGACACGGCCACGCTGAGCGATCTCGGCAGCCAGGCGCAGGACATGGTCGCGGACCAGAGCTCGTCGCTGATCACCGGCGCGCTCGGCGCCGCCACGACGGTCGGCCACGTGCTGGTCGGCATCATCATCGCGCTCTTCTGCACGATCTTCTTCCTGCAGGACGGCCGGAGCATCTGGACCTGGGTCGTCAACATCCTGCCGATCGCCGCCCGGGAGAAGGTCCACCAGGCCGGCCGGCGCGGCATGGTCACCCTGTCGTCCTACGTGCGCACCCAGATCCTGGTGGCCCTGGTCGACGCCCTGGGCATCGGCATCGGCTCCGCGTTCTTCGTCCCGGCACTCGCGATCCCGATCGGCATCCTCGTCTTCGTCGGCTCGTTCGTCCCGATCCTCGGCGCCATCGTGACCGGCGCGATCGCCTGCGCCGTCGTCCTCGTGGCCGAGGGGTGGGTCGCCGCGGCGATCATGCTCGGCATCGTGCTGCTGGTCCAGCAGGCGGAGAGCCACATCCTCCAGCCGTTCCTCATGGGCCACGCGGTCTCCCTGCACCCGGTGGCCGTGGTCCTGGTCGTCGCGGCCGGCAGCCTTGCGGCGGGCCTCATCGGGGCGCTGTTCGCAGTGCCGCTCGCCGCCGTCCTCAACACCGTCATGCAGTACCTGCACGGGCACGACAAGTTCCCCGAGCTCGGCACCGACGACCATCTGCCGCTGCTGCGCCGCCGTCCCTCCCTCGCGGACCTGCCAGGTACGCTCCTGTGGCCGAGCCGGTCGGGCGCGTCGCAGGACGACGCCGGTGCAGCACCCACCACCCCGGGTGATGTTCCTGCCGCACCGGCTGACGATGCCGGACCGGCAGGAGAGAGCAGGACGTGACAGCACCGCACCCCATCCATCGTGTGACACTGGCCGACGTCAGGGCGGCCGCCGAGCTGCTGGCACCGGTGGTGACGCGCACGCCGGTCCACCCCTTCCGGGCGTTGACGCAGATCGCCGGGGCCGACGTCGTCCTCAAGTGCGAGAACCTGCAGCGCGCCGGGTCGTTCAAGATCCGCGGTGCGTACACGCGGCTCGCGGGCCTGACGCCGGAGCAGCAGGAGCGCGGCGTCGTCGCGGCCTCCGCCGGGAACCACGCGCAGGGCGTCGCGCTCGCCGCGGAGCAGCTCGGCATCCCCGCCGTCGTCTACATGCCGCAGGGCGCCTCGGTACCCAAGCTGGAGGCCACGCGGAGCTACGGTGCCGAGGTGCGCCAGCTCGGTGCCAGCGTGGACGAGGCGCTGAGCGCCGCGCGTGCGGAGGCCGCTCGCACGGGCAAGGTGCTGATCCACCCGTTCGACCACGTGGACGTCGTGGCGGGTCAGGGCACGGTCGCGCTCGAGATCCTCGAGCAGGTGCCCGACGTCGGCACGGTGGTCGTGCCCCTCGGGGGCGGCGGGCTCGTGGCCGGCATCGCCACGGTGCTGGCGGAGCTCGCACCGCACGTCCGGGTCGTCGGTGTGCAGGCGGCGTCGGCCGCCGCGTACCCGGCCTCGCTGGCCGCCGGGCGCCCGCTGGCCGGTGACCTGGGCGCGACGATGGCGGACGGCATCGCCGTCGGCACGCCCGGCGACGTGCCCTTCGAGGTGCTCACCCGGCTCGGGGTCGAGGTGCGGACCGTCACGGAGGACCAGATGTCCCGCGCGCTGCTGATGGTGGCCGAGCGCGGCAAGCTCGTCGTCGAGCCGTCGGCGGCCGCGTCCGTCGCAGCGGTGATGGCCACGCCCCACGCCTACACCGGGACCGTGGTGCCGGTGCTGACCGGTGGGAACATCGACCCGCTGCTGCTGCAGCGCGTGGTGCAGCACGGACTCGTGGCCGCGGGCCGGTACCTGCAGCTCTCGGTGCGGCTGGACGACAAACCGGGTGCGCTGGCCACCCTGCTGGAGACGATCGCCGCCGCCGAGGGCAACATCGTGCGGGTGGACCACCGCCGCACGGACACCACGCTGGAGATCTCCGAGGTGCTCGTGACGCTGCAGCTCGAGACCAAGGGGTACGACCACCGGGCGGCGGTGCTGGACCGGCTGCGCAGGGACGGCTACCGCATCGGCTGAGGGCCGGACCGGACGAGGTCGATCCTGCTCCGCTCCGGGTGTCGATCCGGGCGTCCCCCGTTCGTCGAGGTGGTGACGCGGCCACCAGGGCCGCACGGAGCGAGGAGTCCATGATGCGATTCGTGTCGACGATCCTGTGCAGAGGACCCGAGGTGGAGCGCCACCGGCGGTACGTCGCCGAGCGGCGGTACGGTGTTGGCGACGGCATCGAGGCCGCAGACGTCGCGATGTTCGGACCTGTCGTGTACGTCCGTCCGGACGCCCGGATCCGCTGAGGAGGCAGTGATGCGCTACCTGATGCTGGTGCTCAGCACCCCGCAGGACCCGGACGCCGTCGACGAGAGCGGCGCCCCGGCGATCGAGGACTGGGTGGACCGCTACTACGGCGACGGCACGGCCTCGGCCGGGGACCGGCTGCGTCCGCCCGAGGACGCCGTCGGCGTCCGGGTGCGCGGCCGGAAGGTGCTCGTGACCGACGGTCCGTTCTCGGAGTCGAAGGAGGCGATCGGCGGCTTCGACATCATCGAGGCCCCCGATCTCGACACGGCGATCACCGTCGCCTCCGAGCATCCCATGGCGCACCTCGGGGCGATCGAGCTGCGCCCCTTCTGGCCGCTGGACCTCGACGGGCAGCAGGGAGGTGACCGATGATGCGGTACCTGTTCCTGGTGCGCGAACCCGACGTCCCGGACCGTGGCCCGACCCCTGACATCGACGAGTGCGGGTCCACGACGGTGCGACGGTCGTGACCGACGGCCCCTTCGCGGACTCGAAGGAGATCATCGGCGGTTTCGACATCATCGAGGCGCCGGATCTCGCGGCGGCGCTCGCGATCGCCGCCGAGCACCCTGGTTCGTGGGGCGGATCGACGATCGAGGTGCACCCGTTCTGGCCGACGGGCGGGGACCCGGCGGCGTGACGGGTGCGGCGTCCGCGGTCGAGGACGCGTTCCGCAGCGAGTGGGGGCGCGTCCTCGGCGCCGTCGCGCGCAGCACCGGCGACCTCGACCTCGCGGAGGAGTCGGCGCAGGAGGCGTTCGCGACCGCGCTCCGGACGTGGTCTCGGGACGGCGTCCCCGGCCGGCCGGGTGCCTGGCTGACGACGACGGCTCGTCGGCACGCGATCGACGTCCTGCGGCGGCGTCGCACCGAGGGGGAGAAGACCACCGCGGCGGCGCGTCTCGGGGAGCGGGTGGACGGCGGCCTGCGCGCCGCCGGCGCCGCGGGTGACCCGGTGCCCGACGAGGTCGCGCTCGGGCTGGAGGACGAGGCGTGGGAGACCGACGACCCCGACGGTGACCTGCTGCGCCTGCTGTACACGTGCTGCCACCCGGCGATACCGCTGGACGGGCGGGTGGCGCTCACGCTGAGGTCCCTCACGGGCATGACGACCGCTCAGGTCGCCCGGGCCTTCCTCGTCCCCGAGCCGACGATGGCGCAGCGGCTCGTCCGGGCCAAGCGCCGCATCCGCGCCACGGGGATCGTCTTCCGCGTGCCGCCGCCCACGTTCCTGGCGGACCGCACGGCGGGGGTCCTCGCGGTGCTGTACGTGCTCTTCACCGAGGGTTACGACGCGTGGGCCGAGCCCACCGACGCCGCTGAGGGCACCACCGCCCGTCGAGCACTGGCCGACGACGCGGTGCGGCTCGCGCGCATGGTCGCGCGGCTGCTGCCCCACGAGCCCGAGGCGCAGGGGCTGCTCGCCCTGTTCCTGCTCCAGCACGCCCGGCGGGAGGCCCGTACCGGGCCCGACGGTGCGACCCGCGTCCTGGCGGAGCAGGACCGGATGCGGTGGCGCCAGGACGAGACGGCCGAGGGTCTGGAGGTGCTCGACGCCGCGCTCGCGGCACGACGGCCGGGCCCGTACCAGGTGCAGGCCGCGATCGCGGCGCTGCACGCTCGGGCGGCGGACGGCACGGAGACGGACTGGACCGAGATCCTCGCGCTCTACGACGTCCTGGGCGAGATGACAGGATCGCCCGTCGTCGCGCTGAACCGGGCGGTCGCCGTCGCGCAGGTTCACGGCCCTGGTGCGGCGCTGGAGGCGCTGGACGCCGTCGCCGGCGTTCCGGAGTTGGCCGGCTATCACCTGCTGGCGGGTGTCAGAGCAGACCTGCTCGCTCGGCTCGGGCGGGCGAGTGAGGCCGCCGACGCCCTGCGGACCGCCCTGGCGCTCGTGGACCGCGAGGGGGACCGCCGACTCCTGCGCCGCCGGCTGGCCGACCTGGTGGACCCGGAGACGACATGAGCGTGCCCCCTCGTCCCGTGGAGGGACGAGGGGGCACGCTCCTCGAGACGGCGACGCCCGGTCGGCCGGACCGGCACGCGGGCGGCGCACGGAGGGTCAGACCGCCGCGGTGGTCTCCGGCTCCGGCTCGGTGACGAGCGGGTACACGCCGTTCTCGTCGTGCACCTCGCGGCCGGTGACCGGCGGGTTGAAGACGCAGACGCACGTGATGTCGGTGCGCGGGCGCACCTTGTGCTTGTCGTGGTCGTTCAGCAGGTACAGCGTGCCGGGCTTGAGCTCGTGCACCTCACCGGTGGCCAGGTCCTCGATCTCGCCCTCGCCGGACGTGATGAAGACGGCCTCGATGTGGTTGGCGTACCAGAAGAAGCTCTCGGTCCCGGCGTACAGCGTGGTCTCGTGCACCGAGAAGCCGACGCGCTCCTTGGCGAGGACGATGCGCTTGGAGCGCCAGTTCTCGCTCTTGATGTCGGCCTCGGTGTCGGTGATCTCGTCGAGCGTGCGGACGATCATGTGTCTCCTCGGTCGTGAGAGGTCAGGTGGGACGGGTCGGTCAGGAGCCCAGGACGGCGTCGAACGCCTCGTCCAGGATGGCCAGGCCGCGGCGCAGCTCGTCCTCGGTGATGGTCAGCGGCGGCAGCAGCTTGACGACCTCGCTGTCGGGACCCGAGGTCTCGACCAGCAGACCGTGCTCGAACGCGTACTGCGTCACCCGGCCGGCGAGCTCGCCGTCGGGCATCTGCAGACCGCGGGCGAGGCCGCGACCCTTGGAGAGGAGCTCGTGGTCGGGGTGACGCGAGACGACCGAGTTGAAGGCGCTCTCGACGATCAGGCCCTTGGCCTTGACCTCGTTCTCGAGGGTGTCGTCGGACCAGTAGGTCCGGATCGCCTCGGAGGCCGTGGCGAACGCCGGGGCGAACCCGCGGAAGGTGCCGTTGTGCTCGCCCGGCTCCCACACGTCCAGCTCGGGACGCACGAGGGTGATCGCCATGGGCATGCCGTAGCCGGAGATCGACTTCGACAGGCAGATGATGTCCGGGACGATGCCGGCCTCCTCGAAGGAGAAGAACCCGCCGGTCCGGCCGCAGCCCATCTGGATGTCGTCGAGGATCAGCAGGATCCCGTGCGCCTTGCACAGCTCGGCCAGGCCACGGAGCCACTCGGCGCGCGCGGCGTTGATGCCACCCTCGCCCTGGACGGTCTCGACGATGACGGCGGCGGGCTCGTTGAGGCCGGACCCGCCGTCCTCGAGCATCCGCTGGAAGTACTGGAAGTCGTCGACGTCACCGTTGAAGTAGTCGTCGTACGGCATCGGGGTGGCGTGCACCAGCGGGATGCCGGCGCCGCCGCGCTTCATCGAGTTGCCGGTCACGGACAGGGCGCCGAGCGTCATTCCGTGGAACGCGTTGGTGAAGTTGATGACCGACTCGCGGCCCGTCACCTTGCGGGCGAGCTTGAGGGCCGCCTCGACGGCGTTCGCGCCGCCCGGGCCGGGGAAGACGACCTTGTGGTCGAGTCCGCGCGGCTCGAGGATGTTGGTGCGGAAGGTCTGCAGGAACTCGCGACGCGCGGTGGTGAACATGTCGAGCGTGTGCACCATGCGGTCGTCGGCGAGGAAGTCCAGCAGGACCTTCTTCAGGATCGGGTTGTTGTGCCCGTAGTTGAGGGAACCTGCACCCGCGAAGAAGTCGAGGTACTCGGTACCGTCCTCGGCGTACACGGTGGCGCCGACCGCACGGTCGAACACCACGGGCCAGGCGCGGGAGTAGCTGCGGACCTCGGACTCGAGGGCGGTGAAGCCCGTCGGGTCATCGGTGGTCGACGCGTCGGACTGGGGGGTCAGGGTCGTCACGAAGGACACTCCTCTGAGGTGGTGCGCGCGGGTGCTTCGAATGGAACGGGGGCTGTGTCGTCACCTGCGCGCGGGACCGGCGCAGCCCGGTGTCGTGTCAGTTGCGGAAGCCCTCGATCACGAGCAGCGGTTCTGCCTCGTGGCCGTCGGGGAAGTGCTGTGCCTCGAAGCCGGGCACCTCGGTGAGCGAGGCGGTGCGGTCCTCGGACCAGCGTCGGAAGACGCGGCGGGAGGCTGCGTTGTCCTCGGTGACCGTGGTCACGAGGGAGGTGATCTCCGGCTGCTCGTCGATCACGGCGTCGATGAGACGCCCTGCGAGGCGGCGCCCGCGGGCGCGCTCGTCGACCGCGACCTGCCAGAGGAAGTAGCGGCTGGGATCCGCCGGCAGTCGGTAGCCGGTCACGAAGCCGACGACGTTGTCACCCAGCAGGGCGATCCGGCACGTGTCGGAGAAGTGGTCGGCCAGCAGCAGATAGCTGTACGACGAGTTGAGGTCCAGCGATCCGGAGTCGCGGGCGACCCGCCACATGGCGCCTCCGTCGTCGACGGTGGGGCGGCGGATGGTGAGTGGCGTGGAGCCGTCCCCGGCAGCCGCGTCCGCGGGCGCCGAGGGGGTCGGTTTGGTCGTTGGGCCGTCAGAAATTGTCATACCGGCATCAACCATAGACACGATCGAGGGATAATCCCACCCCGCCACGTTGAATCCGGGGTGCGATGTTGACCACAGCCGCACGATGCCGGGGCGTCCGACGGTGGGCGCCCCGGCATGTGGCAGTCAGCCGGAGAACGGCTTGGCGGAGCGGATCTCCACCGGGATCTCGCGCCCGTTCGGCGCGGTGTAGCTGGTGGAGTCGCCCACCTTCTTGCCGTCGATGGCCGCCCCCAGGGGCGACGTGGGGGAGTAGACGTCGAGGTCCGTGGTCCCGGCGATCTCGCGCGAGCCCATGAGGAACGTCATCTCGTCACCGGCGACCTCGGCGACGACGACCATGCCGGCCTCGACGGTGCCGTCGTCGGCGGGCTGCCCCACCTGCACGTGGCGCAGCTTCTCGGTGAGCTCGCGGATGCGGGCCTCGTTCTTCGCCTGCTCCTCGCGGGCAGCGTGGTAGCCGCCGTTCTCCTTGAGGTCGCCCTCGTCGCGTGCGGCAGCGATGCGCTCGGCGATCTCGGTGCGGGCCGGTCCGGAGAGGTGCTCCAGCTCGGACTGCAACCGGTCGTGAGCCTCCTGGGTGAGCCAGGTGACGTTGCTCTCGGTCACGAGGGCTCTCCTTTCGTGGTGCTCGTCGCCTGCCCCGGATGACGCACGCCGGGCCGCCCGGCGGGCGTCGGCACGCGCGCCGGACGGCGCAGGACTGCGTGTGAATCCCTCAGGATAGCCGACGGTGGGTGGATTCGTGGACTTCGTGGCACCGTCGTCGAGCCGTCAGAGGTCGGAGACGACGCAGTCGGTGACGTCGGCGGCGGTCGCCTGCTCGGAGGTGCCGACGGTCACCTGGTAGGCGGAGGTCCGGCCGTCCGCGGGGCCGACCGGGACGTCGAGGGTGCCCACCTGGGCGTAGCTGGTGGACAGGGCGTCGACGGTGCAGACCGCCGTCGTGCCCGGGGGCATGTGCACCTGGAACGTGACGTCCACGCGCTCCGCGTCGACGACGTCGAAGCTCACCATCTCGGCGGTGACGGGATCCGCGGCGCTCTGCGCCAGGGAGAACCAGGCGGTGGCACCGACGGCGGCCGCGAGGGCGACCCCGATCGCGACCTTGGCGCCCCGCCCCGGGCCGCGGGCCGGCGTCGAGGAGGCCCTCGCCGCGCCTCCGTAGCGGCCGGCGGGGACGGTGGGGAGCTGCTCGGAGGTCATGACACCATTGTCCTCCACGACGCGGACGTCTCGAACTCATCCCAGGAGGACCCTTGACCGGCGAACCACTGCGGCTCATGGCGGTGCACGCGCACCCGGACGACGAGGCGAGCAAGGGTGCCGCGACGACGGCGAAGTACGCCGCCGAGGGTGTCGAGGTCCTCGTCGTCACCTGCACCGGTGGGGAACGTGGCGACGTGCTCAACCCGTCGTTCGCGCCGCCCGAGGGGCACTCCTTCGACACGCTCGAGGAGAAGCGCGCCGTGCGCCGCCTCGAGATGGCAGCGGCCGCGGCGGCGCTCGGCGTGCGTCAGCAGTGGCTCGGGTTCGTCGACTCCGGCCTCCCGGAGGGTGACCCGCTGCCCCCGCTGCCGGAGGGCTGCTTCGCCCTGCTGCCGCTGGAGGAGGCCTCCGCACCGCTCGTCGAGCTGGTCCGCCAGTTCCGGCCGCACGTCATGACCACGTACGACCCGACCGGCGGCTACCCGCACCCGGACCACATCCGCTGCCACGAGGTCTCGTACGAGGCCTACCGTGCGGCGGGCGACGCGAGCCGCTACGTCGTCGACGGCGGCGCGGAGCCGTGGGAGCCGCGCAAGCTCTACTACAACCACGGCTTCTCGATGGAGCGCATCCGTGCGGCGCACGAGGCCATGGAGGGCGCCGGCCTGGAATCCCCGTTCGGCGACTGGATCGAGTCCCGCACGGCGCGGGAGATCCCCGAACGGGAGGTCACCACGCGGATCGACGTCTCCGGCTACTTCGCCCAGCGGGACGCCGCGCTGGTCGCCCACACCTCGCAGATCGACCCCGACGGATTCTTCTTCGCCGTGCCGCGAGACCTCGAGGTCGACGTGTGGCCCACGGAGGAGTTCGAGCTCGCGGACTCCCGGGTGCCGGTCGAGACCCCGGAGTCCGACCTGTTCGCCGGCGTCGAGGAGGAGTCCTGATGTCCGTCGCGCTGCTCGGCGGCCTGCTGGCCGACGTCAGCCCGTCGCCCAGCCCGACGGCGCCCGTCCTGGAGGACTGGGAGGTCACCCCCGGTCTGACGGGATTCCTCGCGACGTTCGCCATCGCGGCCGCCGCGGTGCTCCTCTTCCTCTCCCTGAGCCGCCACGTGCGCAAGGCGGACGCCTACGCCCGGGCGCACGGCATCGAGGTGCCGCAGCGGCGGTCCATCGGGTTCCGGACGTCGACGGGCGAGGCGTCCGACGGCGCCGCGACGCCCGACTCGCCCGCTTCGCCGTCGCCCGCTTCGCCGTCGCCCGCTCCGCCGTCTGACGCGTCGCCCGACGGCGGCACCCCGGACGGGACGGACCGGCCCGCGTCATGACGCGCGTCACCGTGGCACAGGTCGAGGTGGCCGACGACCACGAGGCGAACCGGTACATGGTCGCCGACGCGTTCCAGGCCGCCGCGGCGGTGGACGCCGACCTCCTGGTGCTGCCCGAGTACGCCTCGGGGTACCACCGGCACGGCGTCGGCATCGAGCACGCCGAGCCGCTGGACGGCGCGTTCGTGTCCACCCTGCGCACGCTCGCCGCGGAGCACGGGACGGCCGTGATCGCCGGGACGACGCTGCCGGGCGCGACGCCCGGCCCGGCCGACGCACGTCGTGCGGTGAACGCCGTCGTCGCCGTCGACGCCTCCGGCGAGCTGGTCGGCGCGTACCGCAAGGTCCACCTCTACGACGCGTTCGGCACCCGCGAGTCCGACCGGCTGGAGCCGGGGCCGGCCGACGCGGCACCGCTCACGCTGCGGGTCGGCGACCTCACCTTCGGCGTCATCACCTGCTACGACCTGCGGTTCCCCGAGTCGGCGCGGCGCGTGGTCGACGCCGGGGCGGAGGTCCTGGTGGTCCCGGCGGCCTGGGTCGCGGGTCCCCTCAAGGCGGAGCACTGGCGCACGCTGCTGGCGGCGCGGGCGATCGAGAACACCGTCGTGACGGTCGGCGTCGGGATGGCCGGCAAGGGCGTCACGGGCAGGTCCGTGCTGGTCGGGCCGGACGGCGTCGTCGGCCTGGAGCTGGACGAACGGCCGCAGTACCGCACGGTGGACCTGGATCCTGAGGAGCTCGCCGCGGTGCGCCGGGCGAACCCCTCGCTGCAGAACCGGCGCTACGCCGTCGTCCCCCGCTGACCCTCGCCCCAGCCCTGACGTTCGGCGACCGGGGGGAGGGTCAGGTGGCCGCGAGGTAGATCGCCACGGTGTGGCAGGTGAAACCGACGACCGTCAGGACGTGGAAGATCTCGTGGAACCCGAACCACCGGGGTGAGGGGTTCGGGAACTTGGTGCCGTAGACGACCGCGCCGAGCGTGTAGGCGAGCCCACCGCCGGCGACGAGCCAGACCACGGCCGGGCCGCCGGTGGCGCCGAACTGGCCGAGGTAGCCGACGGCCACCCAGCCGAGCGCCAGGTAGATCGGCACGTAGAGCCAGCGTGGCGCGCCCATCCACAGCAGCCGCGTCAGCACCCCGGCGGCGGCGCCGATCCACACGATGGTGAGCAGGATCGTGGCGGCGCGCGGGTCCAGCAGCATGACGGCCAGCGGCGTGTAGGTGCCGGCGATGATGACGAAGATGTTCGCATGGTCCGCGCGTCGCAGGGCCGCCTCGACGCGCGGCGACCACGTCCCGGTGTGGTAGACGGCGCTGGTGGCGAAGAGCATGAACGCGCTGAGTCCGAAGACCGCCGCCGCGACCTTGCCGGCCACCGGTTCGGCCAGCACGACGAGGACGATGCTGGCAGCCAGCGCGAGGGGGGTCGTGGCCGCGTGGATCCATCCGCGGAGCCTGGGCTTGAGCCGGCGGGCGACGTCCTTCGCGTCCCGCGCGACGTCCTTCGCGGCAGCGGTCAGGTCACCGCGGTCCGGGGCTTCCGTCCCCGGACCACGACGCTCGGCTCCTTCGGCCACGGTGTCTCCTTGCTGGTGCTGGTGCTCGTCGAATGAACCTACGGTCCCGTAGGTTACGCCACCGTAGGCGCGGTGCGGGAACCGTCCCGCCGGGGACCTGTGAAGATCGTGCGACGAGACGGCGGGGCACGCGCGCGAACCTCGCCCGGTCGTCCCGGCGGGGCGACCCGGAGCGGTACCGTTGTCCCGATTCGTCCGACCCCCCGCCACACCGCGAAGGACCAGCGTGCGCCTGCCCCACCCGCTGTACAGCCTGTACGAGCGCCGGCTCTCCGGGTCGTTGGACCGCGAGCAGATGCCGCGCCACGTCGGCGTCATCCTCGACGGCAACCGGCGCTGGGCGAAGTCCTTCGGCGAGACGGCAGCCACGGGCCACCGGCGCGGGGCCGACAAGATCACCGAGTTCCTCGGCTGGGCCGAGGAGCTGGGCATCGAGGTCGTGACCCTGTGGATGCTCTCCACGGACAACCTCGCGCGACCCGAGTCCGAGCTCGCCAACCTGCTCGACATCATCGAGGACGCCGTCTGCGACCTCGCCGGTTCCGGGCGATGGCGCCTGCGGGTCATGGGACGACTGGACCTGCTGCCCGAGCGTCTCTCGAACGCGCTGCGGAGCGCCGTGGCCGAGACCTCCGACGTCGTGGGCCTGCACGTCAACGTCGCCGTCGGCTACGGGGGCCGCCACGAGATCGCCGACGCCGTGCGGTCCTACCTGCGCGCCGAGGAGGCCAACGGCACCACGCTGGCCGAGCTGGCCGAGCGACTCGACGTCGAGGACATCGCCGCCCACCTGTACACCAAGGGCCAGCCCGACCCCGAGCTGGTGATCCGCACCTCCGGCGAGCTCCGCGTCGGCGGGTTCCTCATGTGGCAGAGTGCCCACTCCGAGCTGTCGTTCGTCGAGGCATACTGGCCGGACTTCCGGCGCGTCGACTTCCTGCGCGCGCTGCGTGACTTCTCCCGGCGCGAGCGCCGGCTGGGTCGATAGACGACGCCCTCGGACTCTCGCGGCGACGACGCCAGGACAGGAGAACCCATGACATCGACCGACAGCAGCCTGCCCGGCACGGCTCGGGATGCCGCCCGGACCTGGGAGGCGCTGTTCCGCACGCAGGTCACGCTCATGCGCCGGTTCCAGGCGGACTCGGTCTGGGACGAGGTGTCCATGCGCGAGTACGACGTGCTCTTCACGCTGTCCCGGGCGACGAGCTGCACCATGCGGCTGCGCGACCTCAACGAGAGCGTCCTCATGGCGCAGTCCTCGCTCTCCCGGCTCGTGGAACGGCTCGAGGACCGCGAGCTCGTCCTGCGGTCCGTGCCGGACGACGACGCCCGCGGCACCCTGGTGGCGCTGACGGAGACGGGACGGCGGATGCAGCGCGACGTCGGACGGCGCCACGTCCGTGCCATGGAGCAGTACGTCGGCGGTGCCCTGGACGTCGAGGAGCAGGCCGAGCTGACGCGCCTGCTCGACAGGCTGCGGGCCGCGCAGGCCGGCATCGCGGACTGGTCACCCCAGGGTTGATCGGGCCGGTTATCCTCGGCGCGTGACCTCGCCGACACCCGCCGAGCCCGCCCCTCGCCACGTGACCCGCACCGCCACGCCCGACGAGCCCCACGTCGTGGTGGTGCCCGACTCGTTCAAGGGCAGCCTCGGGGCCACCGACGTCGCGGCGGCGCTGCGGGCCGGCGTCCTGGCCGCCAGCCCCGACGCGCGCGTGACGTGCCTCGCGATGGCCGACGGCGGCGAGGGCACCCTCGACGCGCTGGTCACCACCTGGCTGACGCCCGTCCAGCACGTCGAGACCGTCGACGCCGTGGGTCGTCCGAGGACCGCGCGGTTCGCCGTCTCGCCCGACGGTCGCACCGGCGTCGTCGAGCTCGCCGAGGCGAGCGGTCTGCCGGCCGTCGGCGACGTCCCGCCCCAGCCGCTGCACGCCGGTACGCACGGCACGGGCGAGGTCGCGGCCGCCGTGCTCGACGCCGGCGTCGAGGAGGTGCTCGTCTGCCTGGGCGGCTCTGCCTCGACCGACGGTGGCGCCGGCCTCCTGACCGGTCTGGGTGCCCGGCTCCTCGACGCCGACGGCGCACCCGTCCCGGACGGCGGCGAGGGCCTGGCGCAGGTCGCCTCGCTGGACCTGTCCGGCCTGCACCCGCGCGCCCGCCAGGTGCGCTGGCGTCTCGCCGTCGACGTCACCAACCCGCTCGTCGGCGAGCTCGGGTCGGCCGCCGTGTTCGCCCCGCAGAAGGGCGCCGGGCCGGGGGAGGTCGAGTTCCTCGACGCGGCGCTCACCCGGTGGGCCGACCTCCTGGAGCGTCGGTCCGGCGTCCGGGTCCACGAGCTGCCAGGAGCGGGTGCCGCCGGCGGCGTGCCCGCCGCGCTCGTGGCGCTGCTCGGCGCGGAGCTCGAGCCCGGGGCGTCGCTCGTGGCGGAGGCGGTCGGTCTGCCGGCGGCGCTCGCGGACGCCGCGCTCGTCATCACCGGCGAGGGGTCGTTCGACTCCCAGTCGGTGCGGGGCAAGGTGGCCGACGGCGTCGCCCGCCTGGCTGAGGCGTCCCCGGCCCGGCCCCCGGTCGTCGTGGTCGCCGGCCAGGTCCTGCTCCCGGCCGCGCAGGCACGCGCGGCGGGGATCGCGGCGGCGTTCTCGATCGCTCCCGGGCCGATCGGGCTCGACGAGCTGATGTCGCGCACGGCCACGCGGCTGACGGAGGTCGCGGCGTCGGTCACGACCCTGGCCCTCGCGAGGTAGCACGGCCCCGGCGAGTGGTGCGTGTCAGGGGGCGGAGTCGTCGTGCAGCACCACGCGGGACAGCTCGACGTCGCCACCCGGCAGCACCCAGTAGTGCAGCCGGCGGGCCTGCGGCGAGCTCGCCTGGAGGGACAGGCGCATGGCGTGCGCGCCGTCCGACTCGCGCACCAGGTACGGGCTGCCACCGCCGTCGCCGCACCGCAACCGGTGCAGCCCGAGGCCCGGCACGTCGGGCGCGCGCCCGGTCAGGACGAGGACGACGGCGCGGTGGACACGGTCCTCCAGCCCTCGCCCCACGTCGGCGAGCGACTCGCAGAAGCGTGGACCGACCGTGAAGCGGGGCAGGGGGTATTCGTCCTTCTCGTCCGCGCCGATGATCTCGGCCCAGGCCTGCAGCACGTCGTACCGCAGCTGGGCCTCGGGGTCGGTGAAGAGCCGCCGCGCCGGTGCGGGCTCCGTCGGGCGTGCGCGGCGTTTGCGGGCGCTGCGGATCTTGGCCTTGTACCGCTCGACGTCGTCGTGCAGGCGGTCGAGCCGGTCGCGCTGCTCCCGCACGAGGTCGCGCAGCCCGGTCACCTCCAGCTCGAGCGCCCGGACGGTGGCACGCAGCTCGACGGCGTCGTGCTCGGCGCGGTCGGCCCGGGAGCGGTGCTCGTGGACGGACAGCTCGAGCTGGTTGACCAGCGCCTTCTTGGGCGGGGTCGGCGCGGCCGCGGTGTCGTCCTCCTCGGGCACGTGAGCGTCGGACGACGGCGCGGCGGCCCGGGTGCGCCCGTCCGGCCCCTGGTGGACGTCGGGCGGGGGGACGGCCGGTCGCGGACCGGGCCCGGGGACGGGTCGCGGCCGTGGTGCCGGCTCCGGGGGCGTCGCTGCGGAGGGGGCGGACGACGCGTCGTCGGGGCAGGGCGACGGGAGCCAGGGGGGTCCGCCGTCGAGGAGGCTGACGGCCTCGAGCGCCGTGTCGGCGTCGTCCACGTCGTCGAGCCGCAGGTCCGGCTGGATGGTGCCGCCACCGGGGCCGGGAACGGGGCGGCCCGGGAGCATCCTCGCCGCGACGGTCTCGCCCACCGAGAACAGGTCGCGCAGGTCGGCGTCCCCACGGGCGGCATGCTCCCGCGGGACCCGTACCGTCACCGCCGGGGCGAGGGCCAGCAGCACGGTGTCGGCCGCGACCTGGTGCACCTGTGCCGGCACGACGGCTCCGTCGGGGTATCGGCCGTGCACGCGGGCGAGCTGAGCGGCCGGGTCCGGCAGCATGCCCCGCACGTCGAGCCGCCGCGAGCCGGCGTCGAGCGCTCCCCGGACCCGCATGCCCGGCGCGAGCAGCCGGTCGATCGGGACGACGGGCAGCGTCAGCTCCTGGGCGACCTGCGCGGTCGTGCCGTCGGGGGCCTGGACCAGCGCCCGGGTGCCGACGACACCGAGCACGGTGGCCGACGTCGTCGGCCGGGTGGCCGCGGCGGGGGAGGCGGCGGTGCGAATGCTGGCCACGATGCCTCCTCCGCGACGGTACGGGCGGATTCTCGAGCCTACCCGCGGCCGTGACCTGCGGCTCGACGGCGCCGCCGCGCGGCGAGGATCGGCACCCGGTCGACGCCGGGAAGGAGATGACACGGTGTGCGTTCAATGTCACGTCCGTTTTCGCTGACCGGGGCGACCGAGCGTCCCGTCCGGTGCGAGGATGAGGGACATGCCGATGACCTCCCGGTCGGCCGATCCCGGCCCGTACGACGCCCTGCTCCTCTACTCCTTCGGTGGCCCGAACAAGCCGGAGGACGTCGTCCCGTTCCTCCGCAACGTGACGGCCGGCAAGGGGATCCCCGACTCCCGCCTGGAGGAGGTCGGCGAGCACTACTACGCGTTCGGCGGCAAGAGCCCCATCAACGACCAGAACCTCGCGCTCAAGGCGGCGCTCGAGGCCGAGCTCGCCCGCCGCGGTATCGACATCCCCGTCGTGTGGGGCAACCGCAACTGGGAGCCGTACACCACGGACGCGATCGACGAGCTCGAGCGGCTCGGGGCGCAGCGCGCCGTCGCCCTCGTGACCTCGGCCTACTCGTCCTACTCCGGCTGCCGCCAGTACCGGGAGGACCTCGCCGTCACGCTGGACGAGCGTGGCCAGCTCGGCCCGGACGGCTCCACGGGCGTCCAGTTCGACAAGATCCGCTCGTACTTCAACCACCCGGGGTTCGTGCAGGCGAACGTGGACGCGGTGCTGGACGCCTATGCCGCGCTGGAAGCAGCGGGTGGCACGCCGGCCGAAGCGCGGCTGGTGTTCGTCACGCACTCCATCCCTGACACGATGGAGGCGGCGTCCCGGGTCTCCGGCGCCACCTACTCCCAGCAGCACCTCGACGTCGCAGCCGTGATCGCCGAGCGTGTCGGCCAGCAGCGCGGGCACGCCGTCGAGTGGGAGCTGTCCTACTGCTCCCGCTCCGGCCCGCCCACCCAGCCGTGGCTGGAGCCCGACGTCAACGACCTGCTGACCCAGCGCGCGGGCGAGGGCCTGCGCGACGTGGTGCTGTCCCCGATCGGGTTCGTCTCCGACCACATGGAGGTCGCGTACGACCTCGACACCGAGGCGATGGACACCGCCACCGAGCTGGGGATGAACGCCGTGCGGGCCGGGACCGTCGGCACCCGGGAACCGTTCGTCGCCGGCCTGGTCGACCTGCTCCTGGAGCGCGCCGCGATCGCCCGTGGCGAGGACGTCGACGAGGCGACCGTGGGCGACCTGCCCGCGTTCCGCTCCGTCTGCGAGGTGGACTGCTGCCTGCGGCGCGACGGCGAGCCGAGCGGTGTCCCCGCCCTGTGCTCGCGCGACCTGCACCGCTGATCCTGCCCGCCCACGGCGTACCGAACACGAAGGAGACCACCCGTGACCGACCAGCACATCCACGGCGACACCGGCGAGGCCGTCGACGCGCAGCCCCTCAACGAGTCCGTCCGCTACGCGATGATCTCGGTGTTCTCCCTCGCCGAGCCGCTGCCGGCCGACGGCGGCGCGCGCGCCGAGCTCGTGGCCGCGGCCGAGGACGCGCTGTGGGACGGCCGGCCCCGGACCGACCGTGACGCCGCGGGCACCGAGGGCGACGTCGTCGTGCGCGGGGTCTACGACGTGGCGGGCCTGCGGGCCGACGCCGACCTCATGGTCTGGGTGCACGGACCGTCCGTGGAGTCCGTGCAGGGCGCCTACCAGCGACTGCGCGCCTCCGGGCTCGGGGCGCACCTGGCGTCCGAGTGGTCCGTCGTGGCGCTGCACCGCGCCGCCGAGTTCAACAAGGGTCACGTGCCGGCGTTCCTCGCCGGTGAGGCACCGCGTGACTACCTGTGCGTGTACCCGTTCGTCCGGTCCTACGACTGGTACCTGCTGCCCGACGACGAGCGCCGCACGATGCTGCGCGACCACGGGATGGCCGCGGCCGGGTACAAGGACGTGCGGGCCAACACCATGAGCACCTTCGCCCTGAGCGACTACGAGTGGCTGCTCGCGTTCGAGGCGGACGAGCTGCACCGCATCGTGGACCTCATGCGCGACCTGCGGGCCACCGAGGCGCGCCGCCACGTGCGCGAGGAGGTGCCGTTCTTCACCGGCCCGCGCGTGGAGCTGGGCGCCTGGGCCGACCGGCAGCCCCTCGCCTGACGGGCCGAGGGCCGTCACGCGGCCGGCCAGCGGATGCTCAGCCGGTTGATGTTCGACATGCTGGAACCATGAGCACCGACAACGACTCCGCCGCGTCCCCGGCCCCTGCCACCACCGGCGACCGGGTGCGCCAGGTCGTCGTCCTGCTCGGGTCGCTCGTCGCGATCGCCGGCGCTGCCGTCGGCTCCGGAGCGTTCGGGGGGCAACCGATCGCCGAGGCGGCGGGCGGCGCGCTCTCCGCCTCGGCCACCGTCGTCGCGCCCGGCTCGTCGGCTTTCTCCATCTGGTCGGTGATCTACGCCGGGCTCCTGCTGTTCGCGATCGTCCAGCTCCTGCCCGGACGCGGCGGGGACGCGCGGATGCGGGCCGTGGGCTGGTGGTTCCTCGGGTCCATGCTGCTCAACGCCGTCTGGATCGCCGTGGTCCAGGCCGGCTGGCTGTGGGGCAGCGTGCTGGTCATCGTCGCCCTCCTCGCCGTCCTGTGCGTGATCTTCGTCCTGGTCGTGCGCATCCCGTCGCGCCGGCCGCTCGACACCGTCGCGACGGACGTCACCGTCGGGCTCTACCTGGGATGGGTGAGCATCGCGACGATCGCCGACGTCGCGGCGACCCTCGCCGCCCAGGAGGTCGGCGGGCTCGGTCTCGGCGAGAGCGTCTGGGGAGCGGTCCTGGCCGCTGCGGGAGCGCTGGTCGTGGTGGCCGTCGCCGTCTACGGCCGGACACGTCCCTTCGTGACGATCCCCGTGGGCCTCGCCGCGGGTTGGGGTCTCGCCTGGATCGCGGTCGCACGCACGCAGGGGCCGTTGACCGACGTCGTGGTCGCCGTGGCCGCCACGATCGCCGCCGTCGTCGCCGTGGTGGCGCCGATCATCGTCGCCCTCGCGCGCCGGCGCTAGCACCGCCCACGGGTGGCTAGGTGCCCGCCGCCGCGACGACGACGGTGCCGCCGGGCCCGTCGTCGTCCTCGGCGTGCACGACGCGCCCCCTCAACGCGGCGGCCGCCACGAGCGCGAGCGCCCCGCCCGTCTGGTCGGTGCCCACCTCGAACAGGAGGCTGCCGCCCGGCCGCAGCCAGGCGGGTGCGTCGGCGACCACCCGGCGCAGCACGTCGAGCCCGTCGCTGCCGCCGTCGAGAGCGACGACCGGTTCGTGGTCCCGGGCCTCGGGCGGCATCCCGGCGATCGCGGCGGTGGGTACGTACGGGGCGTGGCAGAGCAGCACGTCGACCCGGCCCCGCAGCGCGGCCGGGAGCGGGTCGAAGAGGTCGCCCTGGTGCACCGTCCCTCCGAGCGGTGCGAGGTTGCGTCGGGCGTGGGCGACGGCGGCCGGGTCCAGGTCGCTCGCGTGCAGGGCGGCGGACGACCGGCCGTCCAGGCCCAGCAGCACCGCCCCGCCGACGGCGCCGCAGCCGCAGCACAGGTCCACCACGACCTCGGTCGGGGGCGTCACGTGCAGGGCGGTGCGGACCAGCAGCTCGCTGCGGCGCCGCGGGACGAACACCCCCGGGCCGACGGACCACCGGTGGCCGGCGAGCTCCACCCAGCCGAGCAGGTGCTCCAGCGGCTCGCCGGCGACACGACGGGCGACCAGCGCCTCCAGCTCGTCGGGCACCGCCGCTCGGCCGTCGGTGTGGTCGAGCAGCAGCCGTGCCTCGTCCTCGGCGAACACGCAGCCGGCCGCCCGCAGCCGGGCGACCAGCGCGTCCCCGTCGCGGCTCAGGGGTAGAGCCCCCGCGTCTCGTGCGCCTCGGCCGTGCGCTGCACACCGATGACCAGGGCGGCGTCGCGCAGCGAGATCCCGTCGCGCCGGGCCAGCATCGAGACGTCGGCGTAGGCCGACGACATGCGCCGGGCCAGCTTCTCGGCGATCTCCTGCTCCGACCACCAGTAGGTCTGGTTCGCCTGCACCCACTCGAAGTAGGAGACGACGACGCCGCCCGCGTTCGCGAGGACGTCCGGCACCACGACGACCCCGTTGCTCGCGAGGATCTGGTCGCCGCGCGCCGTCGTCGGGCCGTTCGCGCCCTCGACGACCCACCGGGCGCGCACCGCCGGGGCCGTGGACTCGTCGAGCACGCCCTCGAGCGCGGCCGGGACGAGGACGTCGACGTCGAGGGCCAGCAGTTCGGCGTTGGAGATCGGGTCGGCGTCGTCGAACCCGACGACCGAACCCGTGGCCTCCACGTGCTGCTGCAGCCGTTCCACGTCGAGCCCGTCGTCCGCCCGCACGCCACCGTACTGGTCGCTCACGGCGACGACCCGGGCGCCACGGTCGGCGAAGATCGACGCGGCGTGGCCGCCCACCTTGCCGAAGCCCTGGATCGCCACGGAGACCTCGGGCAGCGGCACGTCCGCCTCCTTGAGCGCGGCGGCCGTGACGTGCACGATGCCGGCGCTCGTGGCCGTCCCACGGCCCAGCGACCCCCCGACGGCGAGCGGCTTGCCCGTCACCACGGCCGGGATCGTGAAGCCGCGGTTCACCGAGTAGGTGTCCATCACCCAGGCCATCGTCTGGGCGTCGGTGCCCATGTCCGGGGCCATGATGTCTGTGTCCGGGCCGATCACCGGCATGATCTCCGAGGTGTAGCGGCGCGTCACGCGCTCGAGCTCGGCCGCGGAGTACTCGCGCGGGTCGATGCCGATGCCGCCCTTCGCGCCGCCGTAGGGCAGGTCGACGATGCCGCACTTCCACGTCATCCACATGGCCAGCGCCCGCACCTCGTCGATGTCCACGGCCGGGTGGTAGCGCAGCCCGCCCTTGCCAGGCCCGCGCGAGACGTTGTGCTGTACCCGGAAGCCGTGGAACAGCACCGTCTCGCCGCTGTCGCGGCGCAGCGGCACCGCGACATGGGTCTCGCGGCGGGGCGTGGCGAGCATCTGGTGCAGGCCGTCGGCGTAGCCCAGGTGCGCGACGGCCCTGGTGAGCTGGCTGTGCGCCGTCGCCAGGGGTGAGGCGTCCGCCACCAGGGGTGGGGCTTCCGCCACCAGGGTCGTCGGGGTCGACGTCGTCGTCAACAGAACCTCCTGCAAGGCACGGGCCGGGCGCTCGGGTCCGGCCCGGCGGGTCGGTACGCCCCGTCGTGCGGGGTCGCAGGCAAACCGTAACCCCACCGACGGGGGCTCGACGACGGCCCCCCGCCCGGGCGCGGCGGCCCCGGTGCGGCCTCGCTAGCCCCGGCGTGCCCGACGGCGGAACGACGCCGGCGTCTCGCCGGTCAGCCGGGCGAAGGCCCGCGTGAACGCCGCCTGGTCGTAGAAGCCCGTGCCGGCGGCGATCTCGGCGATGGGGGTGCTGCCGCCGGTCAGCAGGTCCGCCGCACGGTCCACCCGGGTGCGCAGCACGAGCTGGCGGGGCGACAGCCCGAACACCTGCTTGACGCGCCGGTCCAGCACCGCCGGGGTGCAGCCCCCCATCGACGCCAGGTCGCGGACCGTCAGCGCCACCTCGGGGGAGCGGTCCAGGTGCCGCTCCACCGCGGACCGCAGCCGCGCCATCGCGTCCATCGTGACGTCGTCGGCGTCCCGGGAACGCAGGTCGCGCGAGACCGAGACGATGCCGACGAGCCGGTCCGCGTCGTCGTGCACGGGGAGCTTGGACGTGAGGTACCAGCCGGGGGTGCCGCCGAGGCGCCGGATCAGCTCCAGCTCGCCCCGCAGCGGCCGCCCGCCCCGGAGCACCTCGGCGTCCTGGGCCTCGTAGCGCTCCGCCAGCTCGGGGACGAACAGGTCCCGCGCACGCCGGCCGACGACCTGCCGGCGCGAACGTTCCTTGGTGCGGTGCACGAACGTCCGGTTGACGAGCACGTAGCGGCCGGACGCGTCCTTGGCGCAGAACATGACGTCGCTCAGCTCGTCCATGAGGGCGACCATGGTCCGCGCCATCGCGGCCAGGACGGCGTCGCCGGCGGGCCAGGTCGGTTCGTCGACGGGCGGCCCGTCGGGCGGCGGTACGGGGGGAGGCACGGTGCCGGTCTACCCGGCACGGCGCCGCGCGGCAAGTTTGTCGCCGTCGTGTTTGTCGCAGGAGCGCCGCGTCGCGAGCGGTTCTGTACAAGACGAGCAGGCGCCGTCAGGAGCATCCTGGAGGGATGAGCACCCACCTGAACGAGCGCGGCGCCACCACCCCCGGCGTCGGACGGCCCGACCTCCCCGACGCCGCCGCCCTGGTCGAGGACGCCGTGGCCCTCGCCCACTCGTGGATCGCCACCGCCGAGGGGACCGGCGGCGGTGCCACCCGCGCCGACCGCCGCACCCGCGCCACCGCCGAGCGGCTCGGCGACCTCGTCGCGGACCCCGCCGGCCTCGAGCTCGCCGTCGGCTTCGTCGACGACGTCGCACGCCCCCAGGACGTCCGGGTGGCCGCCAAGGCCCTCGCGCGGCTCGGGCGCGACGCCGGCAGCGCGAGCTTCCTGTCACCGGTCGACCGGGCGCTGTTCCGCGCCGGGGCCGCCGTCGCGCCGATGCTGCCCGCCGTCGTGGTGCCCGCCGCGCGGGTCCGGCTGCGTCAGCTGGTCGGTCACCTCGTCGCCGACGCGGGCCGAGGGCTCGGCAAGCACCTCGCCCGGACGCGCGACGAGGGCTACACCCTCAACGTCAACCTGCTCGGCGAGGCCGTGCTCGGCGCCGACGAGGCCGAGGCCCGCCTGCAGCGCACCATCGACCTGGTGCGGCGCGACGACGTCGACTACGTCTCCGTGAAGGTCTCCTCCGTGGCGGCCCAGCTCGTCACCTGGGACCTCGACGGCTCGCGGGAACGCGTCGTCTCCCAGCTCCTGCCGCTGTACCGCGCCGCGCGCGACCACGGCGTGTTCCTCAACCTCGACATGGAGGAGTACAAGGACCTCGCCCTGACCACCGCCGTCTTCCGCGACGTGCTGGACCGGGACGAGTTCCGCGACCTCGAGGCCGGGATCGTCCTGCAGGCCTACCTGCCCGACGCGATGGGTGCGCTCGACGAGCTCACCGACTGGGCGCAGGGCCGGGTGCGTGCGGGCGGTGCACGGATCAAGGTCCGGCTCGTCAAGGGCGCCAACCTCGCGATGGAGCACGTCGAGGCGGAGCTGCACGACTGGCCCGCCGCGCCGTACCTCTCGAAGCCCGAGGTCGACGCCAACTACGTGCGCATCCTCGACCGCCACCTCACGCCCGAGCGCACGGCGGCCGTCCGCCTCGGCGCAGCGTCCCACAACCTGTTCCACGTGGCGCTCGCGGTGCTGCTCGCCCGCGGCCGCGGCGTCGGCGAAGGCCTCGACGTCGAGATGCTGCAGGGCATGGCGCCGGTCGAGGCACGGCTCGTGCGGGCCGAGGTCACCCGGGGCGCCCCCGACGAGCACGGCGACGTGGTCCTCTACACGCCGGTGGTCCGCGACGAGGACTTCGACGTGGCGATCTCCTACCTGGTGCGCCGGCTCGAGGAGAACGCCGCCGAGCAGAACTTCCTGCACGCCTCCTTCGCCCCGCCGTCGGCCGTGCCCGGGGTAGCCGGCACGCCGATGGACCGTCAGGAGGTCGCGTTCCGCGCCTCGGTGACGCGCGGCCTGGACTACACGCCCGACGACGTCGCGCCCCGCCGCCGGTCCCGCTTCGCCGCCGAGCCCGCACCTGTCACGGACGGTCCGTTCCGCAACGCGACCGACACGGACCCCACCGTGGCGGCGCACCGCGAGTGGGCACAGCGGATCGTCGGGCCCGACAGCGGATTCGTGCCCGTCCAGGCCCCCGAGATCACCGACACCGCGACGATCGACGCTGCCGTCGCCCGCGCCGTCGAGGTCGGCAGAGCCTGGGCCGCCGTGCCCGCCACCGGACGCGCCCGGGTGCTCCGGGTGGCCGCGCACCGCCTCGAGGCCCGTCGCGGCGACCTGATCGCCGCCGCCGTGCACGAGGCCGGCAAGACCGTCCCGGAGACCGACCCCGAGGTCACCGAGGCGATCGACTTCGCCCGCTACTACGCCGACGCCGCCGAGGCGCTCGACACCGTCGAGGGCGCAGACTTCGCGCCCGACGGCGTCACCCTCGTCACCCCGCCGTGGAACTTCCCGGTCGCCATCCCGATCGGTGGCGTGCTCGCGGCGCTCGCTGCCGGCTCGACCGTGCTCGCCAAGCCGGCACCGCCCACACCGCGCTGCTACGAGCTCGCGGTCGAGGCGGTCCACGAGGCCCTGGAAACGGTGGCCCCCGAGATCGGCCTGGCCCCGGACGTCGCGCGCGACGCCGTGCAGTACCTGCGGGTCCCGGACGGGGACGCCGGCAAGCATCTCGTCACCCACCCCGACGTGGCTCGCGTGGTGCTGACGGGGTCCATCGAGACGGCCGAGCTGTTCGCACGCTGGCGGCCGGAGCGCCCGGTGCTCGCCGAGACGTCCGGCAAGAACGCGCTGGTCGTCACGCCGTCGGCGGACCTCGACCTGGCCGTGGCCGACGTGGTGCGCAGCGCGTTCGGGCACGCCGGGCAGAAGTGCTCCGCGGCGTCCCTGGTCATCCTCGTCGGCTCCGTCGGCGACCCGACGACCGTCACGGGCGAACGCTTCCAGCGACAGCTCGTCGACGCCGTGCGATCCCTCGCCGTCGGGGCGTCCACCACCCTGTCGACCGTGATGGGGCCGCTCACCGAGCCCGCCACCGGCAAGCTCGAGCGGGCGCTCACCACGCTCGAGCCGGGAGAGACGTGGCTCGTGCCGCCGCGCCGGCTCGACGACCAGGCGGCCGCGGCCGGGCTGGAACCCGACCGCCTGTGGACCCCCGGCCTGCGCGACGGCGTCGCCCGCGGCTCGTTCTTCCACCTCACCGAGGTGTTCGGCCCGGTGCTCGGCATCATGCGTGCCGCGACGCTGGACGAGGCGCTCGAGATCCAGAACCAGGTGTCCTTCGGGCTGACCGGTGGGATCCACTCCCTCGACGCCGACGAGATCGCCACCTGGCTCGACCGCGTCGAGGTCGGCAACGCCTACGTCAACCGCCACATCACCGGGGCGATCGTGCAGCGGCAGTCGTTCGGGGGCTGGAAGGCCTCCGTGGTGGGGCCCGGTGCCAAGGCGGGCGGCCCCAACTACGTGGCGCAGCTCGGTTCGTGGAGCGACACGCCGGCGGCGGCCGGCGGACCCCCCTCACGGGGCAACGACCCCCGAGGATGGCTCGCCTGGGCCGAGGCCTCGGACGACGCCGCATGGCAGAGCGAGTTCGGCGTGCCGCACGACAAGACCGGGCTGAGCGTCGAGGAGAACACCTTCCGCTACCGGCCCGTGGAGCAGGTGACCGTGCGCATCGGCGACGACGCGCTGCCCGCCGAGGTGCAGCGTGTCCTGGCCGGTGCCCGGCGTGCCGGGGTGCGCGCCGTCGTCGTCCCCGAGGCCGACGCCGGATGGGGTGTGCCGCACGGGGAGCCCGTCTCCCACGCGCAGTTCGCGGCAGCCGTCGCCGAGGGGCAGGTCACCGGTCGGATCCGCGTGGTCGGGTCCGCCCCCGGGCTGCGCGAGGCAGCCGTGGACCGGCTCGGTGAGGTGACCGTGCTCGACGGGCCGGTGCTGGCCGCCGGGCGGCGCGAGCTGCTGACGTTCCTGCGCGAGCAGGCGGTCAGCCGGACCAAGCACCGGTACGGCCACCTGCGCGACTGACGAGTGCTGTGGGTGCACGACACGCCGTCTAGCCGAACGGTCAGTCGGCGTGTCGTGCACCCACAACGGTGGGTGGGTCAGGCGGTGCTGATGCCGCCCGAGGCTGCGGCTCAGGCGGAGTCACCCTCGACGAGGCGGGGCACGAAGATCCGCGGCTCCGGGTGCACGTCCTCGCCGGCCAGCATGTCGAGGAGCGTCGACGTCGCTGCCGCCACCATCTCCACGACCGGCTGGAGCACCGTGGTGAGCCGTGGCGTCGTGCGCTCCGCGCCCAGGGCGTCGAAGCCGACGACCGCGACGTCGTCCGGCACCTTCTTGCCGTGGTCGCGCAGCACCTGGAGCGCACCGGACGCCATCAGGTCGGAGGAGGCGAAGACACCGTCGATGTCGGGGTGGTCGGCGAGGAGGCGCTCCATCGCCTTGGCGCCGCCCTCCACCGTGAAGTCGCCGTTGGCCACCGCGTCGGTCGGCAGGCCCGCCCGGCTCAGGGTCCGGCGCCACCCCTCGTGGCGGTCGAGCGACGCGGTCATGTCCTGCGGACCGGTGACGGCTGCGATCGTGCGGCAGCCACGATCGACGAGCCGCTGCGTCGCGACGCGGGCACCGGCCGAGTTGTCGACGTCCACGTAGTGCAGACCAGCGCTGTCGAACGGGCGACCCACGAACACGCCGGGGAGCGAGCCGGACCGCAGCTCCGGCTCGAGGCGGTCGTCCTTGTGGTGCGAGGCGATGATGACACCGTCGACGTGACCGCTGTTCAGGTACCGCGCGATGTGCCCCGGCCGCTCGCCCGGGCGAGCGAGCAGGAGCACGAGCTGCAGGTCCGTGCCACCGAGGCCCTCGCTGACTCCGCGCACCACACCGGCGAGGAACGGGTCGGTGAGGATGCGGGCGTCCGGCTCGGGGACCACCAGCGCGATGGAGTCCGTCCGGCGGGTCACGAGGGAGCGTGCCGCCCGGTTGGGCGCATAGCCCAGCCGGAGGATGGCTGCGTCGACGGCCTGCTGGGCCTCGGGGGACACGCGATCGCCCCCGTTGATGGCGCGGGACGCCGTCGACCGCGAGACTCCTGCGGCGCGCGCGACGTCGTCGAGCGTCGGAACGATGTGCTTCGTGACCACGATCGGAGACTACCTTTCGCTCAACCGCGGGCCGGGACGGCGTTGTCCCGGGCGACGTCCGCGTACCAGCGACCCGAGGACTTCACGGTGCGCTCCTGGGTCTCGTAGTCCACGCGCGTCAGGCCGAAACGCTTGGAGTAGCCGAGCGCCCACTCGAAGTTGTCCATGAGCGACCAGGCGAAGTAGCCGCGGACGTCGGCGCCCGCATCGATCGCGTCCTTCAGCGCGCGCAGGTGCGCGTCGAGGAAGGCGATGCGGTCCGGGTCGTCGACGGTGCCGTCCTGCTCGACGACGTCGGGATAGGCGGCGCCGTTCTCCGTGACGAAGAGCGCCGTGCCGCGCGGCCCCGTGTAGTCCTCCTGGATCCGGACCAGCAACCGGGTGAGCCCTTCCGGCTGCACCTCCCAACCCATGTCCGTCGTCGGCAGGCCGCGGCTGTGCGGGTAGACGCCCTCGGGGACCGGGTTGGGGGACCGGGTCTCCCGGGCCGGCGCGCTGTCGTCGTGCTCGCGGACCCCGTCGGGCCCGGCAGTGCCGTCCTGCGCACCGGCCGCGGCCTCGGGGGTCGCGGAGACCGCGCCACCGTTGTAGTAGTTCACGCCCAGCACGTCGATGGGCGTCGAGATGAGCTCGAGGTCGCCCGGCCGGATGAGCTCGGCGAGCCCGAGGTGCGCGACATCGACCAGGATGTCCTGCGGGTACGCGCCCCGCAGGACCGGGTCGAGGAAGATGCGGTTGAACATGCCGTCGTCACGTCGCGCCGCGTCGACGTCCGCCGGGCTGTCCGGGTCGACCGGGTCCGAGACGGTGAAGTTGAGCGTGATGCCGAGCGACGCCTGCGGAGCGCGCTCGCGCAGGGTCTCGACGGCGAGCCCGTGGCCGAGCATGAGGTGGTGCGCCGCCGCCAGCCCGAGCTCCGGCGACGTCCGGCCCGGCGCGTGGACGCCCGCGGTGTAGCCGAGGAACGCCGAGCACCACGGCTCGTTGAGCGTCGTCCAGACGGGCACACGATCAGCGAGGGCGTCCGCCATGACCTCGGCGTAGTCGGCGAACCGGTAGGCCGTGTCCCGTGCGGGCCAGCCGCCGGCCTCCTCCAGGGCCTGCGGGAGGTCCCAGTGGTACAGCGTGAGCCAGGGCATGATGTCGGCTCCGAGGAGCTCGTCGACCAGCCGGGAGTAGAAATCGATACCCTTGTGGTTGACCGTCCTGCCGTCCGGGACCACCCGCGCCCAGGAGGTCGAGAAGCGGTACGTGTCGAGGTGGAGGCTCTTCATGAGCGCCACGTCCTCGTGGTACCGGTGGTAATGGTCGCAGGCGACCATGCCGTCGTCGCCGTGGTGCACGGCGCCCGGGACCCGGGCGAACACGTCCCAGATCGAGTCGAGGCGGCCGTCCTCGGAGCCGGCACCCTCCACCTGGTAGGCGGCCGTGGCAGCGCCCCAGAGGAACCCGTCCGGGAAGGCGACGCGTCCGCTCGTGTTCCGGGTCGCCTGCACCAGCGGGCTGGTCGGCGTGAACGGGACAGCCGTCCCGGGGGCGGCGGTGCGAGCCGCGATGCCCGGCATGCTCAGAGTCATCTGTACTTCCCTGTCGGAGGAGGGGACTGTCCGGGCGCCCTGGGGCGCCCGGACAACCTGTGATCGAGTCTGCGTGTCAGCCCTTCACCGCGCCAGCCATGATCCCGGCCACGAGCTGACGCCCGACGAAGAAGAAGATCACGAGGAGCGGGAGCGTGACGAGGAAGATGCCGCCCATCACCAGCGAGTAGTCCACGAAGTAGTTCGCCTGCAGCGAGCGCACCACGAGCGGCAGCGTCGGATTCTCGTTGGTGAGGATGATCGACGGCCAGAAGTAGTTGGTCCACTGCTGCACGAACTGGAACAGACCGAGCATCGCGGCGGCCGGCAGCGCCGCGGGCATCGCGACGGACCAGAACGTGCGGATCATGGACGCCCCGTCCACGCGGGCCGCCTCGATGAGCTCGTACGGCAGGGCCTCGGACAGGTACTGCGTCATCCAGAACACACCGAACGCCGTGACCAGACCGGGCAGGATGACGGCCTGGACCTTGCCGTACCAGCCGATCTCGCTCATGAGGATGTACAGCGGGATGATCCCGAGCTGGACCGGCACGGCCATCGTCGCGATGACGAAGACCAGCAGCGGGCCACGGCCGCGGAAGTTCAGCTTGGCGAAGGAGTACCCCGCCAGGGTGGAGAACAGCACGACCGACGCCGACGAGATCACGCCGATGAGGGTCGAGTTCCAGAGCGCCTTCCAGAAGTTGATGTTGGAGTCGGTGATGACCGTCTGGAACTGCGTGAACAGGCTCGCGTCGGGGAGCCACTGCGGGATCGCGTTCTGCGCGATCGACGTCGGGTCGGAGGACCCGAGCAGCAGTGTGTAGTAGAGCGGGAAGATCGAGATCAGCAGGACAGCGCCCAGCAGGATGTACGTGACCCGACCGGCACGGCGGGCGGACCCGCCGAGGGGTGCCTTGCCGCGGGCGCGGCGCTTGGCGGCGGCGCGGGCAGCGCGTGTGCCGGCGGTCTGCGCGGTGACGGCGACGGAGCTCATCGGACGTCCTCCCCGGGGTTCTGGTTCGGCGAGCCGGTGGACGGCTGGACGGACGGGATCGACGGCGGTGGCGGTGGCGAGCCGGGCGGGGGGCCGGCGTTGGCACCGGGCGGTGCCGATGGCGTCGGGGTGCCGCTCTGGGCCGCTCCGGCACGGGCTTCGGCGAGCAGGGCCTTGGTGTGGCGTCGGCTCACCTTCGGGCCTCTCGTGCCGCCGGTGGCGATGCGCTGCGTCATGATGAAGTTCGCCATGCCGACGATGACGATGATGATGAACAGCAGCCAGGCGACGGCGGCCGCCTTGCCGAAGCTCTTCTGGTTGCCCCACGCGACGTCGTAGAGGTAGACGACCGTGGTCATCCAGTCACGGTCGGGGCCGCCGAGGCCCTGCGAGTCGTACATGCGGACCTCGTCGAAGATCTGCATGCCACCGACGGTCGAGGTGATGACCACGAAGATGACGGTGGCCCGGATCTGGGGGACCGTCACGGAGAAGAACTGGCGGATGCGCCCGGCGCCGTCGATGACCGCGGCCTCGTAGAGCTCGCGCGGCACCGCCTGCATCGCGGCGAGGAAGATCAGCGTGTTGTAGCCGGTCCAGCGGTAGTTGACCATCGTGGAGATGGCGAAGTGGCTGGCGAGGCGGTCGCCGTGCCACGCGACCGGGTCGACGCCGACCAGGCCGAGCAGCTCGTTGATGAAGCCGTACTGGTCGGCGTAGAGCCGGCCGAAGATCATGGAGATGGCGACCGGCGCCACGACGAACGGCACCAGGACACCCATGCGCCAGAACGTCGCCGCGCGAAGGTTCTGGTCGAGGATCGCGGCGATGGCGATCGCCATGATCACCTGCGGCACCGAGGAGAACAGGAAGATCGAGAACGTGTTCGCGACCGACTTCCAGAACAGCGGCTGCTGCAGGACGGCGACGTAGTTCGCCATGCCGACGAAGTCGCCCTGACCGCCGAGCAGGTTCCAGTCGTAGAGGGACACGACCGCCGTGTAGACGAGCGGGAACAGGCCTACGACGGCGAAGAGCAGGAAGAACGGCGAGATGTACAGGTAGGGCGAGACCTTCACGTCCAGCCGGCCGAGCCGCTGGGAGAGGCCGAGCCGTCGAGGCGGACGGTCCGGTTCGCCGCGCGCGTGCGCGGGCTTGGTGGGGGACAAGATGGCCATGAGTGTTTCCTGTACGTCTCTCCGTGGGCGGGGGCTGGGCACGTGTGGGGGGGGGCGCGCGGGGGCGGGGCCGCCCCGCCCCCCGCGGCGGGCCCGGGGCGGCGGGGGGGCG
>NZ_JBLUNY010000006.1:3207-20785 GCF_048065335.1 Isoptericola maris | reverse complement strand
ATTTGGGCCAGGGGTGTTGCGGGTCCGGCGGGCGGGGGGGGGGGGGGGGGCACGTGTCGGGCCGGCCGCCGGGATGGCGACCGGCCCGACACGGTGTCTCACAGGGGGAAGCTCGGCGTCTGGCGCCTCACTCCCGGACGAGCGGTGACGTCACTGAATGACGTTCTGGGCGTCGGTGACCGCGGTCTCCCACGAGGCCTCCGGCTCCTCGTCGTTGAGGTCAACGCGGTTGATGGCGTTCTGGACCTCGGCGTGGATCGCGAAGTAGTTCTTGCCCTTGAACGGAGCGCCGTCGATGGCCTGGGCACGGGTCGAGAAGATCGCGCCGGCCGGGGCCTCGTTCATGAACTCGTTCGTGAACGTCTGGACGGCATCGGACTCCTGCGCCTCGATCTGCGACGGGAAGGTGCCCGCCTCCTCGAAGGCCTGGGTCTGGACGTCCGGCGAGGTCAGCCAAGCAGCGAGCTCCGTGGCAGCCTCGGTGTGGGCGCCGGAGGCGGGCACGGTGAGGAAAGAACCGCCCCAGTTGCCACCGCCACCGGGGAAGACGTCGGCGATGTCCCAGCCCTCGACGTTGCCGGCGTTCTGCTCGATCGGACCGGTCATCCAGGCCGGGCAGAGCATCGTCGCGAACGCGTCGTTCTGGAAGCCCGCCGTCCAGTCGTCGCCCCACTGCTCCAGGCCGGCGGACAGGTTCTCGTCCGCCGAGGCGGCGATGACCTGGTCGTACAGGTCCTTCACCTCGGTGTTGCTGGCCAGGTCCTTGGGCTCACCGGTGGCCGGGTCCTCGTAGGCGCCGTCGAGCTGGTTGACCATGCCCTGGAAGGTCGCCTGGGCGGAGTCGAACCAGGCGTTGCCCGTCTCGTCGACGTACTCCTGGCCGGCCTCGAAGTAGGTGTCCCAGGTGGCGTTCTCGCCGCCGATCCACTCCGCGACCTCTTCGCGCTCGGACGGCAGCCCCGCCGCCTCGAGCAGGTCGGAGCGGTAGCAGATGGCCTCCGGGCCGATGTCCGTGCCGTAGCCGATGAGCTTGCCGTCCGGCGTCGTGGCCTGCTGGACCTTCCAGTCCACCCACCGGCCGTCGAGCTCGGCGTTCGTCAGGTCGGTGAAGAGGTCGGGGTACTGCATGAGCTCGGGGAGCCAGTCGACCTCGATGGCCTCGATGTCGGCCAGTCCTTCGCCACCGGCGGCGAGCTTGGTGGTCAGGTTGGTCCGGGCGTCACCGGACTCGGCGGCCGTGACGTGCTTGACCGTCACGTTCGGGTGCTCCTCGGTGTACTGGGCGAGGAGCTCGTCCGAGTAGCCGAAGTTGTTGAAGGTGGCGACCGTGAGGGTGATCTCCTCGTCGGACGACTCGCCGTCGTCGCCGTCTGCGGTTCCCGGCTCGTCGGTGTCGCCCGAGCAGGCGCCGAGAACGAGGGCGAGGGACGCGATGCCGGCAGTGGCCGCGGCGACGCGACGGCTCCGGCGGGGGCGGGTGCTGCTGAGCACGGTGACTCCCTTGTCTGGTTCGAATCATGCGTAGGGCGCTTCAGGAAGCGCAGACGTCTCACGACGTGGTAGCGCTTCCACGACCGGGGATGATGCTTCCGTTGCGAGCGTGTTCCGTCAAGCCCTCGCAGCCACCGATGCTGGAAGGTGATGTCGAGATTTCGTATCTGTGCAGGTCAGAGCGGTGGTGGAAGCGCTCCCGTGACCAAACCGTGACAGCGTGGACGAGTGTCTGCCGACGGCGGTGAGCACGCGGTGCGGGTCAGGACCGCGTCAGCCACTCCCGCCCGGCTCGTTCCTCGGCCTCGAGCGTGCGCCGGACGGCCCCGGCGGCCGCCTCCTCGACGGTCGCCGCGAACAGCGGTATGCCCGCCCTGACCTCACCGTCGTACACCTGGCGGGTGCCGCCGTCGGCCGTCGGCTCGAGCCGGAGCGATCCCGTCATCCGCACCGGGGCGCCGGCGATCTCGACCGCGACCGTGCCGACGTGGCGGCCCTCGCGCGCCGGCTCCCACGCCTCCGCCTGCCGCACCTCGAGGTGGTCACCGACGAGCTGGCGGACCTGACCCGGGATGAGGTCGGTGGGCAGGGTGCGTCGCAGGGACACCGTGAACCCGGAGGCCGGGTCCCCGCTGACGTCGACCTGGGAGGCGGCGCCGGCGTCCTGCCGTCGGCCGCGCCACCGCACGAACTCCGCGTCGCTGAGCATGGCGGCCACGACGGACACGTCCGCCGGGTAGGTCTGCTCCACGGTCAGGTGCACGCTGCCCACCCTACCGGCGTGCTCCACGACGGGTAGTGCCCCGTACGCTGGTGGGCGTGTCCGCCATGAGTGATCTGATCGCCGAGCACGCCGAGCTGGCCGAGGGGGACCTCGAGTGGCTCCACCTGCTGGTCGGTGACTGGCAGATCGTCTCCGACCTCGCCTTCGCCGACCTCGTCCTGTGGCTGCCGACGGCGGACGGCCGCTTCGTCGCCGTCGCGCAGTGCCGTCCCAGCACCGGTGCCACCGTCCACTACGACGACGTCGTCGGGTCGTTCGCCCCCGAGGGGCAGCGCCCGCAGCTCACCGCCGCGATGAGCGAGGGGCGCGCCCAGCGCTCGCGCGAGCCGCGCTGGTTCGGCGCGTACGCGGTGCGTGAGGAAGCAGTGCCCGTGGTGCACGACGGCCGCGCCGTCGCCGTCGTCGCCCGGCAGACGAACCTCGGCTCCGGTCGCACGCCCAGCCGCCTGGAGCTCAACTACATCGAGTCCGCGGACGACCTGCTGGCGATGATCGGCCGGGGGGAGTACCCGTCGCTCAACGCGGCGACCGGTCCGCGCCGCGGCGCCCCGCGCGTCGGCGACGGCCTGATCCGGCTCAACTCCGAGGGCGAGGTCCTGTACGCCAGCCCGAACGCGCTGTCCTGCTTCCACCGGCTCGGGGTCATCGGGCCGTTGGTCGGCCAGTCGCTCGTCGAGGTCACCGCCGGGATCGCCGAGCAGCAGAGCACCGTCGACGAGTCGCTGCCGCTCGTCGTCATGGGCCGGGCGCCGTGGCGCACCGACATCGAGGCGGGCCGGGCGGCGCTGTCGTTGCGGGCGCTGCCGCTGACCGACCGCGGTCAGCGCATCGGCGCCGTCCTGCTGTGCCGCGACGTGTCCGAGCTGCGGCGACGCGAACGCGAGCTCATGACCAAGGACGCGACGATCCGCGAGATCCACCACCGCGTGAAGAACAACCTGGCGACGGTGGCGGCGCTCCTGCGTCTGCAGGCCCGGCGCATGGAGGTTCCCGAGGCGCGGGCGGCGCTGGAGGAGGCGATGCGGCGCGTCGCCACCATCTCGCTGGTGCACGAGTCCCTGTCCCAGACGCTCGACGAGAGCGTCGAGCTCGACGACATGCTCAAGCGTGCGCTGCGTCTCGCGGCGGACGTCGCCTCCACGCGCGCGCAGATCAGCACCCGGCAGAGCGGCTCGTTCGGGCTCGTGCCGGCCCAGGACGCCACGCCGCTCGCCCTCGTGCTCACCGAGCTCGTGACCAACGCCGTCGAGCACGGGTTCCCCGGCCAGGAGTCCGGGACGGTCTCGATCGACGTCGAGCGGGAGGACTCGTCGCTGCGCGTCGTCGTGGCGGACGACGGCGTCGGGATGCGCGACGGCATCGACGAGCTCGGCCGGGCGTCGCGCAGCGGGCTCGGGTCGCAGATCGTCAAGACGCTCGTGGTCAACGAGCTGCGCGGCACCATCGACTGGCTCCCGCGCGAGGGCGGCGGGACCCAGGTGGTGCTGCAGGTGCAGCTGCGGGGCGACGCGCAGCGCTGAGCACGCAGAAGGGCTCCCCCGCTCATCGGCGGGGGAGCCCTTCTGCGTGCGTGCTCGGTGGCGTCAGCCGGCGCGACGGGCGCGAGCGGTGCGGCGCTTGAGGGCGCGGCGCTCGTCCTCGCTCATGCCGCCCCAGACGCCGGCGTCCTGGCCGGACTCCATGGCCCACTTGAGGCAGTTGTCGACGACGTCGCAGCGACGGCAGACGGCCTTGGCCTCCTCGATCTGCATGAGGGCCGGGCCGGTGTTGCCGATGGGGAAGAAGAGCTCGGGGTCCTCGTCGAGGCAGGCTGCCTTGTGGCGCCAGTCCATGTCATCTCCTCAGGTCGATGATCGTTCCCAGGAGGGCGCGCAGCCGTCTGGACATGCCGAGGGGCAGCCGTCTCCGGGTCCGGATCGTTCAGGGGGGTTCGGGATCTCTGTCCAGAATCACACCTCGTGAAGGTGGGCACAAGGGGTGACGGCCAGATTTCTGTTCCGTGAACCCTGAGGGTTTCATCACACTGCACAAACTTTCCCCGGGGCCGTATCCTGACGTGTCATGCCCGGTCCTGCTGCTCCTTCCCCTGATCCCGGCCCGGTCCCGCCACCGCGCACGCGACCCGGCGGCGTCCTGGTCGCGGTCCTGGTGGCGGTCGGGATCGAGGCGGTGGCCATGGCGGTCTTCGCCGCGGCGGTCGTCGTCGAGCTGGTGGGGGGCCGCTCCGGGAGCACCGGCGTCAGCGTCTTCATCGTGCTGTTCTTCCTCGGTCTGGCCTGGCTCCTCGTCGGCTCCGGCCGCGCGCTGTGGCGTGGACACCGGCGGGGACGTTCTCCGATCGCCGGCTGGCAGATCTTCCAGGGGATCATCGGTGCCTCCCTGCTCACCGGCGGCTCACCGGCTGCGGTCGTGGGCGGCATCGTTCTCCTCGTCCTGGCCGCCGGTGCCTTGCTCGGTCTCATGACGCGACCCGTGCTCGAGCACACCGCCGGCTGACCAGACACCGCCCCGGCCGACACCGCGCGCCGGGGTCATGCCCCGGCGGCCTGCAGCGGAGCAGCGGTCCCGCCGTCCACCAGCGCTCCGCGTCCTGGCCGGGCGGGTCCCGGCTCGGCGACGTCGCCGAGCGGTGTGCCGAACACCTCGTCCGCGTCCCGCCCGCCCGGGGCCAGCACCACACCGGTCCGCCGTGCGCGCAGCTCCGCCAACGGGCCCCGGTGCGCCATCAGGACGCCCTGGGTGGTGGCCGACGCCACGAGGACCAGCCCACCTTCCTCGACCAGCGCGCCGAGGCGCTCGACCTCCACGGGGCAGGCCTGGGCGAGCGCGTCGAGATCGTCGACCACGACGGTCGGGACACCGTCGTCGGCGCCGTCGGCCGCGGTGTCGCCCGAAGGCCCGGCCGCCGACGCCAGCTCCTCGACCAGCCGCCGGACCGCTGCCGGGGACGGGGCGATCCGGTGCTCGCAGGCCTCGGCGCGCAGCGCGTCGTCGCGGGAGACGACGGCGGCGAGCCTGCCGTCCGCCGCCAGCCCGCGGACGACGGTCCGCAGCACCGTCGACCTGCCCGTACCGCGTGGACCGACCACCAGGGCTCCGCGTCCCACGTCCAGCGCGAGCGGGGCTGCGGCGTCGCCCCCGACCCCGATCACGACCTCGCGTCGTCGAGAGGCCGTCGGGAGCGGGGGCGACTCGTCGACGGCCCGAGCGAGGTCTGCCCACGTGAGCCGTACCGGCAGCGGCCGGACCCGGTTCGGTCGCGGCCCGTCCGCCGGGTCGAGGCGGCCACGGCCCTCGACGTCGTCCGGCATCAGGATCTGGCAGACGAAGGGCTCACCCGACGGCAGCCAGGCCGCGCGGCCCGGTGGCCCGCCGTGTCCGGCGAGCGCTGACGGCGCCCCGAGCATCACGTCGGAGTGCTGGTCCGTCCCCAGCAGCACGAGCCGCGGGCCGACGCGCGCCGCCACGCCGCCGACCGACGCGGTGTCGGCGGTGAGGGCGAACGACGCGTGCCCGGCGGCGAGGGCCGTCACCAGGGGGTCCCAGGCGCCGGGCCCCGCGAGGACTGCCCGGAGCTCCTCCACGCCGTCGACGACGACGAGGGTGCGGGGCCCGCTGCCGTCCGTCGTGGGCGGGCGGTCCAGCAGCCGCAGGATCCGGCGTGCACGGCGGGGGTCGTCGGGACCGGTGAGCGTGCCGAGGCCGGGGTGCCCCGCCAGACCGGCGAAGGCCTGCGCCGCGGCGGGCGGTGCGAGCACGTGCACGTGCCAGCCGCGAGCCAGCGCCGCGGCGGCGAGGGACACGAGGGTCGTGGTGCGGCCGGACCGGGTGGGCCCCAGGACGGCGAGGTGCCCGGCCCGGGGGAGCCAGTGGACGAGGAGGCGCCGCTGGGCGTCCGGGTCGTCGGCGAGCGCCAGCGGGAGCGCCTCCGGTCCGTCGTCCGTCGGTGTGACGTCGTGGAGGTCGGCCGCGCCGACGCGGGACGGCAGGGCGGGCAGCCAGGGGGCAGGTCCGGGACGGTGCCCGAGCCGTGCGGCGGTGCGGCGGGCGACGTCCACGGCGGCGTCGACCGGCCCGGGCCCCCCGGGCGGCCGCGGTCCCTCCTCGCGCGCCGGTCCGACGGCGGGCACCGGCCGGTCCGCGGCACCGGCCGGGGCGGGCCGCTGCCAGGTGGGCGCCCGGCGCACGTCCGGGCCGCCGTCGGCGGGCAGGGTGCCCGCGTGCGCGCACTGCAGGGCGACCGGCGGGGCGGCGCCCACGCGGAGCACCGCACGTCCCGGGACACCGACGGGGATGCGGGCGGCCGCGGCGTGGTCGACGACGTCGTGGGAGTCGGCGGCGTCCACGACCCGCAGCGCGACGCGTGCCGAGACGTTCGCGCGCACGTCGGTGCTGACCCCTCCCGAGGGACGCTGCGTGGCGAGCACGAGGTGGACCCCCAACGACCGGCCCTGGGCGGCGATGCGGAGCAACCCCGGCAGGAAGTCCGGCAGGTCGTCGGCGAGGGCGCGGAACTCGTCGATGACCACCACGAGCCGGGGCAGGGTGCCGGGCGGGGCGTCGTCGAGCGAGGCCGCCCGACGCTCGGCCAGGACCCGCTCCCGGCGGTGCAGCTCGGCGCGCAGCCCGGCGAGTGCCCGGCCGGCCAGCCCGGGTTCCAGGTCGGTGACCTGCCCGACGACGTGGGGCAGGTCGGCGCAGCGACCGAACGAGGCGCCGCCCTTGAAGTCCACCAGTGCCAGTGCGAGGTCGGCGGGGGATCGGCTCAGTGCCAGCCCGAGGACGAGCGACTGCAGCAGCTCGGACTTCCCGGAGCCCGTCGTCCCGGCGACGAGCAGGTGGGGGCCGTCGGCGACGAGGTCGAGCGTGACCGGGGTGCCGGTGGCGTCGACGCCGAGGGGCACCTGCCACCCGGCGGCGTCGGCCCAGCGCCGGGCGGGGTCCACACCGTCGAGCAGGTCGGCCAGCGGCACGACGCCGGGCAGGCCGGGGTCGATCACGTCGGCAGCTCCGGGGTCCGACGTCGGCAGCACGGCCGTCGCGGCACGCGCAGCGGCGTCGAGGTCGGCCGGCGTGCGACGCAGACCGTGCAGGCCCGCCAGGCGGCGGGCCGTGCGCTCGGCCCAGGCCGTGGTGACCCCGACGCCCGGGCCGGCGGTGTCGGTGCCGTCCGGTGCCGTCCGATGGACCCGTCCGTCCGGGGACAGCCGGAGCGACGCCCGGCACCAGGAGGGTGCGGGGACCTCGCGGCCGCCCGGCTCGCTCGGCAGGCACAGCACGACGAGGTCTCCCCGGCGCGCCGCCTCGTCCGCGACGCGGAGAGCATCCTCGTCCGGGGTGTCCACCACGAGCAGGCGGGCGGCCGCACCCTCCTCCCCGGCGCCGCCTGCGGGGCGGTCGTCGCTGAGCCAGCGGCACCAGGACCAGGCACCGTGCCCCTGGCCGGTCACCTGGACGGCGGCTCCGGCCGCGGCGAGGTCGACGACGACGGCGCGGGCGACGGCGCGGGCGGCGCCGGTCGGGCCGCGCACCGCCAGCGCGCCGTCGGGCAGCAGGTCGGCGGGCGTGCGGCCGGCCGGTGCGGGGTCCTGGTGGGCGCCGCTGCGCGCCCGCGCGGCCAGGGTGTCGAGGGCACGGCGCCACGCGACGTCAGAGGCCTGGTGGCAGGCCACCACCCGCGCGGCCGTGCGACCCGGAGCGGTGCCGGCGGGGGCGGTGCCGGGCGGCGGGAGCTGGTCCTGCGCGCGCCGCCGCCGGACGGCGGCCACCACCTGGGGGACCAGAGCGACGACGGCGACCAGCGAGAACAGCGCGTACAGCGGCTGGCGGAGCATCACCGCCAAGGTGATCGAGCCGAGGACGGGGACCAGCCCGGTGAGCAGCATCGCCGGGTTGACGGGCAGCGTGGTGGAGCGCTCCGGCGCTGCCGGGGCGAGCCAGCCGGAGACCTCGCCGGAGCGGAGCAGCTCGTACCGGGTGCCGGCGACCTCGAGGAGGGTGCCGGGACGCCAGCGGCGCGGCAGACCGCCGAGCCGTCGGCGGCGCTCGCGGCCGCCGTCCGTGCGCAGCAGCGCGGCGGGCGGGGAGCCTGCCCGGAGGCGTGCACCGCGCGGCCGGCGCCGGGCGGCACGGACCCTGGCGCGGGCGTCGGCGCGCACGGTCACGGTCCGCGCGCCCCGGCCGACGACGACGGGACGCCTGGTCGTGAGCGGGATGGTCTCGCCGGCTTCCGGGCCTGTCGTCGGCGTGACGAGCCATGGGCTGCGCAGCGCCGCGACGTCGGGAGCGGACGGTGGTGCCGGTCCCGTGGCCGCGACGCGCAGGGTCGCGCCGGGCAGCAGCGGACGGTGCCCGACGACGGCGTCGTCGCCCACCGGTGTGCCGTCGGCCACCAGCGGGGCGTGCGACAGCTCGGGGCGGCGGACGAGCCGGGCCAGGGGTGCGCGCAGGTCGCCGAGCCGGGCGCCGTCGGGCAGCTCGACGTCCTCGCCGGGGTGCAGCGTGAGGCGGACGGACATGAGGCCAGCGTGCCGCCGTCGGGCACGCGCCCGCCGGCGCCGTCCACAGCCTGTGGACGGCACGACGAACGCCCGGACCCCTCCTCGGACGGCGAGTCCGAGGAGGGGTCCGGGCGTGGGTGCCGGAACCGCCGGGTGTCAGTCCGCGGCGAGCGCCTCCACCGGGGAGGCCTTGAGCGCCGTGCGGGCCGGGGCCACCGAGGCGACCAGTCCGGCTACCAGGGCGATCACGAGCACCAGCGTCACGTCGAGCCACGGGACCGAGAGGGTGACGTCACCCATGATCCCGAGCCCGGCTGCCGAGCCCGCCCAGCCGTACACGAGCCCGAGCAGGATGCCGAGCACCGCACCGACGCCGGCGATGAGCAGACCCTCGATCGCGAGCATCCCGCGCAGCTGGGCCTTCGACAGCCCGATCGCGCGCAGCGTCGCGGACTCCTTGCGCCGTTCGAGCACCGACAGCGACAGCGTGTTCGCCACGCCGATCAGGGCGATGATCACGGCCACGCCCAGCAGGCCGACGACGATCCCGAGCATCGTGTCGATCACCTGGTCGAACTCGGCGCGCTGCACCGCGATCCCCGTCACCTGGGCCGCCTCGCCGGAGTCCGAGACGACGTCCTGGACCACACCGACGGTCGAGGCGGCGTCCGCCGACCCGGCCAGGGCGACGTACAGCTGGGTGACCACCGGGTCGGCCTGCACCTGGAGCAGGTCGTCGACGACGAGGTAGTTGACGTACGGGGCCGACTCGCTCACCACGACGTCGAAGGTGGCCGTGCCGTCCGCACCGGCGAGCTCCAGCCGGTCGCCGTCGGTGAGGTCGAGCTGCGTCGCTTCGTTGTAGCCCAGCAGCACGGTGCCGGGTGCCAGCCCGTCGAGGTGGTCGGGCGCGTTCAGCACCTCCCGGGCGTCGGCGGGGTCGAGGGCGGTGACCTCGATCTCCCACGGCTCGGCGTCGCTCTGCCCGTCAGCGGGGACCAGCTCGCCGCCCGAGGCGACGATCCCCGGGGTGCCCAGCGGCACGTCGGTCAGCTCGGCGACCGCCGCCACGTCGGCCACGCCCGCGATGTCGGCGCGCAGGCCCTGCGACAGCTCGACCGGGGAGCCGTTCTCGTCGAACGTCGTGCTGGACACCATGGCGTCCACGGGGAACTGCTCGTCGAGCGCCGCCGTCAGCGAGGCCCGGGCGCTGGCCGCGCCCGTCGACATCATCGCGACGAGGGTCACGCCGATCAGCAGCGCCGTGCTCGTCGTGGCTGTGCGGCGCGGGTTGCGCAGCGTGTTCGCCGCGGCCAGCCGGGCCGTCGGGCCCGAGGCCCCGACCGACCGTCCGGCCAGCGACGCCACCTTCGGCAGCCAGAAGACCGCACCGACCGCCACGCCGACGAACGACAGCGCGCCTCCGGCGATCCCGGACAGGAGACCGAACGTGGGGTCCTGCGCCGTCGTCCCGAGCACGGCACCGAGGCCGAGCAGCGCGAAGCCGAGTACGGTGGCCAGCAGCGAGAGCACGAGGCGCACCCGACCCGCTCGGCGCGAGGCGGACGGGGCGTCCGTGGGGCGCAGAGCCGCCAGCGGGGCGACCCGCGTCGCGACCCGGGCGGGGACGAGCGCCGCGCCGACCGTCACGAGGATGCCGACGAGCAGGGGGACGACCATGACGGGCCAGGTGAGCGTGATGCTGTCGGGCAGCGGGACGGGGACGTCCATCGCATGGGCGACCCAGAGGGCGCCCTGCCCGAGCAGCACGCCGAGCAGCACGCCGGCGACCGACGCGATCGCGCCCAGGATCGCGGCCTCGGTGAGGACCCCGCGACCGACCTGCCCCTTGTCCGCTCCCACGCAGCGCAGCAGCGCGAGGGTGCGGGCACGCTGGGCGACGAGCACCTGGAACGTGTTGGCGATCACCAGGCCGGCCACGACGAGGGCGATCGAGGCGAACGTCATGACGAAGATGAGGAACATCAGGTCCTGACCGCCGGTCAGGGTCGCGGCCACGTCGGCGGCCCGCTCGTCGGTCGGGACCACCCAGCGGGTGTCGCCGATCGTCGTCGCGGCCCCCGTCGCCGTGGCCAGCGCGGCCTGGACGGTGGCCACGTCGGCCCCCGGCGCGACCACGACGCCGACCTCCTCGCTGCCCGTCGCAGCGCCGTCCTCCTCGGCGATCCAGGTCGCGAAGGTGTCGGCGTCGACGACGGCGGCACCGCCGACCTCCGAGTACGCCCCGTACGGGTCGTCGAGGAGCCCGACGACGACCGGTCGCTCGGTCACCTGCTGCCAGGTCTCGTCGTCGGCAAGCACGTCGCGGGTCAGGTTGACCCGCTCTCCGGTCTCGACGTCCAGCCGTTCGGCGACGGACTCGGGGAGGGCGACCTCGTCGTCCCCCGCAGGCATCGACCCGACGGTGGTCACCATCGGCATGAGCCGGTCGTCAGCGGCGGGGATGATGCTCTGGAAGACGGACCGCGACCCGGCGGAGAGCTGGGCGTAGGTGCTGTCGAACGGGGCGACCGCGTCCACGCCGTCGATCTCACCGAGGGCTTCGACGTCCTCGATCGGGTCCGCCGTCGCACCGACCACCAGGTCGGCGCCGGCGTACCGGGCGGCGATCGAGTCGTAGGTGGTCTGCGTGATGACTCCGCTCGCCAGCAGCGTCGCGGCGACGAACGCCGTGCCGATGACGATCGCGATGCCCGCGGCGGCGAGCCGGCCGGAGCTGCGGCGCATCTGCGCCAGGACGATCCGCAGCATCAGGCACCCGCCTGCGTGCCGTCGTCGGCCACGGGACCCTCGAGGGACCGCAGCGCGTCCAGCCCGGCGAGGACCGCCTCGGGCGTGGGGTCACTGATCTCGCCCGCGATGCGCCCGTCGGCGATGAGGACGACGCGGTCGGCGTACGCCGCCGCGGCCGGGTCGTGCGTGACCATGATGATGGTGCGGCCCAGCTCGCGCACGGAACGACGCAGGAAGCTGAGCACCTCCGCGCCGGAGCGCGAGTCCAGGTTGCCGGTCGGCTCGTCGGCGAAGACGACCTCCGGCTGGGCGATGAGGGCGCGGGCGATGGCGACGCGCTGCTGCTGCCCGCCCGAGAGCTCGCTCGGGCGGTGCTCGAGCCGCTGCTCGAGGCCGAGCGTGCGCACCAGAGTGTCGAACCACTCGCTGTCCACCTTCGCGCCGGCGAGCTGGAGGGGCAGGGTGATGTTGTCGCGGGCCGTGAACATCGGCAGCAGGTTGAACTGCTGGAACACGAACCCGACGCGGTCCCGGCGCAGGCGGGTGAGCGCCTTGTCGCCAAGGCCGGTGATCTCCGTGCTGCCCAGGAACGCCTGCCCCGCCGTCGCGCTGTCGAGGCCCGCGAGCAGGTGCATGAGCGTGGACTTGCCGGAGCCGGACGGTCCCATGATCGCGGTGAACCGGCCCTCGGCGAAGTCGACGTCCACGCCGTCCAGGGCGCGCACCTGCGCCTCGCCGGAGCCGTAGGTCTTGGTCAGCCCGCGCGCCCTGATGGCGAGCCGGCCGGTGTCGGGGGTGTCGGTGTCTGTGACGGGGACGAACACGGTGGTGTCCACGAGATGTCTCCACGGGTCTTGCTCCGGCGGCTCCCGGACGGGAGCTCGATGACACCACCGACGCTACGGACCGGCCGGTGCGCCGTCGTCGGCCCCGGGGCTGGTCGTGGCAGCGCCCGGGTCATACCCAGGTATGACGACCACCCTGAGGACGCCCTGACTGCTCGCCGCGCCGGAACCGGTACCTGGCCAGCACGAACACGGCACCCCCGAGGATGAGGCCCGCGACGGTGACGGCCCACACGTACGCGGGCGCACCGAGCAGGTCCTCGATCAGGACGCGGCTGCGCGACGTGGGGTCCGCCAGCACGACGGCGACGAACGCCGCGACGACGGCGACCACCACTCCCGTCACCACGCGTTCCCAGCGGGAGCCGAGGGAGGCGTTGTCCATCAGGCGGCGACCGGCCCGGACGATGTGCCGGGCACGCAGGAGCCGGAGCGCCCCGACGGCGCGCACCAGGCGCAGGAGCTGCGCGGGGCCGACGGCGAGCACGACGCAGACGACGATCGCGACCGTGACGAGCACCAGCCACCTGTTCCTGCGGACCCAGCGGCGCTTGTCGTCGGAGACGGCGAAGAGCACGACGGTCTCGCCGAGGAGCACCGCCCCGGTCAGGAGGCTGACGGTGGTGCCGACGGTCGCGTACGGCTCCTCCAGCAGCGTGAGCCACACGGCGGGCACGGACGCGAGAGCCGCGACGACGACGGGGACGGCGAAGCGTCGCTGCCACCGGTCCTCGGCGACCTCCTCGGTCCGGGGGGAGGCGTCGACGTCAGGCACCGCACCAGGGTAGTGGGACCGCCGGGCGGGCTCACGAGCCCGGACGCACCAGGCCCGTCTCGTAGGCGGTGACCACGGCCTGCACCCGGTCGCGGGCGCCCAGCTTGGCCAGGACCCGGCCCACGTGCGTCTTCACGGTGGCCTCGGCCACGAACAGCTCGGTGGCGATCTCGGTGTTGGACCGCCCGCTCGCCATGAGGACCAGCACCTCGCGCTCGCGCTCGGTGAGCTCGCCGAGCGCCTGGTGCGCCGGGCCTGCCGCCGTCGCCGGCAGCGCGGTGACCAGGTGCTCCAGGAGCCTGCGCGTCGAGGACGGCGCGATGACGGCGTCGCCGCGGTGCACCGTCCGGATGGCGGCCAGCATCTCCTCGGGCGGGGCGTCCTTGAGCAGGAACCCGGAGGCGCCGGCCCGGATCGCCTCGAGGACGTACTCGTCGAGGTCGAAGGTCGTCAGCACGACGACGCGCGGCGCCTCGGGCTGCGCCGTCAGGTGCCGGGTCGCGGTGAGACCGTCCATGGTGGGCATCCGCACGTCCATGAGCACGACGTCGACGCGGTGGTCGGCGAGGAGGCGCAGCGCCTGCGCGCCGTCGGAGGCCTCGACCGCGACGGTGAGGTCGGGCTGGGAGTCGATGACCATCCGGAAGCCGGCGCGCACGAGCTGCTGGTCGTCGACGAGCGCGACCTTCATGACGTCGGTCATGCGGGCTCCTGGGAGTCGGGGCGCACCGGTGGCACGGAGGATGCCGGCGGTCCTGGGGGCGTGGTGGGCACGGGTGCGGCGGCGGGCACCGGCATCGTGAACCGTACCCGCCAGCCGCCGCCGGGGCGCGGGCCGGCCGTCACCGAGCCGCCGAACATCGCGGCGCGCTCGCGCATCCCGAGCAGCCCGTAGCCGGCCTCGCCGTCGCCGGCTGCCGCCCCGCGACCGTCGTCGGCCACCTCGACCGCCACGGACTCGGCCTCCCAGCGCAGCACGACGGTCACGCGCGGGTCGGGCCCGGCGTGCTTGCGCACGTTGCTCAGCGCCTCCTGCGTGACCCGGTGCAGCGTCAGTCCCGCGCCGGGCGGCAGACGCCGCGCCACACCGACGCGTACCAGCGAGACGCGGGTGCCGGCGTCGCGCGCCTGCGCCACGAGGGTCGTCAGGTCCGCGTCGTCGGGCTGCGGCGCCAGGGGAGCGGAGCCCGACGACGCACCTCGCCCGGGTAGCACCGCGCCTGCCGCGGCGTCGCCCGCCCGGGCCGCGCCGTCGGCCATCGTGCCGCCGTCCGCGCGCCGTGCCCGCCCGCGTGCTGTCGGGCGTGTCCCGTGGCCGGTCGTGCCACCGCCGTCTTCCTGCCAGGGAGCCTCGGGCTCGGGGCCGTCGTCGTCCCGCAGGACGCCGAGCAGGCGGCGCATGTCGGCCAGGGCTGCCCGCCCGGTCTCGGAGATGACGTCGAGGGACCGCACCGCGGCGGCGGGGTCGTTCGCGGCGACGTACCGGCCGCCGTCGGCCTGCGCCACGACGATGGACAGGGAGTGCGCCACGATGTCGTGCATCTCGCGGGCGATCCGGGCGCGCTCGGCGGAGGTGGCGATGCGGGCCTGCTGGTCGCGCTCGAGCTCGAGGCGCTCGGCGCGGTCGCGCAGGGCGTCCAGGGTCACGCGTCGTTGGCGGCGCACGAGCGCCAGCGCCCACACGGCGAGACCCAGGAGGGTGCAGAGCAGGCTCAGGCCGACGAGCTGGCTGAGCTGGCCCGTGCTGCGTTCCTGCACCGCGACGACGGGGCCGATGAGGAACGAGCCCACGACGGTCGAGAGGATGGCGGTGACGTGCGCCCAGCCTGGGCCGTACACGGTGACGGCCCACAGCGCGGCGAGGACCGCGAAGTCCGCGGGGATGAGCAGGGTGTGGCCGGCGAGCAGGTGCGCGAGGGCCACGGCGTAGACGGCGACGGACGACGCGACAGGTCGGGTGCGTCGCCACGCGAGCGGGGCGACCGTGGCCAGGGACCACGCGACGACCCAGCCGGACTGGGTGCGCGTGTCGGAGAGCGTCGTCGCGGTGGCCGCGACGAAGATGCCGAAGAACACCGTGCCGGTGGCGTCCACGGCGAAACGGTGGCGCTCGAACCACGTGCTCAACCGCGCTGACCAGCCCATGCTCGACACCTTAGGCAGGTCAGGAGGCTGCGCGCGTCAGCCCGTGGTGGGACCCGGTCACCGTGCGGCATGGCCCGTGGGGATGATCGGACCACCGTGTCGCGAGGTGCCAGGACCAGGCATATTGCCGCTAGCATGAGGGAATGACCCACGTACTGCTGGCCGAGGACGACCCGGCGATTGCCGAGCCTTTGGCGCGGGCTCTCACGCGTGAGGGTTACGACGTCGTCGTGCAAGGAACTGGTCAAGGAGCGATCGACAACGCCGGGGACGCGGACATCGTCGTCCTGGACCTCGGTCTGCCGGACATCGACGGGCTCGACGTCGCCCGCGAGATCCGTGGTCGCGGGCTCAGCACGCCGATCCTGGTGCTGACCGCCCGCGCCGACGAGGTCGACCTCGTGGTGGGCCTGGACGCCGGTGCCGACGACTACGTGACGAAGCCGTTCCGGCTCGCCGAGCTGCTCGCACGCGTCCGGGCGCTGCTGCGCCGCACCCACGGCGAGGCCGCGGAGGACGAGGAGCTGCGCGCGCAGGACGTCCGTGTCGACGTCGCCGCGCACCGAGCCTTCCAGGGGGAGCGTGAGCTGCACCTGACCACCAAGGAGTTCGACCTGCTCCGGGTGCTCGTGGGCAACGCGGGCTCCGTCGTCGTGCGCGACACGCTCATGCGCGACGTCTGGGGCTCGGACCCGGTCGGGTCCACCAAGACGCTCGACATGCACGTGTCGTGGCTGCGGCGCAAGCTCGGCGACGACGCGAACTCCCCGCGCTACGTCTCCACCGTCCGGGGGCTCGGCTTCCGGTTCGAGCTCGGTCAGCAGGCCTGACCTCCGGTGCGCCGTCGCGTCCTGCTGGCGACGATCTCCGCGGTCGCCGTCGCAGTGGTCCTGCTCGGCGTACCGCTGGGCTTCTTCGGGGCACAGTACGTCGTCGCGAACGAGGAGCGCCGGGTCTCGGACCGGTTGGACACGTTCGTCCGGACCGTCGAGCGCGCCCAGGCGCAGGGTGAGAGTCCCAGCGAGGAGCAGCTCCTGCGCGCAGCGGAGGGGCGCTCCGGAGACCTCCCGGCACGCGTCACCGTCAGCCTGCCCGACGGCGAGCTGCTCGAGTTCGGCGACGTGCTGCGCGAGCCGACCATCTTCAAGGCGGCGCAGACCACCGACGAGCGTGCCTCGGTGTCCATCGAGGTCTCTGCCTGGGGCGCCTACATCAAGGCCGCCCAGACCGTCGCGCTCGCGGTGGTCGCCGGCGTCGTCGCCATCGCGGCCGGCGTGGCGATGGCCGTGTGGCAGGCGAACCGGCTCTCCGCGCCGCTGGTGTACCTCGCGGCGTCGGCCGAACAGCTCGGCTCCGGGCAGGTGCGTCCGAGCCTCGAACCGTCCGGCGTGGAGGAGATCGACCTGGTGGCGGCCGAGCTGGCCCGCAGCGCCGACCGGCTGGCCGGGCGGCTCGCCTCGGAGCGGCAGTTCGCGCAGGACGCCTCCCACCAGCTGCGCACGCCGCTGACCGCCCTGACCATGCGGCTCGAGGAGATCATGCTGACCAGCGACGACGAGGCCGTCGTCGAGGAGGCCAGGGTGTCGCTCGAGCAGGTGGAGCGGCTGGTGACCGTGGTCGACGACCTGCTCTCCACGTCCCGGCGCTCGCAGGGCGGTACCACCGAGGCGGTCGCCCTGGCTGACGTGGTCCGCCAGCAGGAGGAGGAGTGGGCGGAGACGTTCCGCACCGCCGGACGCGTGCTCGTGGTCGACGTGCCGGACGAGCACCGGGTCCTGGCGACCCCCGGTGCGCTGGCGCAGGTGATCGCCACGCTCCTGGAGAACTCCTTGAAGTACGGCGACGGCGTCACGGCGGTGCGCTCGAAACCGTCCGGCCCGAAGGGTGCGGTGGCGCTCGAGGTCTCGGACGAGGGCCCCGGCGTGGCGGACGACATCGCTCCGCGGATCTTCGAACGCGGCACGACGACGGGAGGCAGCACCGGCCTCGGGCTGGCGCTGGCACGTGACCTGGTCGCTGCCGACGGCGGTCGTCTCGAGCTGGCGCAGCGGCGTCCGCCGGTGTTCCGCATCTTCCTCGCCGGGGTGCCGCGCACGCTCGACCCGAGCGTCGTGCTACCGCCCGGGTCGACGATCTCGTCGCGCGGGCGCCGCCGCGGCTGGCTCCACCACAACGAAGGCTGAGACCCGCCCCGCCCCGCCCCGCCCCGTCTCATCGTTGTGGGCGCGATTTCTGGGCGCCGGTTGTGGGGTTGGGGGGGGGGTTTGGGCCCGCATACGCCCCC
>NZ_JBLUNY010000006.1:0-3197 GCF_048065335.1 Isoptericola maris | reverse complement strand
TCATCGTTGTGGGCGCGATTTCTGGCCCGTATTGTCCGTTTGCGGCTGGTTGTAGGCCCAGAAATCGCGCCCACAACGCTCGGGGTCAGCCGACGCCGCGGAAGACCACCGTGCGATACATGACGTACCGGAAGATCGTGCTCAGCACGAGGCCGACCCCGTTCGCCGCGACGTTGTCCGCCAGTGCCGAGTCGAGGCCGAGCACGTACCGGGACACCGCCAGGCATCCGGCCGAGATGGCGAGCCCGCCGACGTTCACCGCGGCGAACTCCAACAGCTCGCGTCCGCGGCGCGGGGTACGGCGGTCCGCGAACGTCCAGTACCGGTTGCCGACCCATGCCACGAGAGTCGCGACCGCCGCCGCGATGATCCGCACCGTGATCGGCTTGTGGGCGAGCACGTCGACAGGCCCGTGCAGCATCAGGTTGAACACGGCGAGGTCCACCACGAACGCGAGCGCGCCCACCGAACCGAACCGCAGCAGCTCGATGCGCCGCGCCCACAGTGCGAGCATCGTGCGCGCCGGCCACCGCTGCGGGGCGGGTGCGGCTGCCGGGGCACGAGACATGCGGGCCACCTTATCGGCCCGGCCGGTATCCTCGACCAACGTGACGCCCCCCGCCAGTGCCCCCGTCCCACCCGTGGTCGCCGTCGTCGGTGGCGGCCAGCTCGCCCGCATGATGGCCCCGGCCGCCGCCGAGCTCGGTGTCCACCTGAGGGTGCTCGTCGAGGACCCCGCGACAGCGGCGGCGCAGGTCGTCGTCGACGCCCCGGTCGGGGCCGCGTCCGACGAGGCGGCGATCCGCGCGCTCGTGGCCCCCGCGGACGGACGGGCCGCGGCCGACGTGCTGACCTTCGAGCACGAGCACGTGCCGAACAGCCTCCTGGCCGACCTGGTCGACGGCGGCACCCCGGTGCGGCCGGGCCCTGGAGCCCTGGTGCAGGCCCAGGACAAGATCGTGATGCGCCGTCGGCTCACCGAGCTCGGGGCCCCGTGCCCGCGCTGGGCGGCGCTGCCCACCGATCCGGAGGCCGCCCGGTCCGCGCTCGAGGTCTTCCTCGACGGCGCACCGGGCGGTGAGGCGGTGGTGAAGACCGCTCGGGGCGGCTACGACGGCAAGGGCGTGCGCGTGGTCGCCGCACCGACGGAGGCGGACGACTGGATCGCCGCCCACGCCGCGGGAGGCCCCGAGCTCCTCGTCGAGGACAAGGTGCCGTTCAGCCGTGAGCTCGCGGTGCTCGTCGCCCGCCGGCCGTCGGGAGAGGTGCGGACATGGCCCGTGGTGGAGTCGATCCAGCGGGACGGCGTCTGCGCCGAGGTGATCGCGCCCGCTCCGCGCCTCGACCCGCAGCTTGCCGAGCGGGCTCGCCAGGTAGCCGTCCAGGTGGCCGAGGGGCTCGACGTGACCGGCGTCCTCGCGGTGGAGATGTTCGAGGTGCCGGACGGTGACGGCGGACCGGTGGTGCTCGTCAACGAGCTCGCCATGCGTCCGCACAACTCCGGACACTGGACGATCGACGGCGCCGCGACGAGCCAGTTCGAGCAGCACCTCCGGGCGGTGCTGGACCTGCCGCTCGGTGCGACCGCGCCGACCGCACGCTGGACCGTCATGGCGAACGTCCTGGGCTCGAGCCTGGAGCGCCTCACGGACGCGCTGCCCGACCTCGGCGCGCGGTTCCCGGAGGCGCGCGTCAACCTGTACGGCAAGGACATCCGCCCGGGCCGCAAGCTGGGACACGTCAACGTCAGCGGCGACGACCTGGACGAGGTCCGCCGCCGTGCGGTCGCCGCGGCCGCCCTGCTGCGCGGCGAGGAGATCGAGGAGAACTGATGAGCGAGAACAAGCCCGTCGTCGGGATCGTCATGGGGTCGGACTCCGACTGGCCCGTCATGCAGGCCGCGGCCGAGGCGCTGGACGAGCTGGGCGTGGCCAGCGAGGTGGACGTGGTCTCGGCGCACCGGATGCCGACCGAGATGATCGAGTACGGTCGCGGTGCCGCCGACCGGGGCCTGCGGGTGGTCGTGGCGGGTGCCGGGGGAGCGGCGCACCTGCCGGGCATGCTGGCCGCGGTCACGCCGCTGCCGGTGATCGGCGTGCCGGTGCCGCTCAAGCACCTGGACGGGATGGACTCGCTCCTGTCGATCGTGCAGATGCCGGCCGGAGTCCCGGTCGCCACGGTGTCGATCGGGGGCGCCCGCAACGCCGGCCTGCTCGCGGCGCAGATCCTCGGTGCGGGCACCGATGCGGAGTCCCTCGCGCTGCGCGAACGGATGGTCGCGTTCCAGGCCGAGCTGCGCGACGTCGCGCACGCCAAGGGCGAGCGGCTGCGCGAGACCCGCCGCGCCACGCCGAGGTAGTACCGGTCGTGCCGAGGTAGTACCGGGTCGCGTCGAGGGGGTGCCGCGTCGGATGGTGTCGTTCCGTCGTGCGTCAGCAGGTGGTGGCTCCGTGCAGGTCGTCGCAGTGGAGGCGGACGCGTGCTTCGGTGACGGTGAGGGGTTCGGTGGTGCTGGTGGTGGTGATGGTGCCGTCGATGGTGGTCCAGGTGCTGGTGCCGGCGATGCGGAAGTGGCCTTGCCAGGTGGTGTCCAGGGTGACGGTGACGGTGTCGCGGTACCAGTCGCCCTGGTCGTCGACGTGGGTGTCGGGGTCGTGGGCGGGGTCGCCGAGGTGGGTGTAGGTGTGCCCGATCCAGGATGCGTCGGGGCTGGGGTTGTCCTGGGTCCAGGCTCGGCCGGGGTCGGTGGTGGTCAGTGTGTCGCCGCCTGGGGTGTGGGGGTCGTCGAAGTTCCACGTGTATTCGACCGGGTCGGCGCGGATCTCGACGGGCACGTCCAGGAGGGTGGCCTGTTGGGTCTGGGGTTGGGTGGTGGCGTAGGCGGGGTAGTGGACGTTGACCAGCAGCGGTTCGCGGGCTTGGACCGTGGCGGTGGGGGTGGTGATCTGCATGGCGGCGAAGGCGCGTCGGGCCTGGGCGGCGACGTCGGCCGGGGTGATGCACTCGCGGCCGGAGACCTGCTCGGGTGCGGTGTAGGTGCCGTCGTCCTGGAGGCGTTCGACCCACAGCTCGGCGAGCTCGTACTCGTCGTCGTTGCAGGGGGCGCTCTCGATGTCTGCTTCTCGTGAGCCGTCGGGGCAGGTGTCCAGGGTGGTGATCAGCTCGATGCCGTCCGCGGTGGTGGCGATGTTGCAGGT
>NZ_JBLUNY010000005.1:0-235464 GCF_048065335.1 Isoptericola maris | reverse complement strand
TCAGGGTTGGACGAGGCGGACCTCGGCGTCGTGGACCTCGATGGGGTAGGTGGTGTCGGTCGTGGTGGCTTGGCCGGGCACGTCGGTCCAGGTGGGGGTGCCGGTGATGCGGAACTGGCCGTGCCAGGTGGTGGTCAGGGTGACCGAGTAGGTGCCGGGGGCGGGGTAGGGCAGGTGGATCGCGGTGGGGGTGTCCCACGGTCCGCCGGGGTGGTCGGTGACCACGGCCTCGGTGCCGTCACCGGGATCCCACGTGTACTCGGCCGGCACGGCACGGATCTGCACGGGCACCCCGAGCAGGGTGGTGTCCAGCATCTGGGGGGTGTCGTCCGTGCGGGGGTGGACCCCGAAGTTGACGATGGCCCAGTCGCGTTCGGCGTGCAGGGCGATCTGGGCGGGGTCGATAGGCATGGCCTTGAACTCGCGGGTGGCGGCGTCCAGCAGGTCGGCCGGGGTGACGCAGGCGCCCTCGTCGACCAGCTCGGCGGGCCTCTGGGCGTCGCCTGGCTGGTCGGTGAGAGCCCACAGCCCGGCGAGCTCGTAGGAGTCCTCGTCACAGTCCAGCCCGTCGTAGGCGATCTCGGTGCCCTCTTCGCACGCCTCGGCCAGCAGGGTCGCGTCCAGGTCCCGCAGCCAGCACTGATGCACCGTGGCCCGGAAGTAGGTCACGTCCGAGTCTCCACCACCAGACCCATCGATCGCCGCCTGCTGCTCCTCCAACGACTCGACAGTGACATGCTGATTAGTTGCCTTGCCATCGAATCCACTTGGGCCGTCGTCAGAGTCTGAGGCCGACGCTGGAGCCGCGATACCGACGGCCAGAGTCACGACGGAGATGGCGAGCGCCCGCTTCACTGAGGCCTGCCCGCGATCTCGACCACGACCCATTCACCGTCTCGTAGCCCCATCTCAATGCGCGCCTCGGTGATGACACGATCCTGGCGCCAGGTGACCGTCCCATCACTCTCCGTGATCTTCGCGGGAGCTTGTGTCACGTCCATGTCCAATGGATAGATGCCCGTGACAGCATCTCGCTTGTACGCTCGCACCAGTACGCCGGCGAGCTCGCCCCCCTCGTAGGTCTGCTTCTCATCGGCGATGGTTGATGCCTCCTGGAGCGTGTCGTCGCAGAACCCGCACGCCCGGTGAGACATCTTCTTAAGAGCGTCGGTCTTCCCGGTTTTGAGCGCGTGGTCGTAGAGCGCCAGGAAGTACTCCGCTGCCGCGGCCGCCCCGTCCGCGTCCTTCTTGTCCATGGCCGCCGGGCGCTCCGGCTCCCCGGCATCAGCCGCCCCTGACGCCTCCGGAGACGCCTCGGCCGACGGCTCGTCCGACGCCGACGCGGACGGCGACGCCGTCACCGAGGCCGGCAGCGGCAGCTGCGACTCCTCGACCTCGGGCTCCCCACCGGTACACCCGCCCACCAGCAGCGCCCCCACCAGCACCACCGCAGCAGGCCAGCACCAACGTGGGACAGAGGAATCGTGCCGGGTCGTGCGCGTCATCGCGTCTCCAGGGCATAGACAGGCCAGCGGCCAGGACCAGCCACCGACCCTAGCGACCCCTACCCACCCGCGGAACCGCACGTTCCAGCCTGTGGACAACCCCGCCGGCGGCCCACCACGGCGGCCCACCACGACGACAGCGACAGGGGCCGTGACGCCCGGGTGACGCCTCTGTGACGCGTGGCGCGCACGCTCGGCGTACGGACGGTCCACCCGTCGGCGTCGAAGGAGCCACCCATGACCATCACCCCCAGCCACCCCGGCGTGTACATCACCGAGGTGCCGAGCGGAAACCGTGCGATCACGGGCGTCGCGACGTCGATCACGGCGTTCGTCGGCCTGGCGCAGCGCGGCCCCGCGGACGTACCGGTATCCATCAGCAGCTACGCGGACTTCGAACGGCGGTTCGGTGGCCTGACCAGGGCCAGCGGCCTCGGGTATGCCGTCCGTGACTTCTACCTCAACGGCGGCGGCCGCGCCGTCGTGGTCCGCATCGCCCCGTCCGACGCCGACTCCGCGACGCTGGACGTCGGCGACCTCTCCCTGGAGGCGGACGGACCCGGCAGCTGGGCCGACACCCTGGAGGTCGAGGTGCAGCACCTGTCGACGACCGAGGGCGAAGACGTCGCCGCCGGCCAGGGCGGTGGTGTCACGGCCGGTGACCTGTTCACCCTCCTCGTCCGGGAGGCTGCCGACGAGGACCCGGCCGAGATCTTCCGCAACGTCACGATGGTGGACGGACCGCGGCGGGTGGACCGGGTCCTGGAGGGCTCACAGCTGCTGCACGCCACCGCCGCTCCGGCCGACGGGGACGTGCGACCGACGACCGGGACCTTCACGGTGGCCGCGGCCGACCAGGGGTCCGACGGCGGCACGATCGCCGGCACGGACTACGCCAGCGCCGCGCTGGCCTCCTCCCGCGGCGGCATCTACGCGCTCGAGGACACCGACCTGGTCAACATCCTCGTCATCCCGCCGCCCACCCCGGCCGGCGAGCTCCCGGCGGGTGTCTGGTCCGACGCGCTCGCCTACGCCGTGACACGACGTGCCTTCCTCGTGGTCGACCCGCCACCGGATGCCACTCCCGCCGCCGCCGGTACGTTCGCCGCGGACCACGGCATCACCGGACTCGCAGCCCGCAACGCCGCGCTGTACTACCCGCGCGTCCGCCACGCCGACCCCTTGCGCGGCGGAAGCATCGGCACGTTCGCCCCCAGCGGCGTCGTCGCCGGCGTCATGGCCCGCACGGACGCGTCGCGGGGCGTGTGGAAGGCGCCGGCCGGGCTCGAGGCCGCGATGACCGGCGTCGTCGACCTGGAACGCAACCTGTCCGACGGCGAGACCGGTGACCTGAACTCCGGCGGGGTGAACGCTCTGCGGACCTTCCGCGACGCCGGGTCGGTCGTCTGGGGCGCGCGCACCCTGCGGGGCGCGAACGTCCTCGCCGACGAGTACGGATACGTGCCCGTGCGACGCTTCGCGCTCTTCCTCGAGGAGAGCCTGTTCCGCGGCACCCAGTGGGTGGTGTTCGAACCGAACGACGAACCGCTCTGGGGACAGATCCGCCTCACGCTGGGTGGATTCATGCAGGACCTCTTCCGCAAGGGCGCCTTCCAGGGCAGCACCCCGCGCGAGGCCTACTTCGTCAAGTGCGACGCCGAGACCACCACCCAGTACGACATCGACCGCGGGATCGTGAACATCCAGGTCGGGTTCGCCCCGCTGAAGCCGGCGGAGTTCGTCATCATCTCGGTCCAGCAGAAGACTGCTGCGGCCAGCGACTAGGAGGTACGCCGTGGCTGAGTTCACCGTCAACGCCAGCCGGTTCGACCCGTACAAGAACTTCAAGTTCCGCGTGAAGTGGGACGGGAGATACGTGGCCGGGGTCAGCAAGGTCAGCGCGCTGAAGAAGACCACCGAGGTCGTCACCCACCGCGACGGTGGCGACCCGTCGAGCAGCCGCAAGTCGCCCGGCCGGACCGAGTACGAGGCGGTCACCCTCGAGCGGGGCGTCACGCACGACCCCGAGTTCGAGAAGTGGTCCGACAAGGTCTGGGGCTTCGGCGCGGGTCTCGGCGCCGAGTCGTCCCTGGCGGACTTCCGCAAGGACATCATCATCGAGGTCTACAACGAGGCCGGGCAGCTGGCGCTCGCCTACAAGGTCTACCGCTGCTGGGTCTCGGAGTACCAGCCGGTCCCGGAGCTGGACGCCAACGCCAACGGCGTCGCCATCGCGATGCTCAAGCTCGAGAACGAGGGCTGGGAGCGCGACGCCGCCATCCACGAACCCACCGAGCCCAAGCTCGAGGCGTGATGTCCGACGACTGCGCCACTCTGGCACTCGACGAGGCGCTGTCGGGCGTGGCGACGGCGTCCCGCGGGGCGGCGCTGCTCCACGCCCGGGGTGAGGCGCCGGACCTGGACACCGCGGCCGAGCTGCCGCTCGCACGAGCGGCCGCGGTGGCGCTGGACGAGCTGCGGACCCGCGCCGGCCCCGTGCTGGGCACGGTCGTGGACTGCCCCGGCTGCCGGACGTCCCTCGACGTGCCCCTGATGCTTGGCGACCTCGCGGCCACCACCGACCCGGCACCGTCGACCGAGGTCCGGGTGCCCGGTGCGGTCGTCCGTGCGCCGACGACGGCGGACGTGCTGGCCGCGCTGTCGGCACCCGACCCCGGGGAGGCGTTGAGTCGGCGGTGCGTGCGCTGGGACTCCGAGGCCACCGTGGGCGCCACGATGCAGGAGCCGGTCCGCGACCCGGACGTGCTCGCGGCGGTGGAGCAGACCGCCGAACGTCTCGCCGGGGCCGCGGACACCAGCGTGCACCTCGACTGCCCGGCGTGCGGCGCCGAGGTGACGGCCGCGGTCGACCTCGTCGAGCTGCTCACGGACCGCGTCGCCGACGACGCCACCCGGGTGATCGCCGTGGTCGCCGAGCTCGCCTCCGTCTACGGGTGGTCCGAGCGCGAGGTGCTCGCCCTGCCCGACGCCCGCCGCGCCGCCTACCTGGAGCAGGCCCGCCACGGGGCGCGGTTCCGATGAGCGTCTTCGACCGGCTCGTCGGCCGAGCCTCCGCCGGGCCGGCGCTCACCGTGCGACGCAGCGGCCGCTTCGAGGCACCGGCGGGACCACGGGCCGTCGACGCTCCCGATGCCACACCCGCCGCAGAGCGTGGCGACGTGCAGCACCTGGACCCGACCCAGGACTCCCGGTCCACCGACACCGTGCGCCACCGCCCTGCCGCCGGTACCGACGCACCTCGCGCCGCAGTGTCCCAGTCTTCCGGCGCTGGTGCTGGTGCTGGTGCCGACCCGGCGCCGCCCGCCGTGCCGGGCGATCCGGGCCGTGACGAGCCGCGCCCTGCCACGGCACCGGGCACCTCCGGTCCGACGGAGCCGAGGCGCCCCGCCCTCGCGACTCCGCCTGCTGCGCACCAGCCTCCGCCGTCGCGCCGCGTGCCGGCACCCCGGCAGGATGCCGCGCCGTCGGTCCCGGTCACCGTCCCGGCCGCGGCGGCGCCGAGCCGACGACCGCCCGACGGCGCGCGCGGTCCGCTGCCCGACCGGACCGACCCGGGGCGCCCTGGCCCGGCGCCCGCCCACGGCACGGGACCGACCGCCGAGCCCACCACCCGCCCCACCACCGGAGTCGGTACGGAGCCCATCGCGGAGGTCCGCACCGAGTCCAGCGCCGAGCGCTCCACCGGGGTCCGCACCGTGAGCCGCGACGAGCTCCTCGCCCACCTCGCGCCTGCCCTCGCCGCCGACGGCGCCCTGTCCCGCCACGAGGCCGGCCGTCTCGTCGCGGTGCCCTCGCGGAGCGCGCTGGGAGACGTCCAGCGGCGATCCGACAGGCCGACCGTCGGGCTCGACCCCGTCGACGTGCCCGCCCAGGGCGAGGTCCACCTGCACATCGACCGCGTCGACGTGCACCGGCCAGACCCGCAGCCCGCCCCTGCCCCGCGCTCGCCGGCTCCTGCACGCGACGACCACACCGCCTACCTCGCCCGGCAGGAGAGCAGGTGGCGTCGATGAGCAACACGCTGGCCGTCGCGGCCGTCACCTCGGCCGTCCGCTACGTGCTGCACCAGTCGCTCGGCGACGAACCCGCACCGGTCGGCGGCGCCGACGTCACCACGCTGCGACCCGCCCAGGTCGCCGAGCTCGGCAACGTCGGCGAGGTCGCCGCCGGGCTGAACGTGTACCTCTACCAGGTCACGCCCAACCACGCCTGGAACCTCGACGGCCTGCCCACGCGGCACCCGGACGGCAGCCTCGCCCGGCGACCCGCCGCCGCACTCGACCTGCACTACCTCGTCACCGCCTACGGAGACGAGGAGGCCCTCGAACCGCAGCGGCTGCTCGCCAGGAGCACGTTGGCGCTCGCGGCCACCCCGGTGCTGACCAAGTCGGTGATCCAGGACGCGGTGGCGACGTTCGACACCGAGGCGACCGACTTCCTCGACGCTGCGGACCTCGCCGACCAGGACGAGGCGGTCAAGATCACCCCGACCCCGCTGCCGCTCGAGGAGCTGTCCAAGCTGTGGGGCGTCCTGGGCACCCCCTATCTCCTGTCCCAGACGTACACCGCCACCGTGGTGCTCCTCCAGGCCGGGCTGCCGGTCCGCACGCCGATGCCCGTCGCGAGCCGCGCACTCGCGGTCCGGCCGTTCAGCCGCGTGCTGCTCGACGCCGTCGCCGTCGCCGGCGGCGGTCCGGCGGTCACCGGGGCCATGCTCGTGCTCACCGGTCGCGGCCTGCTCGGCGCCCGGACCGCCGTTCGGGTGGCCGGTGAACGCCTCGCGCCGGACCCCTCGTCGCGTACGGATCGCCTCGCCGTGACCCTCACCGACGCCGTGCGCGCGGGGGTCCATGGGGTCCAGGTCGTCCACGAGGCGGCGCCCGGCGCGCCCGGGGAGCCCGTCCGCGTGCTCGGTCGCTCCGACACCCTGCCGCTCGTGGTGCGGCCGGACGTCGGCACGCCCACCACCACCGGGACGCACGTCGAGGTGCCGGTGACGCCGCCCGTGGCAGCCGGGCAGCGCGCCACCGTCAGCCTCGCCCGCGTCGCCGGCGGGGACGACGCCGACCCGGCGCTCGTGGAGGAGCACACCGGACCGGTGCCCGAGGCGGGACCTCCCCTCGACCGCCTCGACGTGCCGCTCGCCGCGCTCACGCCGGGCACGTGGATGGTCCGGGTCACGGTCGACGGAGTGGCGAGCCTGCCCACCATGTCCGGCGACACCTACGACGGACCCTCGGTGACGCTGCCGTGAGCGAGGCGTCGACGGTGGCAGCGCCGGAGCAGGTCCGCGACCTCGTGGTCGGCGAGCTCGACGTGGTGCGTGCGATCCTGGCCGGCGCCGACGTCGGCCCGGCCCAGGCACGCCTCGACCGGTTGCGCGCGGGGCAGACGGCACCCGGCCCGCTGGACGAGATCGAGACCGGGTTCGGGCTCAGCACCTTCGAACGACAGACCTTGCTGCTGGCCTGCGGCCCGGACCTCGTCGGTGCGGTCGGCCGCGAGCTCAGCGACCGCACCGGCAGCCCACGACTGAGCTTCGCGGCCGCGTTGGAGCACCTGCCGGGTGCGCACTGGGACGCGCTCGTCCCCGAGGCGCCGCTGCGCCGCTGGGAGCTGCTGCGCCCGGCGGACCCGACCGCCGTCGTCGCCGGACCCCTCCTCCCGGACGAGCAGGTGGTGCACCGGCTCGCCGGGGTCGACGCCCTCGACGAGCGGCTGGAGGTGCTCAGCCATCCCGTCACCGTGCCCGTCCGGCTCTCGCCGACGCAGTCCGCGGTCGCCGCAGAGGTGGCAGCACGCTGGACCGCGTCCGGACCCGTCGTGCTGCGCGGCCCGCAACCCCGCACCACGCGGGCGGTCGCTGCCGCGGCGTGCGCGTCCGTGGGGCTCGCCCCGCGCCTGCTCGGCGCCGGTGACCTGCCGCCGGCTGCGGGCGACCTGGAGCGCTTCGTGCGGCGGCTGGTGCGCGAGACCGTGCTGGGCGGGGTCGCCTGGCTGGTCGACCTCGACACGTCCGCACCACCCGGTGCTCTCGGCCGCACGCTCGTCGCCAGCGACGCACCGGTGGTGCTCCTCGGCGACGGCGGGTCTGCCACGTCCGCGCTCGAACGGCTCGGGCTGCCCGTCGTCGACGTGCCCCGGCTGGGGGCGGGGGAGCGGCGCGCCACGCTGGCCGGCGCGCTCGACGAAGCGGGCGCCGTCGTGCCCGACGACGAGGTGGCGGCCGCCGCGGGAGCGTTCGACCTGGCGGTGGGTGACGTCGACGCCGTGGCGCTCGAGGTCGCGGCCGGGCGTCCGTTGTGGTCCGCGTGCCGTCGTCGGCCGCGAGGCGACGTGGGCGGGCTCGCCCAGGTGCGCGTCGCGCGAGCGGGCTGGGACCGGCTGGTGCTGCCCGAGGCGCAGCTCGACCAGCTGCACGCCCTGGCCGCAGCCGTGCGGCACCGCCCGAAGGTCCTCGACGAGTGGGGGTTCGGTGCCCTGTCCTCGCGTGGGCGGGGAACGGCCGCGCTCTTCGCGGGCGACAGCGGTACCGGCAAGACGTTCGCCGCCGAGGTGATCGCCCACGACCTGCAGCTCGACCTCGTGCACGTCGACCTGTCCCAGGTGGTCGACAAGTACATCGGCGAGACCGAGAAGCGGCTCGCCCGGCTGTTCGACGCGGCAGAGGACGGCGGTATGGTGCTGCTCTTCGACGAGGCCGACGCCCTGTTCGGCAAGCGCTCCGAGGTCAAGGACAGCCATGACCGCTACGCCAACGTGGAGGTCGGGTACCTGCTGCAGCGCATGGAGGCGTTCGGCGGGCTCGCGGTGCTGACCACCAACGCCCGCAGCGCCCTCGACCCGGCGTTCACACGCAGGCTCTCCGCCGTCGTGACGTTCCCCTACCCGGACCGCACGGCGCGTCGCCGGATGTGGGAGCAGGCGCTGCCCGACGCCGTCCCACGACGCGACCTCGACCTCGACCGTCTCGCCGAGGCCGACCTGTCCGGCGGCGGGATCACCTCCGCCGCGCTGCAGGCCGCATACCTCGCCGCCGACGACGGCGGGCCGTTGCAGACGGAGCACCTCGCCCGGGCGGTGCGCTGGGAGCTCGGCAAGTCCGGGCGCGTGGCCTGGTCGGCGGCGCGGCCGCGGGCGGGTGCGGCGCGATGAGGGGGCGTGGTCGGCGCGAGACGGCCGAGGACGTCGCCGCGAGGACCTCGGCAGGCAGCGCAGGTCTGCCGCACCTCGATCGGCTGCAACCGTTGTTCGCGGGCCACGACCTCCGCCGGATCCGGGTCAGCGACACGTCCTCGGACGCCGAGACGCGACGGCGGGTGCGGGCGCACGCCTTCACGCAGGGTGACCGGGTGTCGATGCCGCGCGACGCGTCCGTCGAGCTGGCGGCCCACGAGGCGGCGCACGTGGTCCAGCAGCGCAGCGGCTCGACCTCGGACGGTCCCGCTGCCGAGGCCCAGGCGAACCGGGTCGCGTCACGAGCTTCCGTCGGGCTGCCGGTGGGCGCCCACCTGCCGGCCGTCAGGGACGGCGCGGCGGGCCGTGCGCCGTCGGGCACACCCGTGCTGCACCGAGCCCCGAACCAGGCCGGGACGACGGACGCTGACGACGTCGTGCAATGGGTCCGCGACCACTCGGCCGGACGGACGGTGGGCCAGGTCCTCGACGAGCTGAGCGACGCCCACGGCGGCAACGTCGGCCGGTACTTCTACTGCGACACCTACGGCTGGGTGGACGTGCGGCACTTCGGGGCGGCGGCGAGCTATGCCGCGTCGACGGGCAGCGTGGTGGCGGAGGGCCTCGGTCTCGCCAACGAGATGTTCCAGTGGGCCACGGAGTGGGGCGACGACTACCGCAGCGGCTTCTCCCCGGAGGACATCCCCAGCAACGCCGCCGGGGCGGAGTTCGGCGACGACTACGCGGGAGAGGTCGAGGGGGAGTCCCTCGCGGCGGCGCTCCAGCGCTGGATGCGGGACAACGGCGCCCGCCCGGCCGACGACCCGCGTGCGAACCGGGAAGCGCTGCCCGCGACCGACCCGGCCGTGCGAGGTGGGGGCGGCCGCGGGTCGTCGAACGCGTCGCGGACGCAGAGCACCGTCTCCGGTGAGGCTTCCCGGCAGGCGGGTAGCGCGGAGCATGCGGCCCACCAGATGCTCGACTGGAAGAACTGGGCACGGCTCTACGGGGTTCCGCTGCCGTGAGCGCGGGTCTCGACCGAGAACCGCGGGGCGGGTGCCGGCTCGGGGCCGATCTCACCTGGCCGACCCGGTCGCGATGCGCAGCTCGGGAATGGAGCGCCGGAGCTCTCGGAGGATGCCGCCGCAGTGGAGGCATGCGGCGAAGTGACCGCCGGTCCGGCGCACCGTGGCGACGACGACCCGCGCCGATCCACCGCTGGCGAGGACGTCGTTGACCGCGAGGACTTCGGCGTGCGTCCCCGGCAGCGACCCCGCACGGCTCGATCCGCGGGCCGCCGGGTTCACGCCGACCGTGGGGAGCCGGTCGTCGCTCTGGACGTAGCGCCGGACGGCCGCCTCCACCCGCGGGTCGAGGTGGGCGCCACCGTGCCGTCGGTAGGCACGACGCAGCCAACGCAGGTATCTGTCGGGGTCGAGCACCCGCAGGGTGTCCTCGGTGACCTCGAGGACACCGTGCCGGACGAGGTTTCGGGTGACCCGCGTCTGGGTCGTTCCGGTGTAGAGGTTCTCGCGGATGTGGGCCCCTCCCGTTCCGCTCTCGCGTGCCGCGGAGGACGCTGGGCTGCGCCTGCTCCCCGGGCCGGTGGGTCGCATGGCGTCGGCGTAGTCCTCCAGCGTCTCGGCCTCGGAGCGGCTGGGCCCCCGCCTGGTCTGCACCGGGATGTCGTCCGCCACCTCCGGCAGAGGGCCGTGCGTGAAGTCGTCTCCGACACCCTCGGCGGTGTGACCCCGGGAGCGTCGGGGCGCACCGCCCCCGGTACCGCCGGGTGTCCCGTCGCTGCGCCGGAGCCTCCGGGCGAGCTGCGCCGCGCGCCGGCTCCGGCGCAACGCTGCCGCGGCCCTCGCCACGCGCGGGATCGCGGCCAGGACCCCGGCCAGCTTCGCCGCCTTGCCCACCCACTTGATGCCGCTGATGATCCCCCCGGAGAGGACCAGCATGAGGACTTCCATGACGGCGTAGCCCGTGACCCATCCACGGAAGTGCCACCTGCTGGCGACGGACGACGCGTTCCAGCGCCGGTCGAACTGATCGATCCACCCTTCGACGAGCTCGCCCCAGTCGAGGTTCTTGATGTCGTTCCAGAGTCCTCGGGCATCGGACAGGAGACTTCCGGTCAGGACGCTCCGCAGCACGTCCCACACCATGGTGACCAGTCCGACGACGCCGGCGAGCACATCCCACAGCGACTCGAGCGCCCCGTGCAGGAGCCCGACGATGAAGGCCCCCGTCCCGATGACGAAGTCGGCGACGGCAGCAGCCGCCGTCTTGACCGCGTCCCACGCTTCGTAGCTGATCGATCCCGAGGAGACGCGGTCTCGCAGGCTGCGCAGGAAGGGCAGGCTCGGGATCCATATCCAGTATCCGGCCCGGACCTGCGTCTCGGCCCAGCTCGCATCGGCACGAGGCTTGTCGATCCCCCGAAGTCCTGGCCCGGCATTGACGTGGACGAGCGCGTTGATGAAGAAGCGGTGATCACTTCCCCAGACGGCGGCACCCGGGTAGTGACGCAGGGAGATCCCCAACGCCGTGTCCCCGGACCGGACCTGGTACAGGTTGGCGTTCGGTTCCGGAAGGTCTGTCTTGATGTACTCGGCCGCGCAGTACCCGATGCGCCCGTCGTTCAGACCGACGAAGAACCAGCCCCGCCTCTCGGAGTCGACGAAGAGGTGCGTGTTGAGCGGCAGGTGACCGAGCACGTCCGCAGAGGTCGACGGCTGCTCGCGCAGCCGGACACCGCCCGAGCTGCTGACGATGCCGATCTCACGAACTGACCGGCCGGACGAGAGCTCGCGGACGCCGGGCCCGGCCGGAGCGCCTGCCCGGGTGGGCCGGACGCCGGCGACATCATGGTCCGCGACGGCGCTGCCGGCGGGGTCGCGGGCCGGTGCCGGCGCAGGTGCCGGACCGGGCGTCGAGGTGTCGACGGCGCGCTCGGTCCCGCCGGGGTGCATCGCGAGGGCGCCGCCCATGACGACGACCTCAGCCGTTCACACCGCGGGCCACGCGGATCGTGAGCAGCTCGCCGGGCGGCAGCTCGGCACCTTGTGCCGGTTCGGTCGACACGACCGTGCCGCCACGCACGCCCGGCGCATCGATCTCCTCGACCCGCAGCTCGAGCCCGGCCTCGATCGCCCTCCGCTCGACGAACCCGCGCGTGCGGCCTTCGAAGTCGTCGACGATGACCGGTGGGACGACGAGGCGCTGCCGGCCGAACCAGAACCACGTCTCGAAGCGGCCACCGGTGACCTCGTCGGTGGTCGGCAACACCAGGGCGCTGCGACCGTCGTCCATGGCCACCGTGGCCTGGCCGTTGACGTGCAGGGCCGGGTCGTCGGCAGCCACCACCGCCCAGCCGTCGAGCTGGAATCGCATCCGCAGCGGCAGCGTCCCGTCCGGTACCTGACCCGACTCCTGCCACTTCAGGACCTGGTCGCGGACCCGCGCCAGCACGTCGCCCAGCCCGTCGTTCGGCTGCCAGACGATCTGGCGGGCGTCAGCGCTCGTCTCGCCGTCGAGCGTGATCGTCTGGGTGGCGAAGGTCGTGCCGAGGTCGAAGTCGTTGCCGAGGGCCGGTGTCGGCCACGGCAGGTCCAGCAGCAGCCGCGCCACGGGCTTGCCCTGCACGCTGGTCGGCAGGGGTTCGCCGTCGAGGTCGATGACGACTCCGGAGGAGATGGCACTCGTCTGGACGAGCGTGTCGTTCCGCAACGCGCCGCCGTCCAGGAACGACACGCCTGTCACGTGCAGGCCGGGTGTGCGCGCGTCGGCCGTGTCGAGCCGGGCCGAGACCTGCACGGCGGCAGCCTCCGGCGTCTCGGCGAGGGTGATCGTCAGGACGTCGCTCGGGCCCCGCTCGCGCGTGCCGTCGCCGAGCCGCGGCTGCCAGACGAACGCGGCGACCCCTGCGCGGTCCGTCTCTGACACCGCCACCTCCGTGACGTCGTCGGGCAGGGACGGCGGGACCGCCGAGCCGTCCTCGACCCCCGCCACGCGCGCGCCGTCCGACCCGCGCGCCACGACCTTCGCGGTGACCGGCCCGCACGGGCTGTCCACGACCACGCGGACCAGCTGCGGCACGGTCTGCCCGGTCCTGTGGACCTCCTGGCCATCACCGCCGAGGAGGCGCAGCATGGGCGTGGTCACCACCTGCGACAGCGCCTCCTGCACCGTGCGGGTGCTCGCGAAGCCCTCGCACGCCGGATCCCACGCGACCTGCCGGGCCACGCTGAGCCGCCCGGTGACGACGACGGCGGTCCCGGTCTCCGTGTCGGTGTCGTCGAGACGCACGGCGGTGAGCGTCTGCGTGGTCCCGGCGCCCTCGTCGAGCGTCCAGCGGACGGCGGCCACGCCGTCGGGACCGGTCTGCGTGACCCCGGACCCACCCAGCGGGTCGCCGGAGCTCGCGTCGCGCAGCGTCCCACCGGCGGCGGTGAAGCGCACCGGTGCGCCGACGACCGGCACCCCGCCCTGCCGCACGACGACGCGGACGGGCTCGTCCAGCTCGTCGCCGGGCATGGCCTCCTGGCCGTCACCGCCGACGAGGTCGATCGCCGCCATGCGGGTCAGCGGCGGGAACAGGTGTCGGCAGTCCGAGTCCAGCGACCAGGTGCCGCCGGAGCGTTCCAGGATGCCGATCGGCGTGCGGTGGCGTGCCGGACCGTTCGGCGGCTGCGGGTCCGGCGCGTCCCACGGCCACTCGAGCGTGCCCTGCCGGGCCGTGACGCCGAACGCGAGCCGCGCCGTGCGGGCCGGGACCAGCCAGAAGTCTCCGACCTGCGGCGTGCCGCCGGACGGGAACCGCACCGTGATGCCGCCCTCGAGGTCGGTCGAGGTGGTGCGCAGCGGGCTCGGCCCGCCGTCCCACCGCCGCACCACGGGCGCCCGGCCGAGTGCTGCGACCGACGTCGGGGCGGCGTCGGCCCACGCGACGTGCAGCACCAGGTCTGCCACCGCGACCACGCTGGCGAGGAGACCCGGAAGCCCTCGCAGCCTGCGGTCGGCGCTCGTCACCTCGACCAGGTCGCCCTGGCGGATCGACAGCTCGTCGTCGCGGCCAGGGCGATCGATGCTCAGCGCGGAGTCTGCCCCGGTCGCCGTGGACACGTCGAGGTCGAGCAGCCCGGCCACCACCGAACCGTTCTCGCGCGACCACACGAAGCGTGGCGTCGGCTCCACGTCGAACACCTCGACCCGGTACAGCTGGTTCTCGAGGCGCTGGTACCCGCCGCCGCCCACGATCCGGCACGGGTCGACGTCGTCGTCCGCCTCGCGCAGCGCCGCCACCATCCGCCGTGGTGCGGCCGGTGCCGCGGCCGTCAGATCGGAGCACACCTCGCCGTCGAGCGGGTCGAGGCGCACCTGCCAGGCCGTCTGCGCGCGTACGGCGGTGTCGGGGCCGCCGAGTGCGGACTCCAGGAGCTGCGGGCGCTCGTCCGCGGTGACGAGGTGGTCGAACACCTCCAGGTAGGCCGCGTACCGGCCGTCGTCCTCGGGCTCGGCCAGGCCGGGGTCGGCGACCACGCCGGCGCCGATGGTGCGCAGGTGCGGCTGGTTCGCCAGGGGCCAGGCGCCGGGAGCGGCGGTGTCCGGGTTCGGGGAGGCGGCCGCGAGCACCCCGTCGACGTAGTACCGCCCGGGCGTCACCGCGAGGTCCGACCAGGCCGCTCCCGCCGGCGGGGCCCCGTCCGCGAGCGAGACCAGCGCGAACGGTCCCGGTCCGCCGTCGTCGGGCTCCGGACCGCCTGCCGGGCCGACGACGTCGGTGGTGCGCACCTGGTCGTGGTGCGCCGTGATCGCGGCCTGCTCGTTCCACTCCGCGTCGAGGAGCACCCGGCCCTGCTGCATGAGCACCGAGCGGTAGCCGAGCGCCGGGTCGAAGGTCCATCGTGTGAGGTCTGCGTGCATGGTCAGCTCCCGAACATCGCGATCTGCAGCCCGGCCGGGACGTACGGCGCGACGAGACGTCGCGCCGCGTCGATCCGCCCCGGCCGGTGGAGGTGGTGGTGCACGCCCATCTCGGCACCGTCCTCGCCGCCGCGGCGGATCGAGGCCGGTGCGCTCGGCGCGAGCGCGGCGTAGGAGGGCGATCCCGGCACCGTCGAGACGTACGACGGCGCGTCGGTCGTCGTGGTGTCCGACGGCGGCACGCACCGGTAGCGTCGCGGAGTGCGCGAGCCGGGGCCCAGGTAGGAGTAGCGGGTGCAGCCGCGTTGGGCGTCCACGACGCTCGCGACGCCGTCGCACACGCTGGACGTCAGCTCGAGCACGCGACACCGCAGGTCACCGAGCAGCGTCGTCCCGGCGACGGCCGCGTGGGCGCCCGCCGCGTCGACCGCCTCGACGGGGCCGGTGGGCGCGAGGGCCGGGTCGACGACGCCGTCGGTGATCCGCAGCCGCGGGACGGTCGGCGCGAGGTCGACGCCGCCGACCTCGCTGCGTCGCAGGGTCACGGTCAGGCCACGGTTCGCCGCCTCCGGCCCCACCGCCTCGTCGGCCTCGACCCGGACCCGGCCGGCCACGGTGCACTGGCCGAGGGTGAGCGATCCCAGGTCGCCGGGTCTCACCACGACGTCGCCGGAGACCACCAGGCCGTCCAGCAGCACCGAGCTGCCCGCGGCGCCCGTGACGACGACGTCGCCCACCACCCGGGGGCGCAGGCCCTCGGGGGAGTACACGCCGGGCACGGGCGCCTCGACGTCTCCCGAGAGCAGCCTGCGACCGCGCCAGGAGGCGGCGACGACCACCAGCCGCGTCTCGGCGGGGACGTCGATGCCGACCCCGGCGTACTCCTCGGAGTCACCCACGGACACGACGTGGGTGCCGCCCGTGCTCCCGGGGTCCGCCCAGGTGTCCGCGACGGTCGTGACGGCGTCCGCCACGGACACCTCCAGGTCCGGCTCGCCGGCCTGCGGCGGTGGTACGGACCGCACCGCCACCTGGCTCTGGACGCCCAGGACGGCCGCGCCGCCGCGGTCGGTGTCACCGATGAACGCGTCCGCGGCGAGCGTGTCCTCGTGCGCGCCGCTGCGGTCCTGCGTGCCGGCGCCCACGTCCGCCACCGCGCCGTACGCGTGGTCGACGTGCAGCGCGCCCGGGGTGCCGGCGGCGCCGTCGAGGTACGGGTGCAGGCGTCCGGTCACGACGTCGACCATCACCTGCCAGCCGTCCGTCGGCGCCAGGTCCTCCAGCCCGCACACCCGGATCCGGTCCGGGGCGAGCGGGGCACCGTCCTCGACGCGCACCGCCACCGGGACGGGCTCGCCCGGCTGCCCGGCGCGGGCCGCTCGCAGGGCGGTGAGGAACCGGCGGGGACGCAACGGTACGGGCAGGTCGGCCTCGCCGGCGAGGTGCTCCACCGACTCCTCGACGGCCGGCGGGGCGAACAGTGGCTGGTCGAGCCCCAGCGGGTGGGTGTGCCAGGTCGTCACCACGCCGTCGTCGTCGCGGTGGGCCGGCTGGGCGACGGCGTCGTAGACCTGGAGGCCGAACACGAAGACGCCGACGTTCGGGATGCCGTAGCGGCCCCGGCCACCTGTCGGGCCCGGGGCGACGGCGCGCACCTCCCCGGTGCGGGCCGTCCTCGTCAGCGCCCCGGACGCGAGCCGCGGGGAGGCGAGCTCGACGTCGGCCGCGCTGCGCAGCGACGCCCACGCCGGGCGGTCCGTGCGCACGTGGTTGACGTGCGTCGTGGTGGCCAGCAGCCGGTAGAGCTCCACGGCCATCGCCGGCCACCCGGTGACGTCACGGACCACCTGCTCGAGCACGGCGACCGTGCCCTTGCGCTGCCGGTACGCGATCGTGTTGGCCACGACCGCCCGGCGCCCAGGTCCGGCGTCGCCCAGGTCCGGGGGCAGGCCCGTGACACCGACGAGCTCGCCGAGGTACGGCACCACCCACTCCGGTGAGGTCTCCACGAACCAGGCGTCGTACAGGCGCTGCAGGTCGTCCTCGACGACGGCCAGCTCACCCGCGACCGCCTCCAGCAGCGCGTGCAGCAGACCGCCGGCGGCCTCATCACGCTCGCGGACGTGGGCGGGCAGCAGCGAGGCGAGGTAGGCGGTGCGCTCCGCACGACGCTCCGGCGTGACGGCGGCCTCGCGCGCGGACCTGGTCATGAGGTCACCTCCACGTCGAGCGCCGTCAGCCGCAGGGCCTGAGCGGCCAGCAGGGCGTCCCGGGCCCATCGGGCGGCGGCGGCGACCAGCAGGTCGTCACCGACGGCGGTGGCACCGAGCGCGACCAGCTGCGGCACGGTGGCGGCGACGACCCCGTCGACGGCCGCGGCGGTCACGAGCACCTGCGACGCCGCCACGGGCGTGGCGAGCGGGAGATCACCGAACTCTGTCAGCAGGGCCGACCGGACGGCGTCGCGCACCGTCTCGGGCTCGTGACGCGGGTGGGCCTGGACGCTCAGCCGTGCCCCGACGTCGAGCACCTCGCCGGGGAGCACCACGTGCGGGGCGCGCACGTCACGGGCGGCACCGATCGTCGCCGCCAGGTCGGCCAGCAGGGAGCCGGACGCCGGTCCGCCGTCGGCGGCGAGCACCGAGACCACGACCGTCTCGCGGCGGCCGTCCCACACCAGGTCCGCCCGGGCCCGGCCGACGCCGGAGTAGGTGCGGGCGAAGTCCGCGTAGTCGTCCACCGACACCACCCGGTCGAGCGTGCGCACCCGTTGCGGCGCGTTCGCCCTGGCCGACTCGAGGTCCTCGGGCGGTGCCCAGTCGCGGGAGGGCGCCAGGTTGCGCACCCGCGCGATCCCTCGTGGCTTGCGCACCGGTAACGACACCTGCCCGGGCTCCGCCGCGCCGTCGGCGCCGATCCCGACCCGGTAGACGGCGCGCACGTTCTCGGTGCCGGTGGGCAGCCGTGCGCCGTGGGTCCCGTCGCCGAAGGTCACCGTGGACAGGCCGTCGTCGTCCTGGCGCACCACGTACACCTGGTCGGTGGGTCCGGCGTCGTGCAAGGACCCGACCTCGGTCCACGCGACACCCTCGACCAGGACCTCGAGCGCGGCCGCCGCCCCGGTCGCGTTCGTCGTCGTGCGGACGTACGTCAGGTGGGGGCGGCGCAGCAGGAACGAGGCGAACTCGGCGCGCCCGTCGCCCGAGCCCAGCACCTGGTCCACGGTCTCGCCGTGCGTCGCGTGCGCCACGTTGCCGTGCACGCGCACCGTGCCCGGGAGGTAGTCGTGGCGCAGCGGCGGCTCGAGCGTGACGCGCTGGACCACCTGCCCCGGGGCTCCACCGCCGCCGGGCGGCGTGCTCACCTGGTCGACCGCGACGACGGTGGTCGCCTCGACCTGCTCGTCGCCCGCCGTGGTGGTGCCCGCCACCAGCACGAGCCGCTCGGGGTCCAGCGGAGGGTCGGTGGCCGTCAGCTCCAGCGTGTGCCCGGTGCCGGGGTCGCCGGCCCCCACCGCGTCGGGACGCGGCATCCATGCTGCGGGCAGCTCCGTGCTGACCGCGTGCACCAGCACGCTGTTCCGTCGGAAGGCGGCCAGGCCCTCCGGCGTGTCCACCGTGACGCGCGTGAGCCGGCCCGACAGCGCGAACTTCGTCGCGCCGTCGGGCACGACGTCGGTGACCCGGTACGACTCCGTGCGGCCGGGTTGCTCCAGCACCATCCACGAGCCGGGGGAGATGGCGGCCGCGTCCCCGTCGATCTCGAGCTCCCGGCCGCCCGCGGGCAGGTCGTAGTCGTCCCAGCCGTCCTGCCGGCCCTGGAGGAGCCCGGGGTCCGGGGCGTTCCACCCGAACAGCGACGACCGGGTCGCCAGGCGGTAGACCCGCACGTCCTCCCGGGCGACGAGCGGACGCGCCCTGCGGTAGCCGATCGGACGGTCCAGCTGCAACCGGGTCCAGCCGGGCGCCTCCGGCGGGGCGACGTCCACCGCGGTGACCTTCCGGAAGTCCCACCGCTCGTGGTCGGCGGAGTGCGGGTCGCCGGGGGAGACCGCACGCCGTTCCGCGCCCACCACCAGCAGGCGGTCACCGAGGGCCACGCCCGACGTCGTCGTGGTCAGCCACACGTCGACGGTGCCGAAGCCCAGCGTCTGGGGGACGCGGTCGTGCACCGCCAGCGTGTTCCACACCCCCCGCGCGACGACCTCACCCGTGGTCTCGAAGACCTGGGGGAGCGACTCGGGGGCGGGCACCGTCTGCACGGGCGTACCCGCGGGGACCACGACGGACGCCGGCGCGCCGGGGGCGGTCTCGGCCTCCAGCGCGAGCTCGACCTGCGCCGCGACGCCCGGGCGCAGCTCGTATCCCAGGGTGCGGGCCAGAGCGCGCACCGAGAGCTGCTCCGTCGCGGTGCGCAGGAGGCCCTCCGTCGCGACGCGCTCGGTGTAGAACGAGACGACGTCGGTCACCACCGCCCACGCGTCGAGCAGCGCGACCGCGGGATCGCGGGCGCTGCGGGTCGCGAGCGAACGCACCGGCGGCAGGTGGTCGCCGTCCGCCAGGGCGGCGCGCAGCCGCTCCAGCGTCGCGCCGTGCGGGGACACCCGCCAGGCGAGCTCGCTCTGACCGGGCGGATTGTACGGCTCGTAGGGCACGTCGTCGGCGCTCACGGCCTGCCTCCCAGCGCGAACTCGATGTGGCCCGCCTCCGGCCGGTTCGCGTCCGAGTCGCAGCGCAGCAGCTCGCGCGGCGCCATGACGATCTCCGCCGTCCGCAGGCTCTGCGCCGCTTCTGATCGCGACGCCGCGGCACGCGCGAACCGGCGCAGCTCGACCCAGGCCACGCCGTCGACGGCCATCGCGGCCGCCACCACGTCCGACGCCGCCAGCGACTGCCCGAACGTGAATCGGTCCGGGTGGAAGAACCCGTGGCCGCCGTCCGGGCGCCGGCTCGCCGAGAAGACCTCGCGCAGCCGTGCCACGACGTCACCGGGCAGGTAGCCGGGCTCGACGCAGCCACCCACGACGATCTCCAGCGGCACGTGCAGGCGCCGCTCGAGCGTCACGTCCACCCCGGCCATGCGCCGCACCTCGAGCGCGGCCAGCACCTCGGCGCGCAGCACCGGGTCGTCGTCGCGCGCCGCCACCGGGTCGAGCGTGACCGCCTGCGCGTACCACGACCCCGTCCACCGCCGTCGGGCCACCGCCCGCTGGGTCCCGGGATGCTGTTCCGCGACCCGGGCGTAGTCCTGCGAGGTGACCGCCCGGTGCTGGGTGCGCAGCGCCGCCGGGGCGAGCTGACGCACCTGCTCCAGAGGCTCGGGCTCCCGGCCCCCGGATGCCGCGACCGGGTTCCAGACCTGCACGCCGGCCCCGCCGACGGGATCGGAACCGTCGGGGCGCACCAGCAGCCGCACCAACCGGTCAGGGCCGACGTCGCCGGTGGTCCCCGTACCGACCCGGTACGTGGCCAGGGGACTCGTCCCGACCGCGGGGCGGCGCCCCTGCCTGCCGGTGCCGAACCGCAGCCGGGTCACCCCGCCCGGCTCGGGCTCGGCCACCAGGTGGGTGGCCAGCCGGTCGCTGCCGAGCAGGTCGGGCCGCGGCAGCCAGGTGCGCAGCCCGTCGTCGAGCAGGAGCGAGGCGGCCGCGCGCCGTGGGTCGGGAGCGAGGAGGGAGGCCGCCGGTGCCGACGGGTCGATCGCGGGATCGACGCGGGACAGCGTGGGACGTTGCAGACGCGGCCGGTAGTCGATGCCGGAGGGCACGCTCGGCGGCACGAGGGCCTCGTCCCGCACCGTCGCCCCGTGGTCGGCGACCACGACGTTCGCCAGAGCCACCGCGCGGGCCTCCGCCGTCCCGGGCTCGGACACCGGCAGCGGCGCCGGCAGGGCGTCGGCAGGGTGCCAGCGGACCTCCCACACGGTGCCGGCCGGGTCCAGCGGGTCGGTGTGCTGACGGGCGTCGGCCACGAGGCGCACGGGGAACCGGAGGGCCGGGTCACCGAGGCGCGCCTCGCCCCCGACGGGGACCTCGGCGAGGACCAGCAGGTCACCGGCACGCAGCACCGGGTCGATCCCCGCGGGGGTGCGCACGAACGCCGCCGTGGTCCCCGCCGGCAGGTCGTGGTCGTCGTCACCCCAGGCGTACAGGTCGAGGGCGTTGCGAGCCGGGGAGATCCGCAGGGCGGTGGACGTCTCGAACACGAGCCGGCCCGCGTCCGACGCCTCGACCGGTGTGGTGGGCTCGACGCTGCCGGGTGGGGCGGCCGGTCCGGCAGCCCCGGAGGGAACGTCGGCCACCGGGGTGCCGGCAGGCAGGTCGAGGGCGGTATCGGTGGTCAGGGCCAGCAGGGTGCGGGCCGAGCAGCCCTCGTGCACCGCATAGGCCAGGAGCCGGGCGTGCCGGCGGACCGAGGCCCGCCGGCGGGCCGTGCCGAGGTAGGCCTCGGCCGCGATCGCGTCCTGCCAGTAGGCCAGCCGGTCGCCCACCGCGGCGTAGAGCTCGGCGACCATGACGGCCGGGTCGGCCGGGCTGCGATCGCTCCATCCGGGCATCAGCGCGGCGAGCCGGTCGAGCAGGCGCGTGCGGAGCGCCTCGTAGTCCCGCGCGAGGTAGTCGCCGGGCGCCAGGGCCTCGACCGGGGGGAGCGGCACGGCGGGCACCTGGCAGTCGAGGTCCGAGGGACAGTCGACGCCGAACCGGAACGACGCGGTGGCCAGGGCCGGGTCGACGCCGTCGGGCACCCCTGCGCCGCCGGCGCCCAGCAGCCGCAGCGTGTACGTGGACAGGTCGCCGGAGGAGTCGGTCCGCACCACGAGGGCACGCTCGCGGACGTCGTCGTCGGCGAGGGTCTGCTCCACGAGGCTCCTGTCGGCGTCGGTCACACCGTCGAGTGGCTCCGTGGGCGGCGTCGTCGCGGTCCCGGCGACGGCCACGGCTCCGTACGCCCAGACGACGCCGACCGGGTTGAGGTCCGGGTCCTCGCGCACGCCCCCTGCCACGCCCACCGTCGCCGCGTCCCACCCGCCCGGGACGGGGCCGTTGAGCAGGTGGACCAGCAGCGTGCGCTGGGCGGGTGCGCCCGCGACGTGGCCCGGGCTGCCGTCATGGTTCGAGAGCACCTGGACGAAGTCGACGCCGTCCAGGTCGGCGCGCCCGCGGACGAGGGCACGCCGCGCCTCCCGGTCGATGGCGGCCGAGAACGTGGGTGCGAACGTCACGGCGCTCACGGCGTACCCGCCGGGCCGCCGACCGACAGCGTGCGGGACTGCTCGGGACCGGTGGCGTACAACGGCAGGTAGGTCACGAGCACCTCGAGTCGAGCATCGACGGACGTGACGTGGACCTCCTCGACGCGGATCAGGTCGCCGAGCCACCGCTGCAGAGCACCTTGCACGAGAGCCTGCGTGGACGACGCCAGAGCGTCGTCGGACGGGGCGAAGACGAGCCGCCCGACGCCGCTGCCGAAGTCCGGCCGGTTGACGCGCTCGCCGGGCGCGGTGAACAGGACCTGCTCGACGAGCCCGCTGAGGTACGCCTCGTCGTCGACGACGTCGGTACGGCCCCCGGCGTCCATGCGGAGCGGGAACGCGACGTGCCGTGCCGCCCGGACCCGGCGCGGCGACGGAGGTGGTGCGGACGGGCTCATGTCGCACGCACCCGGGTCTGGGTCGACTGCGCCTGCATCGGCACCCCGGTGGGTGCGCAGGTGCCGGTGGAGGTGAGGACGGCGAGCGGCACGCCGTTCGCCGTCACCCGGGTGGTGCCCGTGGTCCACGTCCCGGTGGCGTCGGGACCGCCGGTCTGCGGCGGTGCGGCACAGCCCGCCACCGTGTACGGAGCGGTCTGGAGCACCGCCGGCACTCCGCCGAGGCTGACGCGCGGCGCCCCGGCCGACGGGCTGGCCGCACCCTGGTGGGCGCACGCCACCTTGGCCGTCGTGGTGAGCAGCAGGCCCGGCATCACGTCACCTCCAGGGCGCCCTGGTTCAGCGACACCGACGTCTTCGTGACGCTCACCGAGGCCGCACCCGTGCTGATCTCCACGCCGGAGCTCGTCGCCGTGATCTCGACAGGGAGGGTGACCGCCGGAGGTTCGGCCGCCAGCGTCAGGCCGCCACCGCCCGGCAGGTCGCTGGCCTCGATCGTCACGTGCTCCGTCTTGAGCACCTTCGTCTCGGCCACGGCCGGCGCGGCAGGCACCTGCCCGGTGCCCCAGAAGCAGCCGCCGAGGATGGGCAGCGCCGCGTCGCCGCCCTCGAACTCCACCCACACGTTCGCGCCCACCGGTGGTACCAGGAACAGCCCGACGCCGTCGCCCGCGTACGGGGTGCACGGCATGGCCCAGCTCAGGCTGCCGGTGCCGAGCACCGCCGGGCACGCCACCTGGACGCGGCCCAGCTGCAGCGGGTCGAGGTTGTTCTCGACCGTTCCCCGGTACTTGCCGTAGAACTTCACCGCTGCCTCCTCAGACCCGCACCACGGGGACGGTCGATCCGTAGCCCTCGCGGACCAGCGTGAAGTCGGCCGTGTAGCTGCCGCGCGCCACGCGGTGCTGCACCCTGCGCACGTACCACAGGCCGTCGTGCGACCATCCGGCGCCGCGCATCCCCACCAGCCCGCGGGGCCGCAGGACCGAGCCGTACGCACCGCCGTCGAGCGTGCCGGTCGCCTCGACGCAGTCGATGCTGGAGTCCGTGATCCCCTGGGCCCTGGCGAGCGCCGTCGTCGCGGGCACGCCCGAGTCGCGGTACTGCCGCGTGCGCACGTCGGGCTGCTGCACGGCCCACACCGGCAGGGCGGCCAGCGGCGGGCGCAGCGAACCCACGGTGCGCACCGGCACCACGGTGCCGAGCCGCGGGTCCTGGACCTGCCCCTCGACCAGCTCGGGGCCCAGCGCGTCCTCGCGGAACCGCGGCGAGCCGGTGACGTTCGTGTCCGGCCCGAGGTCGACCGACAGGGCGGGCTGAGGCGCCCCGGCGCGGACGGGCGGGCCCCAGTACAGGGTGCTCGTGCCGGGTGCGGGGCCGGGGACCATGGCGACCACGTACCCGTGGTAGTGCGCGAGCATCTCCAGGTGCTCCCAGTCCGTGCCCTGCTGGGTGGGGATCCGCTCGATGGGCAGCGGCGGGTCGAGGGCGGGCGGCGGGACGACCTGCGGCACCACGCCCTGCGGCAGGTACGGTGCCGCGATCTTGAGCACCTGCAGCATGTCGTCGAGGCCCACGTGCTCGGTGGGGGCCTCGTGCCGGTCGAGCAGCAGGGACAGGTCGTGGCCCGTGACCTGCAGCTCGGCAGCGGTGTCGGCGCTGCCGGGCGTCAGCGCCGTCTCGGTGACGATCCCGTCCGCGAGCACCACCGGGACGGCGCCCACGGTGAGCATCACCACGACCCGCGCGTTGGCCCGCAGCGGCGAGGACGTGAGCAGCGACGTGTCGAGGGCCGCCGTCGGGCCGCTGCGTCCCGCGTCGAGCGTGACCGTGAACGCCGAGCGGCCGGCGTCCGACTCCGTGACCGTCACGCCACGCACGCGGGACGTGACGTCGGGCGGCAGCGGGACCGGTACGGTCCGCCCCGCCAGCACGGTCAGGTGCACACCCAGCAGCGTCATGGTCCCCCCACCCCCGGCTGCGGCACGACGATCTCGGTGCCGACGGCCTCGGCGTCGACGAGCTCGTCGGGGTCCAGCGCCGCGTTGGCGTCGCACAGGCGCCAGAACCCCAGCGGGTCACCGGTGAACCGGTAGCTCAGGAGGTCGAGCCGGTCGCCGGGCACGACGGTGTGGCGTGGCGCGGGCGCGCCGTCGCCGGCGTCTCCGGCCGGGGGCGGCAGGCTCCGACGGCGGTGGTAGCGCACGCTGCGACGGGTGCCGTCCGCGGCGACCACCTCGAGGGTGGCGGTCTCGACGTCGTCGTAGCGGGACATCTCAGCCTCCCACCGACAGCTCGACGCCCGCACCGACCGCGCCCGTGACTCCCGCGACCGAGGCGAGGGCCTCGGCGGCGACGTGGTGCGCCACGTACAGGGCGAACCCGGGGTTCGTGGGGGACAGGTCGTCGTACGTCAGGGTGCTCAGCGCGACGTCGACGCTCGCGCGGATCGGCGCGAGGACCTGGTTGAACGCCTGCTCCCGCACCGACAGGCTCTCGACGGTCACCGGTACCACCCGGCCCGGGCCCCAGACGAGCACCGTCAGCGGTCCCTGCGGGGGCAGCACCTCGATGGTGCCGGCCGCCAGCAGCCCCGTGTTGATCGCCACCGACGCGGCGCTGGGGTGCAGCAGCATCTCGAGGGCAGCGAGCTGCGGTGCGACCCCGGCGGTGGTCGCGACGGGGTCGGAGGCCTCCATGCCGTCCGTCGCGTCGAGCTCGAGGGTCATCGAGATGGACTCCGTCGGTGCGCCCCAGATGCGTTGGGCGTCCGATCCGCCGCCCGCGCCGGACGGCGGGGTCCGCGGCCGGATCTGGCGTGTCACCTCGTCAGGGTTGTACTGGAAGACCACGATGCGGGCGAGCGGGCTCACAGGGTCGACGGCGACGACGGCGCCCGGCAGGACCCGCGGATTGCCCGGAAAGCTGCTCATGCCCGCCATGCTGGGCCGACGGCGTCACGCAGGTGTCACGCCGTCGTCACCCGGCGCGTATCAAGGGCGAGGGTGGACGCCTCTTGTCAAGAGGAGGGAGCGTGCGCAGGGGCGCGCGTCGTACCGCGCGGGTTGGCCGTCGCCGTGAGGGGGGATCCGATGGGGACCGAGGGACATCGCAGACTGCCGCCGCCCCGGCCGGCACCGCAGGTGTCGTTGCGGCTCCTGGGCGGGTTCGTGCTCGAGGTCGACGGTCGGGCGGTCACGCTGCCCGTGGGCGCCCAGCGGCTCGTGGCGCTGCTGGCGCTGCGGGGTCGTACCGGTCGGAGCCAGCTCGCCGGTCGTCTCTGGCCGGCGACCGTCGAGCAGCGGGCGCTGGCCTGCCTGCGGACGAGCCTCTGGCGCATCAACAACGTGGCGCGCGGCCTCGTCGTCTCCGCGCACGGCACGGTCGAGCTCGACTGCACCGACGTCGACGTCGCACGGCTCGTCGAGCGTTCGCAGGCCCTGCTCGGGGCGGACGACGTCGACACGGACCTCTTCGACGCCACCGCGGGCGAGCTGCTGCAGGACTGGGACGAGGAGTGGCTGGCCGCCGAGCGTGAACGTCTCCACCAGCTGCGCCTGCACGTGCTGGAGGAGGGCGCGCGACACCTGGCCGACCAACGGCGCTTCGGACTGGCGCTGGACGCCGCGCTCGCCGCGGTGCGGGCCGACGAGCTGCGCGAGAGCGCGCACCGCACGGTCATCGCGATCCACCTCGCCGAGGGGAACCTGTGCGAGGCCCGTCGCGCCTACCAGGTCCTCGCACGGACCCTGCGCAGCGAGCTCGGCGTCGAGCCCTCGCCGTCCACCCGGGAGCTGGTCGACGCCCCGCGGTGATCGGCCGGCTCAGCCCAGCTGCGCCGTCAGCACGATCTCGTCGCCGACGTCGAGCCGCACGTCGCTCAGGCGCACGCCCGGAGGCAGCGCGCCCGCGAGGTCGATCCGCCGGCCGGCGACCTCTTCGACGCGCCCCTTCATCGTCCCGAGGAGCGCCCCGACGATCGGGTTGCCGCTGGAGAGCTGGACGTCGCCCACGGTGAGCACCATGGCGTCGTCCACCGCGGCCGACGCGGTCGCGGTGATCTTCGCGGAGAGGAACATGCCCTTCTTGATCGACGCGCCGATCGCGATGGCGGCGTCCCGTGGGCCGGTCTGGTCGATCCGCAGGTCGAAGTCCGTGAGCTGGATGCCGTTGCCGGCCAGGGCGACGGTGAGCAGCCCGCGCACGGTGCCGGCCAGCCCCTCGCGGGAGACCGCGACGCGCGCGTTCCCGGTGACGGGCGCGTCCTCGGACGGCTCGACGAGCTCGGCCCCGACGGAGCCGTCGGCTCCGGCCACCCATGCGAACAGCACGCCCTGCAGCTCGGCAGCCAGGTCCACCGGGAGGTCGACCGCGGTCAGGGGGTGCGCGTCGAGGCGAAGCGTCCGCAGCACCGCCTCGTCGCGGGAGACGACGTCGGGATCCCACGACGGGGCCTCGGGTGCTTCGCCCTGGACGGGGACGAACGCCACCCCCGTGAGGTCGATCTCGAGCGAGTGCACGTCCGCGCCGTCGAGGTTCGCCTCGATCCGCGCCTGGTCGAGTCCGTGCACCTGACCGCCGGCCGCGTCGCCGAGGGCGTCGCGCAGCCGTGCGGAGAGGTCGTCACCCGTCGCAGGGCGCGGGGCTGTACCGAGAGGGAGCAGGGAGGTCATGACGCCCGAGCCTATCCGGCCCCCGGCCTGACGGCGGCACTGCCGCTCGGGCGCGGCACGTCGGCGCCGCCGGTCATCCTGGCGCGAGCGGGCTGTGCCCGGCCGCCACCTGTTCGCCGTCGCGCACCGGACCTGGCTGGGTGCCGCCGCCCCACGGGTCGTCGCCGAGCGACTCGCGCCCGTGCGGGTCGAGCCAGCCGCGCAGGTCGGGTCCGGCGGGCACGATCTGCGTCGGGTTGATGTCGGTGTGCACCACGTAGTAGTGCTCCTTGATCTGCGCGAAGTCGACGGTGTCGCCGAACCCGGGCAGCTGGAAGAGGTCGCGCGCGTAGGCCCACAGCACCGGCATCTCGGTGAGCTTGTTCCGGTTGCACTTGAAGTGCCCGTGGTAGACGGCGTCGAACCGCACCAGCGTGGTGAACAGGCGTACGTCGGCCTCGGTGATGGATCCACCCATGAGGAACCGGCGCTCCGCGAGGCGTTCTGCGAGCCAGTCCAGCGCGGTGAAGAGCCGGGCGTAGGCCTCGTCGTAAGCCTCCTGGGAGCCGGCGAACCCACAGCGGTACACGCCGTTGTTGACCTCGGTGTAGACGCGGCGCATCACCGCGTCCATCTCGGCGCGTTCGGCCGGGTCCTCCGGCAGCAGCCGCGGCGCACCCTCGCGGTGGTGCTCGGCCCACTCGGTCGACAGGTCCAGGGTGATCTGCGGGTAGTCGTTGGTGACCACGGCACCGTCGCGGGTGTCCACGATCGCGGGGACGGTGATGCCGCGCCGGTAGTCGGGGTCGCGCGCGAAGAATGCCTCCTGCAGGCGTTCGATGCCCAGCACCGGGTCCTTGCCGCCGGGGTCGAGGTCGAACGTCCAGCTACGTTCGTCGTGCGTCGGGCCCGGCAGGCCCAGGCTGATCGCGTCCTCGAGACCGAGCAGCCGGCGCACGATGATCGAACGGTTCGCCCAGGGGCAGGCCCGCGCGGCGACGAGCCGGTAGCGGCCGGCCTCGACGGGATAGCCGTCGGCGCCGTCGCGCGTGACGCGTGTGCTGATGTAGTTCGAGTCGCGCACGAACTCCTGGCCCTCGACCGTGTACGTGCCGCCCTGGGAGTGCTCCGGGCGTCCCGTCGTCGTGCCGTCGTTCACCTGGTCTCCTTCGCGGCGGCCTTGGCCGCCTTCTTGAACGCGCGGACCTCTTGCAGGGACTCGGCGCTGGTCACGTCGGCGATCGACCGGCGCGACCCCTCGTCGCCGTAGTGGCCCGCCGCCTCGCGCCAGCCCGTGGGCTCGACGCCCCGCTGCTTGCCGAGCAGCGCCAGGAAGATCTGCGCCTTCTGCGTGCCGAAGCCGGGCAGGGCGTTGAGCCGCTTGACGACCTCGGCGCCCGTCGGCGCCTCGCCGGAGGTTCCGGGCTCCGTCCAGATCCGCGTCACGTCGCCGTCGTAGTCGTCGACGACGGCGCGGGCCACCGCCTGCACGCGGCCCGCCATCGAGCGCCCGTACCGGTGGATCGCCGGGGGAGTGGTCGCCATCGTGACGAACTCGTCCGGGTCGGCGTCGGCGATCGCGCGGGGCTCGAGCGTCCCGAACCTGTCGAGGATCTTGCGGGGTCCGGCGAACGCGTGCTCCATCGGGTACTGCTGGTCGAGCAGCATCCCGATCAGCAGCGCGAACGGATCGTCGCCGAGGAGCGTGTCCGTGGCCGTGTCGCCGGTGATCCAGAGGTCGGTAGCCATGCGTCCATCCTGCCGGATGTCGCCGCCGGCTGCGGCCCGGCGGGCACCCGCCGGCACTTGTCCACAGGCTGTGGACGACGGCGGCGCGGGGCTGCCCCGTCGTCGTAGCGTCGCCCGGCATGAGAGCACACGAAGCACCGCGCACCCGCTCGGCCGGTCGCCCGCGCCGGGCGATCATCGGCGTGGCGACTGCGGTCGCGACGGCCCTGCTGGCGGCCTCCTGCGCCGGTCCGGCGCAGGATCCTCCGCCGGCCGACCCGGACCCCATCGAGGGCACCACCGGGAGCACCGTCGAGAGCACCCCGGCCCCCGACACCCCGGAGGCGGACGTCGACGGCGCCGTGGCGGCGCTGGAGCAGTATCTCGCCCTGGAGCAGCGCGTCTACCGCACCGGGGACGCCGGCGAGCTGGAGAGGATGTCGGCACCCGAGTGTGCGGCCTGCGCGACGAAACGCGACATCGCCCTAGAGGCGGTCGCTGCGGGCATCGAGATCGAGGCGGGGCCCTCGCGCGTCGAGCTCGTGCGGCGGGTGCCCGCCGAGGAGGTCGTGGCACCCGAGGATCTCGACCCGGAGATGGACAAGGACGTCTACCTGCTGGAGACGCGGGTGCACACGACCGGAACGACGCTGCGCACCCCCGAGGGCGAGGACCACATCCCCGCCGGGCAGTACGGCCTCCGGGCGACGCTCCTGGCCGGGCCGGACGGGAGCTGGTACGTCGTCGACCTCACCGAGAGCGCGTGATCCCGTCAGACCTCCTCGAAGGTCAGGACGGGCCGGCCGGTGCGGGGATGGCGCAGCACGGTGGTCCGCACCCCGTACACCGGGTCGATCACCTCGGGCACCAGCACCTCGTCGACAGGCCCGGCAGCGACCACGTGCCCGGCATCGCCCGGAGCGAGGACGACGGCGTGGTCGCAGGTCGCCGCGGCCAGCGAGAGGTCGTGCAGCGCGGCCAGCACGGTGACGCCCTCGACGGTGAGCTCGCGCACGAGCCGCATCGTCGCCAGCTGGGCCGCCACGTCCAGGTGGTTGGTCGGCTCGTCGAGCAGCAGGACGCGGGGCGCCTGGGCGAGCGCGCGGGCCATGTGGACGCGCTGGCGCTCGCCGCCGGAGAGCGTGGTGACGTCGCGTGCGCTCAGCGCCAGGGCGCCGACGCGGTCGAGCGCGGCGCGGGCGAGCGCCTGGTCGTCGTCCGTGGGACCGGCGAGCAGCGACCGGTGCGGGGTGCGCCCGAGCAGCACGGCGTCGAGCACCGTGACCGGGAGCTCGGTGGCGGCGTCCTGCTCCACGAACGCCAGCATCCTGGCCCGCCGACGGCGTGGCATCGCCAGCAGGTCCTCCGCGCCGGCAGCCCCGGCCAGCGAGACCCGTCCGCCGTCAGGTCGCTGCACCCCGGCGACCAGTCGCAGGAGCGTGGACTTGCCCGTCCCGTTGGGGCCGAGCAGCCCGGTCACGGCGGCCGGCGGAGCGGTCACGTCGACGTCGTCGAGGATCAGGCGTCCGCCGACGGACCACCGCACCCGCTCGGCCGCGAGGCCGGCGTCCGGCGCGGCATCCGCGACGTGAGCCGAGCGTTCGGAGGTCTGCGTCATGAGCGGGCCCGTCCTTTCCAGAGCAGCACGGCGAACACCGGGGCACCGATGGCGGCGGTGACGATCCCCACGGGCAGCTCGCGCGGGGCGAAGACGGTGCGGGCCACGGTGTCCGCCCAGACCAGGAACGTCGCCCCGCACAGCATGGACAGCGGCAGCAGCGCGCGGTGCCGCGCCCCGACGAGCTGCCGGACGGCGTGCGGCAGGATCAGCCCGACGAACCCGATCGCACCCGACTGGGACACCAGCGCACCGGTCAGCAGAGCCACCGCGAGCAGCAGCCCCCACCGGACGCGGGCCACGGGCACGCCGAGCGCGGCAGCCGAGGTGTCCCCGAAGGTGAAGGCGTCCAGCAGCGACCCGGTCGAGGCCAGCACGGCACCGATGACGAGCGCGGCGCCGCCGGCCACGGCCACCGACGTCCACGTCGCACCCGCGACGGAGCCCAGCAACCACGACAGGATCTCGCGGTACTGGTCGCCCTTCGCGGACCAGAAGATGACGAAGCTCGTCGCGGCGGCGGCGAGCTGGGACACCGCGAGCCCGGCCAGCACCGTCCGCGCGGGGGAGAGTCCGCCGGCGCCGCGGCCCGACGCCGACGCGAGCGCCAGGGTGGCGACGAGTGCCGCCGTCGACCCCACGAACGCCGCGACCGGCAGCACCGCCGTCAGGCCGAGGACCAGCACGCACGCCGCGCCGAAGGACGCCCCCGAGCTCAGGCCGAGCAGGTACGGGTCGGCGAGCGGGTTGCGGGTGAGGGACTGCATCACGACGCCGCACACCGCCAGCCCGGCCCCCACGGCGGCGGCGGTCAGCACTCGGGGCATCCGCAGCTGCCACACGATGCCGTCGGTGAGCGTGTCGGGGGCGGCGAGCCCGAGCATGTCGCCGAGGCCGACGCGCGTGGCCACCACCTGTGCCACGTCCGACGGCATCAGCCCGGCCGGGCCGATCGCCACGGCCACGACGACGGTCCCCACGAGCGCCGTCGTCGTCCCGGCGAGCCACGCGAGCAACCGCCGTCGCGACAGCGTCCCCGCACGGGGGGTCGCGGCGGTGGCGCGCGCGGCCGTCTCAGTCATCGACGTCGATCCCGGCGAGCTGCTCGGACAGGTCCCGCGCGGCGTCCGCGTTGCGGACACCCGCCTCGGAGGCAGGGAACGGCACCACGAGGTAGCGCTCGGCCTGCACCGCGCTCAGGCTCGCGGTGGCGGGGTTCTCCTCGAGCCGCGCGATCTTGTCCTCGGCGCTGTTCCAGGCGGCGTCCACGAGCACGACGACGTCCGGGTCGGCGTCGACGATCTCCTCCCAGGCCATGGGGGTCCACGTGTCCTCGACGTCGCCCGCGACGTTGGTGAGCCCCACGGCGTCGAGGATCATCTGCGGGGCGCCGATCCCGGCGCCGACGTACGGGATGTCGCTGCCCGAGGAGTACCAGAGCGCGTCCAGGCGGCGCTCGTCGGGCGTGATCGCGTCGAGCGTCGCGCGCTGCTCCGCGACGAGCTCCTCCGCCTTGCCGGTGACGTCGAAGATCTTCCCCGCCTCGCGGATCTCCGCCCACACGTCCTCGAACGTGAGCGGGTTCGGCATGTACTCCGGGTCCTTGCAGGCCGCGGGGGCCACGTAGGAGTGCACCCCGAGCGACGCGAGCGTCTCGCGGTCGCCGACGCCCTCCGCCGACACGTTCGATTCCCAGCCGGCGTACACCAGGTCGGGTTCGAGCTCGAGCACGGCCTCGGTGCCGGGGACCTCGTCGCTGAAGGGCTCGGCGACGGCGGTGCCCTCGGCGTCCGCGGCGAGCCACTCGGGCACCTGGCCGTCGAGGAACGCCGCGCCGACGATCCGGTCGCCGAGCCCGAGCGCCAGCATCGTCTCGGCGGTCGAGGACTTGATCGTCACGACGCGTTGGGGGGCGGCGTCGATGGTGACCTCGGTGCCGCAGTTGTCGAGCGTGAGCGGGTATCCGGCGTCGGCCGTCGAACCGGGCGCGCCCGGATCGTCCGGGGCGGCCTCGGCCGGGTCGCCGCCGGGCGAGCAGGCGGTGAGTGCCAGGACGGCAACGGCAGCGGGCAGGACGAGCAGGTGCGAACGAGGCACGCGGAGGGCTCCCTCTCGAGCGGTCAGCGCTGCGCCGCACAGCAGCGGGCGCAGCAGAAGCAGGGCGGGCGCGTCATCTCGCACCGAGGGGGACCTACGACCCAGAGGGAGGGGCCGCGCCGACGAGCGATTCACCGGTGCCCGTGGTCCGCCTCACCAGCCTATGACACCGTCCAGGCTGTTCGGCGGTCTGGGGAACACGGCACCGCACCGCCCGGTTGGCACCGACATGACGACTTCACGGGCCCCGCAGGGCGACGACACGATCCGGCGAGTCCTGGAGGACACCACCACGTGGGCGGTCGTGGGGCTGTCCACCAACACCGCGCGTGCCGCCTACGGGGTCGCCCGGGTGCTGCAGGAGCACGGCAAGCGGGTCGTGCCGGTCCACCCGACCGCCCCCACCGTGCACGGCGAGCAGGGCTACGCGAGCCTGGCGGACATCCCGTTCGACGTCGACGTGGTGGACGTGTTCGTGCGCTCCGAGCTGGCGGGCGACGTCGCCGACCAGGCCGTCGAGATCGGCGCCCGGGCGGTCTGGTTCCAACTCGGCGTCATCGACGAGAGCGCCGCCGAGCGGGTGCGCGGTGCAGGCCTCGACATGGTGATGGACCGCTGCCCGGCCATCGAGCTGCCTCGCCTCGCCACCTCCTGACGGCACAGCCCGCCGCGCGCCGGGCGGTGGGAGAGTGGACCCCATGAGCAGCAGGAGCACCGGTGGCTGGTGGGCGGCCCTCGCCGGGGTCGTGGCGGCCGCTGCCGGCTTGGCACTGGCCGAGCTCGTCGCTGCGTTCGTCGACCCCGTCGCCTCTCCGGTGCTCGCGCTCGGTGGCGCCTTCGTCGACGTCGTCCCGCCGTGGTTGAAGGACGTCGCCGTCGAGTGGTTCGGCACCGCTGACAAGGCGGTCCTGCTCGCCACGATGGGCGTGGTCCTCGCCGGGGGCGCGGCGCTGGCGGGCTGGCTGGAACGGCGGGTGCCGCCGTCGGGCGCCGTCCTGCTGGGCGCCGTGGGCGTGGCCCTCGCGCTCGTCGCGATGAACCGCCCCGGCGCCACGACCGCCTGGATGTTGCCCAGCCTGATCGGCGTCGGGGTGTCGGTCGCGCTGCTGCGCGTGCTCGTCGCCCGGCTCCCCGCCCCGGCTCCGGCCGGCACCCCCGTGCCCGACGGCGGAGCCTCCCGCCGGACGTTCCTCGCCTGGTCGGGGATCGCCGCGGCCGGGGCGGTCGTGTCCCTGGTGGCGGCCCGTGCGGTCTCCGCGGGCAGCCGTGCGGTCGAGGCCGTCCGCGAGGCGATCAGGCTGCCGGTACCGGCGAGCCCCGCGGGGGCGGTCCCGGCGGGCGCGGACCTGAAGGTGCCCGGCGCCGAGCCGTACCTCACCCCGAACCACGACTTCTACCGCATCGACACGGCGCTGCGGGTCCCCGCCGTCGACCCGGCCGAGTGGTCGCTGCGGGTCACGGGGCTGGTGGACGAACCGTTCGAGATCACCTGGGACGAGCTGCTCGCGCTGCCCATGACGGAGCACCACGTGACCCTGGCCTGCGTCTCGAACCCGGTGGGCGGTGACCTGGTCGGCAACGCGCTGTGGCTCGGCTACCCGGTCCGCGACCTGCTGGCCCGCGCGCGGCCGCAGGCGGACGCCGACATGGTGCTGTCCTCCAGCGTCGACGGGTGGTCCGCCGGCACACCGCTCGAGATCCTCACCGACCCGGAGCGTGAGTCGCTGCTGGCGATCGGCATGAACGGTGAGCCGCTGCCCGAGCAGCACGGCTTTCCGGCGAGGCTCGTGGTGCCCGGACTGTACGGCTACGTGTCCGCCACCAAGTGGGTCACCGAGCTGAAGGTGACCCGGTTCGCCGACGACGAGGGGTACTGGACGCCGCGCGGCTGGTCCGCCCTCGGCCCCGTCAAGCTGCAGTCGCGGATCGACGTGCCGCGGTCGGGGTCGGTCGACGCCGGCGAGGTGGTCGTCGCCGGGGTGGCCTGGGCGCAGCACACCGGGGTCGACGCGGTCGAGGTCAGCATCGACGACGGACCCTGGCAGGCGGCCGAGGTCGCCGAGACGGTAGGACCTGACACGTGGCGGCAGTGGCGCTACGTCTGGGACGCCACCGCGGGGGACCACACGGTCGCGGTGCGTGCCACCGACACCGCCGGTCAGGTCCAGACCAGCGACGAGGCCCCGCCGGCACCCGACGGAGCGTCCGGCTGGCACACCGTGCAGGTCAGCGTCGGCTGATCGCGGATAGTGTCGAGCCATGAACGCACCTCGTCGCATCCTGGTCACCGGCGCCTCGTCCGGGATCGGTGCCGCCACCGTCCGCCGGCTCCGGACCGAAGGGTTCGACGTCGTCGCCGCTGCCCGCCGTGCCGACCGGCTGGAGGCGCTCGCGGCCGAGACCGGCGCCGAGGCCTTCCCGCTCGACGTGACCGACGACGGTGCTGTCGCGAGCCTGGCCGAGCACCTGACCGCGACGGGCGGGCTCGACGGCGTGGTGAACAACGCCGGTGGCGCGTTCGGCCTCGACCGGGTCGAGGACGCCGACGTCGACCAGTGGCGGCAGATGTACGAGCTCAACGTCCTGGGCACGCTGCGGGTCACGAAGGCCGTGCTGCCGCTGCTGCGCACCTCGGCCGAGCGGGGCGCAGGCGCCGACGGCCCGGGCGTGGACGTCGTCGTCGTGACCTCGACCGCCGCGCACGGCGCCTACGAGGGCGGCGCCGGGTACACCGCGGCCAAGCACGGCGAGCGGATGCTCTCGACGACGCTGCGGTGGGAGCTCGCCGGCGAGCCGGTCCGCGTCGTGGAGATCGCCCCCGGCGCGGTCGCCACGGAGGAGTTCTCGCTGGTGCGGTTCGCCGGCGACGCCGAGAAGGCCGCCGCGGTGTACGAAGGCTTCCAGCCGCTCGTGGCCGACGACGTCGCCGACGCCATCGGGTACGCCCTGACCCGGCCGCCGCACGTCAACCTGGACCTCATGGTGATCCGCCCCCGCGCGCAGGTGCACAACTCCAAGATCGCCCGCACCGGGGTGTGACATCGTGCTGCCGCCTGGCAGACGCCTGCCGCCTCCACGACAATGGGTGCATGTCAGCCGGCCAGTACGTCCTCCTCGTCTGCGGCCTCTGGGTCGGCGCAGGATTGGCCACCATGCTGTGGATGGCCCGTCGCGGTCACCGCTCCCCGTGGTGGCTGATCAGTGCCGTCGTGCTGGGGCCGGTCCTCGCCGCCATGGCGCCCGACCGGGTCGAGCGCATCCCCCAGGTCCTGTCCTCCCAACGGCACGGTGACGCCGTCGACGGCGCGCGGGTCCTGGTCGGTGTCGACGGGTCGCCGGAGTCGGAGGCGGCACTGAGCGCGGCACTGGACCTCGTCCAGGACGGCCGGCGTTCTCTCCTGCTCGCGACGGTGGTGGACTACGACGCCGCGGCGGCTGACGAGCACGGGCGGCACGGAGTCGCCACCGACCGGCTCGAGGCGGCCCGGGCGCTCGCCGCCGGGCACGACGTGATGTGCGAGGTGCTCAGCGGGCCGCCGGCTCAGGCGCTCATCCACCGTGCCGGTCAGGACGACGTGGACGTGCTGATCGTGGGGCGCAGGGGGCGCGGACTGTCCGTGCGGCTGCTCGGCAGCGTGGCAGAGGAGGTGGTGCGCAAGGCGCCGGTGCCCGTGCTGGTGGCCGGCCCCACCGAGCCCCGAGGTCGTCGTGCCGATGCGCACGTCCAGGTCACGGACCCCGGCGGGACGAGTCCCCGGTAGCAGCACGCCGAGGTCGCGCGGACAGCGCGATGACCGGGAGCACGAGCAGGGCGAGCAGGCCCCCGCCCAGGGCGAGGACCGCGAAGCTGGACCCGGCCACCACGAACCCGGAACCGAGCCCGCCGGCGGCACCCGCCAGGGCCACGGCCAGGTCCACCGCCCCTTGGGTCCGTGCTCGGACGTCCAGCGGCACCGACGTCGTGAGCAGGGCGGTGCCCGATACCAGGCCGAGGCTCCAGCCCAGCCCGAGCAGCCCGAGCCCCACGGCGATCCCCGCGACGGACGACGGCGGGACGAGCGCCGAGACCAGCCCGGCCGCGAGCAGCGTGAGCGCGGCCGCGGCGGCGACGCGCACGGGGCCGAACCGGTCGGTGAGCCAGCCGGACAGCGGCGACGGCAGGTACATCATCCCGACGTGCACGGCGATGACGAACCCGGCGGTGGCCACGGCATGACCGTGCTGCTCCATGTGGACCGGCGTCATCGTCATGATGGCGACCATGACGCCCTGGGTCAGCACCATGATCGTGCCGGCGAGCAGCACGGTGCGGCTGACCTGGCGGCCGGTCGACCCTCCCACCGCCTCCGCGGCGGACGCGACCTCGGACGCCCCTGGCTCGGGCACGGCCCGCGCTGCACGTTCGCGGGCGAGCAGCAACGGGTCGGGCCGCAGCAGCACCCAGAGCACCACGCCGGCCGCCGCATAGGCGACCCCGCCGAGGAGGAAGGGCCCGGCGAGCGGCGGGATGCCCCAGCCGGCCGCGAGGTCACCCATGACACCGACGAGGTTGGGGCCGGCCACGGCACCGACGGTCGTGGCCACGAGCACGGTGCTCACGGCCCGGCCACGGTGCCGGGGCGAGGCCAGGTCGGCGCCCGCGTACCGGGCCTGGAGGTTCGTCGCGGTGCCCGCACCGTAGACGGCGAAGGCGACGAAGAGGAGCACGACGGCGTCTGCCACCGCGGCGAGGACCACCCCGGCGGCACCGACCGCCCCGGTGAGATAGCCGAAGGTCAGGCCGGCGCGGCGACCCCACCGCTGGGACAGGCGACCGACGACGAGCGCCGCGGCGGCGGACCCCGCGGTGAACAGGGCGGCGGGCAGACCGGCGTAGGCGGTGGTCGCGAGCATGTCGGCAGCGAGGAGAGCGCCGACGGTGATGCCGGCAGCGAGGCCGGCGCCGGAGAGGACCTGAGCGAGGACGAGGACGACCACCGTCCGGCGCTGTTGCGGGTCCACCACGGCAGTGCCGTCGGAGGAGAGGCCGAGCGCGGCCTCGGTGTCGTCGTGCATCAGTGCTCCTTGCCGAAGAATGCGCGCAGCACGCCGATCCAGTCGTCGAAGGCGTCGAGGTGGGCATCGTGCCCGGCGCCCGCCAGATCGGCGCGCCATGTCCCGGGACGACGGCGGACCAGCTCGTGCTTCGCCTCGGCGGTGAACATGCCTTCGTCGGCGAAGGCGGCGAGCGTCGGCGTGGTCAGGGCCTCCCACTCGTCCCACCGAGGCGCATGGACCGCCTCGATGACGGCCCGCACGACGTCGGCGTCGAATCGTGGGCGCAGGCCGTCGAGCGTGCGCTCGAGGTCGTCGATCCAGGCATCGGCGAGGGGTGAGTCACCGAGCACCCTTCGTGCGGCGGTCTCGTCGGCGAACGAGGGTGGCCATGTCGCGAAGAACTCTCCGAGCCCGCGTGCAGCGCCGGGATCGTCGTCTCCGGCGACGTGCCCTTCGAGCATGACGAGGCAGTCGACCAGGTCGGGCCGCGCAGACGCCGTGAGGAACGCCGTGTGGGCTCCCATCGACTGCCCGACGAGACGCACCGGGTGGTCGGCTAGCTTCTCGATCACGGCGACGATGTCGTCGACGAAGGCTTCACGCGACAGGTCGTCGGGTCGGCGCGTACTGCGGCCGTGCCCCCGTTGGTCGACCAGGAGCACGCGGAACCGGTCGGTGAGCGTGTCCGCGGTGGGCAGCAGCTCCCGCGAGCTTCCCGCAAGCCCGTGCAGCAGGATCACCGGCGGGCCGTCACCACCGCGGTCGGTGACCGCGAGGCTCACGCCGTCTCGCCGGACGATCAGATCAGACGCCGTCATCGGTCGTCGCCCTTTCGGTCTTGTCGGGTGTCGAGCCGAGGATACGGGTCTGGGCTTCGCGACCGCCTGCGGCCGGCGTGTGGTCCTGCTGGCAGCCGCCACCGCGATGAGTACGGCGGCGGTCACCAGCCTGTCTTGGCGCAACCGCCGCCCGATCCTCGGCGCGGGACCCGACCGAAGGAGTACGACCATGGACCAGAGCACCATGTGGGATGCCGTGCATGCGGAGCGTCGCAGCCTCGCCCGTGACCTCGACGGCCTCTCGGCGGACCAGTGGGAGGCGCCGTCGCTCTGCCCCGGGTGGTCCGTGCACGACGTCCTGGCGCACCTGATCGGTTCCGCGACGACAACACGGTGGGGGTTCGTCCGGCAGATGGCCGCCGCGCAGCTCGACTTCGACCGTACGAACGACCAGGGGGTGGCGCGGCACCGAGCGGCTGATCCGCGGCGCACGCTGGACGCGTTCCGCGCGGTGGTCGACCGCACCGACGACCGGGCAGCATGGGTCCATGACGTTGCCAGCCGACAGTCACGTGCACAGCGAGTGGTCATGGGACACCGGTGGCCCCGCTTCCCATGCGGTGGGGCGCATGCGATCCACGTGCGCACAGGCGGTGAGGATCGGGCTCGAGGCCATCTACTTCACCGAACACCTCGACATCCCCGACACCTGGCGCGCGGGGCCCGAGGACCTGATGCCCCACCAGCAGGGCTTCCTCAACAGCGCCGGCAGAGTTGACTTTGCACCGTTCGACGCTGCCGGCTACCTGGGTGCCATCGACCGCATGCGCCACGAGTTCCCCGACCTCCGTATCCACACCGGGGTCGAGCTCGGGCAGCCGCACCTCGTCGGCCGGCGGGCCGCAGAGATCGTCGACCTGGATCTCATCGATCGGGTTCTCGGCTCGCTGCATACGCTCAACCTCGGCGACGGGCACGCCGAGCCCCACACCCTGTTCCGTGAGCACGACCCGGCCGAGGTCATGGACGCCTACCTCGCACACGTCCCCGTCATGGTGAAAGGCTCCGACGCGTTCGAGGTCTTCACGCACATCGACTACGCGGTGCGGATGTGGCCCACTCGAACCGCAGGGCCGTTCGACCCACGCCCTTTCGAGGAGGGCTTCCGGATGGCTCTGCGGTCGATCGCCGAAGGCGGTCGCGCGCTCGAGATGAACACTCGGCGGCTCTGGTCGTGGATTCCGGAATGGTGGGCCGACGCAGGCGGGAAGGCGGTGAGCTTCGGCAGCGACGCTCACACACCCGACGCCGTCGCTTCCAACTTTCCCGAAGCGACCGCGATGCTCGAGCACTTCGGCTTCCGACCGGGAAGTGCAGCGGAGGAGCTTTGGGTTCGTTCTCGTTTTGTCTAGGCACATGTCGACGTGCAGCGCAGATTGTGCGGACCCGCCTGCCTACCTTGCGCGATCTCGGGCATGTCGTGCCGGAGGCGCAGCGTAGATCGAACTAGGCCACGGCCGACGGTGAGGGCTGGAAACTACGCCCGCTTGCCTCATGCCGTCGTCATACAGACAGGGAGTGACCTGGGTGCTCACCGATCCACTGCTCGACTCCGAACGCTTCTTCCCGAGCCACCTCGACAAAGCCCAGCCACTCCGCCAGGCGGATTGCGCGCACGTTCCCTGCCTGCGTCGGCACCATCACCCGTTCCGAGGGCGCCTCAGCAGCGAACCACTCGAGCAATGCTGCACACGCTTCCCGGGCGTAGCCCTGACCCCACACCTCGGGAAGGAAGAGGTATCCCAGCTCGACCCTGCCAGCAGTTGAGCGCACGGCGAAGTCCTCGTCGCGCCGCACGATCTGCACAGTCCCGATCATCGTCCCCTTTCGATCAACGATGAACTGACCGACCCCGACGCGAGGCTCCTTGGAGATCCGTCGCTCCAACTCGTCCCGCGACTGCGCGCCACCGATGTACTCGCCGACGTCAGGTGACGAGTACAGATCGATGATCGTCGGCCGGTCGCGAGCCTCTGGCAGGCGAAGCACGAGACGCTCCGTGCTGATCGGTGCAGGCGGCCACGCGACCGACCCCAAGTTCGCCACCCCGGCAGACTATCGCCGCCTATGCGCGTCGTCTTGGTCGCGCGATGCGGGTCGCATCGTCGCGCTTCGCTGATCGTCGGGGGAATCTACAGTCCGCCCGGCGTCCGTCAACGTTGCAGGTGCGACGTCTCTGCCACCGCCAGGACGGCGCGGTTGTGGAAGAAGTCGTCCTCGCGCAGCGTCGTGATGCTGCCCGAGTGCACGGGGAAGGCGGCGTGGCCGGCGGCCTCGATCGGCATCCCGATCCACGCCGCGACCACGAACGTACGCCGCGTACCCGTGGGTCACGATCACCAGGTCATCCACGTCGCGCGCCAGGGCGTCGGACGTCGCCTCGTAGACCCTCGACGCCACCTCCAGGCGCGTTTCGGCGCCATCGTTCCCCTCGTGGGGACGCAGCCGGTTGCCTACCGCCGGTGGCGGGACGAACCGTTCGCCCAACCAGGATTGCTCGCGTCCTTCCGCCACGCCGTACGACTTCTCCTGCAGTCGACTGCCGAGGTCGGGTGCGATGTCCAAAATGTCGCCGATCACTGTCGCCGTTTGCGCCGTCCGGCGAAGACCCGAGGAGACCAGGGACCGGCTGGGTCCGACGCCGATCCTCTCGGCCAGAGCTGCGGCGATCCGACCGGCGTCGTCGGGGCCTTTCGCCGTCAACTCGGAGTCGAACGGGCCACCGACCAGCCCGTCGACGTGGTGCGTCGCCAGGAAGATGCGGCACGCGGAGAATCGAGTCAGTAGCGCCCAACGCAGGAGCGTGGCACGCCCCACGCCCCACGCCCCACGCCATACGCCACACGCCCCACGGCCCGAAACGAGACCTGGAGCCGGCGAGCGGGCAGCTCGGCCAGCACATCAGCGGGGCGGTCTACCTGACCAAGCACCGGGCCGTAGCGTCACGAGTGTGAGCTTCAGGGCTTGCGGCACGGATCAGCGTCAGCGATATGACATGGGGCGGCAAGCGAAGGCTCCCGTGCGAGCATCTAGCGATGAGTTCAGGTGACGAGACCGGTAGCGACTTCACCGGCGGCAACGTCAATGAGGTCGTGAGAATCGGCGACACCGTCCGCCGAACTGCCGGGCCGTGGACACCGACCATCCAGGCGCTGCTCGCCTGGGTCCGCGCCCAGGGAGTCCGAGCCGTCCCGACGCCGCTGGGCGTGGACGATCAAGGCCGAGAGGTACTCAGCTACCTGGCCGGCGAGACGGCAGGATGGCCGGCGCCCGCCTGGGTATGGGAACCCGGGACAGCCATGCGCGCTGGGAGGTTGCTGCGGTGCTGGCACGACGCGACCCGGAACTTCTCCCTCACCAGTGCCGTGTGGCGGATGCCGGCCCACGAGCCCGCCGAGGTGATCTGCCTCAACGACGTCGCGCCCTACAACATGGTCCACAACGGCGAGCAGCTGGTCGGCTTCATCGACATGGACATGGCTTCACCCGGGCCACGCGTGTGGGACCTCGCCTACCTCGCCTACCGGATCTGCGGCTGGTGCGAAGACATGCCCGCACCTCCCGACGGACCACCGCCCGAAGCGCGGCTGGCCCACCTGCTCGACAGCTACGGCCGCGACGCCGCACCGCCCGTCGCTGACCTGATGCGCACCATGGGCCACAGGCTTCACGACCTCGCCGACTGGACCGAGGAGCACGCCCACGCCACCGGCGCACCCCACCTGCTCGAGCACGCGGCCATGTATCGGCGGGACGCCGCACGACTGAGTTAGCAGAACCATGACGCGAGGCCGCCGGCACGTGGCCAGACCAGCAGCCCATGCAGGTGATTTAGCGCTGCTTACGGGGCCGCGTAGCAGGCCTTATTAATCATTTCTGCAGGATCGAGAAGAGTCGGCTGCACGCCGACGAAAAATACGCGCACGTGAGCGCGGCGGGTTGCGCGGCTCGGTATCATCGAGGCACAGGCGTCGACCCGGCCATCACCGGCGAGCCTCCGGAAGAACGGCCCGTGTGGGCCCAGTAGAACCGGACGGGTAGGCCCGTCACAGCCGTGAACGAGTGGTGGACCCCGATCCTCGAGGTGAGGGGTCCGCAAGCGGGGTGGTACCGCGGCTCGGCGATCGCACCAGCGGAAGCCGACGTCGTCCTCGTGCAGCAGTGCCGTCGTCGTACCACCCGTCGCTCGTCCAGGAGCCCACCCATGGCCTATCCGTTGCACCGCTCGGTCCCCTCGTCAGCAAGCGCGCCCGGCGAGGCGTTCGGCATCCCCGCCTCGCCCCGCCTGCCCGAGATCGAGCAGGAGATCCTGTCCTACTGGGAGGCCGACGCCACGTTCCGGGCCTCGGTCGCCAAGAACGACGCCGGCACCGACGGCGCGAACGAGTTCGTCTTCTACGACGGCCCGCCCTTCGCCAACGGCCTGCCGCACTACGGCCACCTGCTGACCGGGTACGCCAAGGACGTCGTCCCGCGCTACCAGACGATGCGCGGCAAGCGCGTCGAGCGCCGGTTCGGCTGGGACACGCACGGCCTGCCCGCCGAGCTCGAGGCGATGAGCCAGCTCGGCATCAAGACCAAGGACGAGATCCTCGAGCTGGGCATCGAGAAGTTCAACGACGCGTGCCGCAGCTCCGTGCTGAAGTACACCTCGGAGTGGCGCGACTACGTGACCCGCCAGGCGCGCTGGGTCGACTTCGACGGCGACTACAAGACCCTCGACCCGACCTACATGGAGTCGGTCATGTGGGCGTTCGCCGAGCTCTACCGCAAGGGCCTGGTCTACTCCGACTTCCGCGTGCTGCCGTACTGCTGGAACGACCAGACGCCGCTGTCCAACCACGAGCTGCGCATGGACGACGACGTCTACCAGAACCGCCAGGACCCGGCCGTCACGGTCGGCTTCGAGGTCACGTCGGTGCCCGACGGCGCCGCGGACGCCGTGCGCGCCGGCGACAAGCTGCTCGTGTGGACCACCACGCCGTGGACGCTGCCCTCCAACCTGCTGATCATGGTCGGCGAGGACATCGACTACGTCGTCGTGGAGTCGGCGTTCAGCGGGACCGCCGAGCGCTACGTCCTCGCCGAGGCGCGGCTGGGCCACTACGCCCGCGAGCTGACCGACGAGGGCGCCGAGGAGCCGCGCGTGGTCGGGCGGCTGACGGGCGCCGACCTGCTCGAGGTCGCCTACCGCCCGCCGTTCACCTACTACGAGGGCCGGGAGCGCGCGCACCGCGTCGTGCCGGCGGACTTCGTCACCACCACCGACGGTACGGGCCTGGTGCACTCCGCCGGCGCGTTCGGCGAGGACGACAAGATCGTCTGCGACCGCGAGGGCGTCGCCTCCGTCATGCCCGTGGGTGCCGACGGCAAGTTCACGCACCCCGTTGACGAGTACGCCGGCCTGCAGGTCTTCGACGCGAACCTGCCGATCATCGACCACCTCAAGGCGGGCACCCGCGGCGAGGCCGACACCGGTGCCGTCACTCCCGGCACCGTGCTGCTGCGCCGCGAGTCCTACGACCACTCGTACCCGCACTGCTGGCGCTGCCGCCAGCCGCTGATGTACATGGGCGTGTCCTCGTGGTTCGTGGAGGTCACCAAGGTCAAGGACCGCATGCTCGAGCTGAACGAGCAGATCTCCTGGACGCCGGACCACATCCAGCACGGCCAGTTCGGTCGGTGGCTGGAGAACGCCCGCGACTGGTCGATCACCCGCAACCGCTTCTGGGGCTCGCCGGTGCCGGTGTGGCAGAGCGACGACCCGGCCTACCCGCGCACCGACGTCTACGGCTCGTTCGCCGAGATCGAGCGGGACTTCGGCCGTCTGCCGCGCAACGCGGCCGGCGAGCCAGACCTGCACCGCCCGTTCGTCGACGAGCTCACCCGGCCGAACCCCGACGACCCGACGGGCCGGTCCACGATGCGCCGCGTCGAGGACGTGCTCGACGTCTGGTTCGACTCCGGCTCCATGCCGTACGCGCAGGTGCACTACCCGTTCGACAACCGCGAGTGGTTCGAGCACCACTACCCGGGCGACTTCATCGTCGAGTACATCGGCCAGACGCGCGGCTGGTTCTACACGTTGCACGTCCTGGCCACCGCGCTGTTCGACCGCCCGGCGTTCCGCACCGCCGTCTCGCACGGCATCGTGCTGGGCTCCGACGGACGCAAGATGAGCAAGTCGCTGCGCAACTACCCGGACGTCTCCGAGGTGTTCGATCGCGACGGCTCGGACGCCATGCGCTGGTTCCTCATGGCCAGCCCGATCCTGCGCGGCGGCAACCTCGTGGTGACCGAGGACGGCATCCGCGACGCCGTCCGCCAGGTGCTCCTGCCGCTGTGGAGCACGTACTACTTCTTCACCCTGTACGCGAACAGCGCGGCGGGCCCCGACGGCGGAGGCTACGCCGCGAGGCCCGTCGCGCCCGAGCGCGTGGCCGGGATGCCGGCGCTCGACCGGTACCTGCTGGCGCGCACGCACGACCTCGTGGTGACGGTCACCGAGCAGCTCGACGCCTACGACATCTCCGGGGCGTGCGAGTCGGTGCGCGAGCACCTGGACGTGCTCACCAACTGGTACGTGCGCACCCAGCGGGACCGCTTCTGGGCCGAGGACGCCGATGCTTTCGACACGCTGTACACGGCGCTCGAGGTGCTGTGCCGCGTCATGGCACCGCTCGCGCCGCTGCTGACCGAGGAGATCTGGCGGGGCCTGACGGGGGAGCGGTCGGTGCACCTCGCCGACTGGCCCGCGGCGCAGAACGTCCCCGCCCTGGTGGCTGACGACGCGCTCGTCGCCGCGATGGACGAGGTGCGCGCCGTCGTCTCCACGACGCTGGCGCTGCGCAAGGCCAACCAGCTGCGGGTGCGCCAGCCGCTGGCGCGACTCACGGTCGCCGTGCCGGACCCGGAGGCGCTCGCGGACTACGTCGGGCTGCTCACCTCCGAGCTCAACGTCAAGGCGGTGGACCTGGTGCGGGCGGACGCCGAGGCGTCCGAGCGGTTCGGCATCACCGAGCGGCTGGCCGTCAACGCCCGTGCGGCCGGTCCGCGCCTCGGCCGGGGCGTGCAGGCGGTGATCAAGGCCGCGAAGTCCGGCGCTTGGCATGTCGCCGACGGCGTCGTGGTCGTCGCCACGGATGACGGCGGCGTCGCGCTGCTGGAGCCCGAGTACGAGCTGACGACCGTCGTCGGCGAGGAGGCGGGACAGGACGTCGCGGCCAGCGTGCTGCCGGGCGGCGGGTTCGTCGTCCTCGACCTCGCGCTCGACGACGCGCTGCGCGCCGAGGGGTACGCCCGCGACGTCGTCCGCGACGTGCAGGACGCCCGCAAGGCCGCCGGGCTCGAGGTGAGCGACCGCATCGACCTCGCTCTCGACGTGCCCGCCGAGCACCTGGCGGACGTCGAGGCGCACCGCACGCTGGTGATGCGCGAGACGCTGGCCGAGCACCTGACGGTGACCGGGACCGACGGGACGACCCGCGCCGTCCACGTCACGAAGCACGAGGGAGACGCATGAGCGACAAGAAGGTCAAGGCCGCCGAGCGCAAGGCGGCCCGCGCAGCCGCGGAGGACGCCGCGGCCCGCGAGGATCTCGAGCGCGTCTACACGCACATCGTCTCGCGCGCCCCGGAGCACGACGTGTCGCCGACCATCGACCGCGTCGCCCGGCTGCTGGAGCTGCTGGGTGACCCGCAGCGGTCCTTCCGTGCCATCCACCTGACCGGCACCAACGGCAAGTCGTCGACGGCCCGCATGGCCGAGCGCCTCGTGCGCGAGCACGGGCTGCGCACGGGCCTGTTCACCTCGCCGCACCTGACGAGCGTCACCGAGCGCATCCAGATCGACGGCGAGCCGCTCGGCGCGGCCCGGTTCGTGGAGGTCTGGGAGGACGTCTTCCCCTACGTCCAGGTGGTCGACGCCGAGCTCGAGGAGTCGGGGCAGTCGCGGCTGAACTTCTTCGAGGTGCTCACGGGACTCGCGTTCGCGGCGTTCGCCGACGCCCCGGTCGACGTCGCGGTGCTCGAGGTGGGCATGGGTGGCACGTGGGACACCACCAACACCGTCGACGCGGAGGTCGCGGTGATCACCCCGATCAGCATCGACCACGAGACGTGGCTCGGGTCGACCCCCGCCGAGATCGCCGAGGTCAAGGCGGGCATCATCAAGCGGAAGGCCACCGCCGTGGTGGCCGAGCAGCGGCCCGAGGTCGACGAGGTGCTCGCCGAGCGGGCCGCCGACGTCGGGGCGCGCCTGCTGCGCGAAGGCGTCGACCTCGACGTGGCCGCGCGCCACATCGCCGTCGGCGGGCAGCTCGTCGCGCTGCGCACGCCGCTGGCGACCTACACGGACGTGTTCGTGCCGCTGCACGGCGCGCACCAGGCGCACAACGCCCTGCTCGCCCTGACCGCCGTCGAGCAGATGCTCGGTGGGCGGGCGCTGGACGGCGGCGTCGTGGAGACGGCGTTCGCCGACGTCTCGGTGCCCGGTCGCCTCGAGCTGCTGCGCTCGAGCCCCACGGTGCTGGTCGACGCCGCGCACAACCCGCACGGTGCCGAGGCCCTGGTCGCGGCGCTGGACGAGTCGTTCAGCCTGCGGGCCGTGGTCGGGGTGGTCGGGGTGTTGGCCGACAAGGACGCCGAGAGCCTGCTGGCCACGCTGGAGCCCGCGCTGTCGCACGTGGTGCTGACCCGCAACTCGTCCGAGCGCTCGGCGGACCCGCACGACCTCGCCGAGCTGGCGCGGGAGATCTTCGGCGAGGACCGGGTGCACACCTCGGAACGCCTCGACGCCGCCCTGCAGGTCGCCACCGACCTCGCCGAGGCCGAGGACGTCGTCGGGGTCGGTACGGGGACCGGGGTCGTCGTCACGGGGTCGGTGATCACCGTGGCGGACGCGCGCGTCCTGCTCGGCCGGGGCTGAGCCGCCTGCGGAGCGGTACGCGGCGGAGCGGGACCGCGGCACGGCCGATTCTGCACGGGTCGGGCGTGGGGTGTTGTATGGATCACACGCACAACGCCTCGGGAGGCCGTGATGAAGAAGCTGCTGGACGACCCGGCACAGGCTGTCGACGACTCGCTGCGCGGGTTCGCCCTGGCGCACGCCGACGACGTCGAGGTGCGGTTCGACCCCACGTTCGTGCGACGTGTCGGCGGCACCCCGCCGGGCCAGGTCGCCGTCGTGAGCGGCGGCGGCTCCGGCCACGAGCCGTTGCACGCCGGGTTCGTCGGTCCGGGGATGCTCGACGCGGCCGTGCCGGGCGCCGTCTTCACGTCTCCCACCCCGGACCAGGTGTCCGCCGCGCTCCAGGCGGCCGACGGCGGTGCGGGCGTCCTCGCGATCGTGAAGAACTACACGGGTGACGTGCTCAACTTCGAGACCGGGGTGGAGCTCGTCGAGGCCGAGGGGATCGAGGTCGCCAGCGTCCTCGTCAACGACGACGTCGCCGTCGAGGACTCGCTGTTCACGGCCGGCCGACGAGGCGTCGCCGGGACGGTCGCGGTCGAGAAGATCGCCGGTGCGGCCGCCGCCCGCGGCGACGACCTGGCGACGGTGCGAGCCCTGGCCGAGCGGGTCGCTGCCGGCGTGCGGTCCATGGGTGTCGCGCTGACCGCCTGCACGGTGCCCCACGTGGGGCGCCCCGGCTTCGAGCTGGCCGACGACGAGGTCGAGATCGGCATCGGGATCCACGGCGAGCCGGGCCGGCACCGCGTCACCGCCTCGGGCGCGCACGACATCACGCAGCGGCTCCTGGAACCGGTCGTGGAGGACCTGGGTCTGACGGCGGGGGAGCAGGTCCTGCTGTTCGTCAACGGGATGGGGGGCACGCCGCTGAGCGAGCTCTACGTCGTGTACGGCCGGGCACGGGAGATGCTCGCCGAGCGCGGCGTCGAGGTGACGCGGTCCCTGGTCGGCAGCCTCGTGACGTCCTTGGAGATGCAGGGTGCCTCGGTCACGGTGCTGCGGCTCGACGCCGAGCTGACCGAGCTGTGGGACGCTCCGGTGCGCACACCGGCGCTACGGTGGTGACCGTGCTGGATGTCGCCTGGGCCGAACGTTGGATGCAGACCGCTGCCACGGATGTCCGTGCCGCGCGGGACGAGCTGACCGAGCTCGACCGCCGGGTGGGTGACGGGGACCACGGGGTCAACATGGATCGAGGGCTGAGCGCCGTCGTCGAGCGCCTGGACGATCCTGCTCTCCCTCCGCGGGAGACGGTCGGGCAGGTGCTGCGCCTCGCCGCCACCACCCTGATGTCCACGGTGGGTGGCGCCGCCGGGCCGCTGTACGGCACCGCCCTGCTGCGCGCCTCCAAGGTGACCGACCGCCCGGACCTGTCCGCGAGCGGTGTGGTGTCGATGATGGAGGCCGCTGTCGAGGGGATCGTGGCACGCGGCCACGCCTCTGTGGGGGAGAAGACGATGGTCGACGCCTGGCAGCCGGCGGCCGAGGCCGCCGAGCGGGCGGAGGACGCCGAGGACGTGGCCGACGTGCTGCGTGCGGCGGCCGAGGCCGCCGCCGCCGGAGCCGAGGCGACCGTCCCGCTTGTGGCGACCAAGGGGCGGGCCTCCTACCTGGCCGAGCGCAGCGCGGGCACGCAGGATCCTGGCGCCCGCTCGTCGGCGATCATCCTCGCGGCCGCCGTGACCGCCGCGGAGGGACGCGACGCGTGAGTGTCGGACTGGTTCTGGTGGCTCACTCGGTGATGCTCGCCGACGGCACGGCCGCGCTCGCCCGGCAGATGGCGCCGGACGTCGAGCTGCGGTGCGCGGCCGGGGATCCCGACGGCGGGCTGGGCACGTCGCTGACGCGGGTCCAGGACGCGCTGTCCGCGGCGCTGACGGTGGTGGACGACGTCGTCGTGCTGGCCGACCTCGGGTCCGCCGTCCTGACGGTCGAGTCCGCGCTGGAGCTGGACCCGGAGCTGCCGTCCCGGGTGCGGCTCGTCTCCGCGCCGTTCGTCGAGGGTGCTGTCGCGGCGGCCGTGACGGCCCAGCAGGGTGCCGGCCTGGACGCCGTCGCGGAGTCGGCCCGGGCGGCGGTGCTGTCCATCGGGCCGGAGCCTGTGCTGCAGCTGGTCGAGGCTCCCGGCGCGGGCACCGCGGACAGCCCGGCCGCCGTGCGGACGCGCGCCTCGGGTGAGGCGATCCCGCTACCGGGCCCGTCGTCGTCGGGCGGTGCCGACGAGGTGACCGCCACCGTGCCGGTGCGCAACCCGCTCGGTCTGCACGCCCGCCCGGCCGCGGTCGTCGCCCGGGCCGTCGCCGACCTGGGCGTGCCCGTCACCATCGACGGCGCCGACGCGACCAGCGTGCTGCAGCTCATGTCCCTGGGGACGTCGGCGGGCGACGTGGTGACGATCACCGCGCGGGGCCCTGAGGCGGAGGCGGCGGTCGCCGTCGTCGTCGGCCTGGTGCAGGGCGGGTTCGGCGAGCTGTGAGGCGGAACACTCAATATTGCACTTGATGCAAAGTTGCAGTGGATGCATTATTGAGCGGTGAGCGACAGACCTGCCGACGACACCGGCCTGCGAGCGCGCAAGAAGCGCGCACGGGCCGACGCCATCGTCGACGCCGCCCAACGCCTCGTCCTGGCCCACGGGTTCGACGCCGTCACCGTCGAGGCGATCGCCGACGCGGCAGGGATCTCGCCGCGCACGTTCTTCAACTACTTCGAGTCGAAGGACGACGCGGTGCTCGGCCAGGCGTCGTTCGACCTCGACGCCGGGTTCCGGGGGGAGTTCGTCGCCGGCGGGCCGACCGGACGGCTCACCGCTGACCTCGAGGTCCTCGCGGCAGCACTGCTCGGGGCCGTGGCCGGCTCCGGCCCGCACGCGCCGGCGCGCGTCCTCGAGCTCATGCAGGCCGAGCCGAGGCTGCTCGCGTGCCACTTCGCCTGGTTCGAACGACACAAGAACCAGATCGAGGACCTGTTCGCCGAGCGGCACTCCCGGCAGCCGCTGCCGACCGATCCCGCCACCTGCACGATGGTCGTCTTCGTCCTGGTCCGTGCCGCGCTCGACGACTGGGACGCCGGTGGCCGCCGCGGCGACGTCACCGAGCACCTCCCGGCGGTGCTCGCCAAGATCGCCGCCGTCGTCAACGCCTGACCGGACCGCCCCGGCGCGCCCGCCCCTGCTCCCGCACAGCCCTCCGCACAGCCCCTGAACGAGGTACTCCCATGGCCCATGCTCCCGCCCCCGCGCCGGACAAGCCGCTCGTCGTCCTGACGCAGCGCACCATCTGGCTGATCTTCGGCGCCCTCATGGCGTCGATGTTCCTGTCGTCGCTCGACCAGACGATCGTCTCGACGGCGATGCCGACCATCGTCGGCGAGCTCGACGGCGTCGCGCACCAGGGCTGGGTCGTCACCGCCTACATCCTGGCGGTCGCCATCGGCATGCCGTTGTACGGCAAGTTCGGCGACCTGTACGGCCGCCGGTGGCCGTTCCTCGTCGCGATCGGGCTGTTCACGCTGGCCTCGGCCGGCGCCGGGATGGCCGACTCCATGCTCACGCTGGTGCTGTGGCGGGCCGTGCAGGGGCTGGGCGGTGGCGGCCTGATGATCCTGTCGCAGTCGATCATCGCCGACATCGTCCCCGCGTCCGAGCGTGGCAAGTACATGGGCCCCCTCGGTGCGCTGTTCGGCATCTCGGCCGTCCTCGGGCCGCTGCTCGGCGGCTGGCTCACCGAGGGGCCGGGGTGGCGGTGGGCGTTCTGGATCAACATCCCCGTGGGGTTCGCGGCCTTCGCCATCGCGTGGTTCGCCCTGCGCCTGCCGTCGCACCGCTCGTCGCGCCCGGTGGACTGGGCCGGGATCGTCTCGATGGCCGTGGCCACCACGGGCATCGTGCTCATCACCAGCTGGGAGTCCCTCGCACAGGGCGGCTACGACTGGACCGACGGCCGCCTGCTCGGGCTCGTGGCGCTGACCGTGGGGGCGGTCGGGGCGTTCGTGCTCGCCGAGAACCGCGCCGCGGAGCCGCTCATCCCGCTGCGCCTGTTCAAGAACCGCACGTTCACGATCACCACCCTCATCGGTCTCGTGCTCGGCATGGGGCTGTTCTCCGCGATGGCGATGCTGCCGACCTTCCTGCAGATGTCCACGGGCGCCGGCGTCACCGAGTCCGGCTGGCTCATGCTGCCGATGATGGTCGGTGTCATGCTGACCTCGATCGTCTCGGGCTTCGCGGTCGCGAAGTCGGGTCGCTACAAGGCCTACCCGGTCGCGGGCCTGGCGGTCGTCGCGGCCGGCATGGTGTGGCTGACGACGCTCTCTGGCGACACCTCCATGTGGGTGTTCGGGGCGATGATCTTCACGCTCGGCGCCGGCATGGGTCTGGTGATGCAGGTCGTGGTGCTCGCCGTGCAGAACGCCGTCGACCCGAGCGAGCTCGGCACCGCGACCAGCGCGAACAACTTCTTCCGCGAGGTCGGCGCCTCCGTGGGCGTCGCGCTGTTCACCACGATCTTCACCTCCCGGCTGACCGACAACCTCGGCCAGGTCTTCGCCGGGGTCCCGGGCGCCGCCGAGACGGGCGCCGAGGCGAGCCTCACCCCCGCGATGGTCGCCGAGCTGCCCGAGCCGCTGCACTCCGGCGTCATCGACGCCTACGCCGACGCCCTGGCGCCGTCGTTCTGGTACCTCGTGCCGCTGGTGCTCGTCGGCTTCGTGCTGGCGCTGTTCCTGCCGGTCATCAAGCTGTCCGACGTCGCCGGCATGGTGGCGCGCGGTGAGGCGATCGAGGACCCGGCCCGGGTCGCGGCTCGCGAGCAGGCGGCAGCGGACGCGGCGGCGGAGCAGGAGGAGGCAGGTGACGGCGCACCGAGCGAGACGGTGGATGCCGCCGTCGGGCGCGAGGGCGGCGCACCGACCGATATCGTGGACCGGTGAGCAAGAAGGACGATCGCCCGCGTCCGGGCGACACGATCAAGCCCCGCAAGCCCGCCAAGGTGCAGTTCGCCGCCACGGTGCTGCAGCTCGAGGCGTTCGCGGTGCTGTTCGCGGCCCTCGCCCTGTACGGGCTGCGGGACTCGGCCTACGAGCGCGGACCCCTGGTCCTCGGCACCACGGCCGCGCTCTGGACCGTCACCGGGGTGCTCTTCCTGGTCCTCGTCGTGCTCTCGCGGATGGTCGCCCGTCCGGGGGGCTACCTGGCGGGATCGGTCGCCCAGGTCCCCGTCCTGGCGATGGGCCTGCTGCTGCCGATGATGTTCCTCGTCGGGGCCGTCTTCGTCGCGATGTGGGTGGTCTCGTTGCGGCTCGGCGGGCGCATCGACAGGGAGCGTGCCGAGTACGACGCGGCCCACCCGGAGACGGCGCCCAACCACTGACGAGCCGCGTCGCGAGCACGTGATGTCGGACGGCTCCGGCGCCGTCCTGTCCGGTACTGCGTGCTGGAGCGGCGCAGGACGCGGCCGATAGGGTGACGGCCATGACCGAAGCAACCACGCCCGCGCCCGAGCGCACCCTCGTCCTCGTCAAGCCCGACGGCGTCCGCCGCGGCCTGTCCGGTGAGATCCTGCGGCGCATCGAGGCCAAGGGCTACACGCTCACGGCCGTCGAGCTGAAGAACGCCAGCCCCGAGCTCCTCGCCCAGCACTACGCCGAGCACGAGGGCAAACCGTTCTACGCCCCGCTCGTCGAGTTCATGCTCTCCGGCCCCGTCCTCGCGGTGGTGGCCGAGGGACAGGGCGTCATCGCCGGGTTCCGTTCGCTGGCCGGTGCCACCGACCCGACGGCCGCCGCCCCCGGCACCATCCGGGGCGACCTCGGCCGGGACTGGGGTCTGAAGGTCCAGCAGAACCTGGTGCACGGCTCGGACTCGCCGGAGTCCGCCGAGCGCGAGATCGCGCTCTGGTTCCCCCGGGCCTGATCAGGAGCATCATGAGGGTCGACGTGCCGTCCTGGATCCGTCCAGGGCGGCACGTCTCGTCTCCGCGGCGCCCGGAACAGGGCGACGCCGGGCCAGATGCGGCCGATCGCGGGGTGCGACGGATACTCTCGGCCACGTGCACCTCAAGACGCTGACGCTCCGAGGCTTCAAGTCGTTCGCCTCGGCGACGACACTGAGCCTCGAGCCCGGCATCACGTGCGTCGTCGGCCCCAACGGCTCCGGGAAGTCGAACGTCGTCGACGCCTTGTCCTGGGTGATGGGTGAGCAGGGCGCCAAGTCGCTGCGCGGCGGCAAGATGGAGGACGTCATCTTCGCCGGCACCGCGGGCCGCCCGCCGCTGGGCCGGGCAGAGGTGTCGCTCACCATCGACAACACCGACGGTGCGCTGCCCATCGACTACACCGAGGTGACGATCTCCCGCACGCTCTTCCGCAGCGGCGGCTCCGAGTACGCGATCAACGGCAGCTCGTGCCGCCTGCTGGACATCCAGGAGCTGCTCAGCGACTCGGGGATCGGCCGCGAGATGCACGTGGTGGTCGGCCAGGGACAGCTCGACCAGGTGCTGCGCGCGAGCCCTGAGGAGCGGCGCGGATTCATCGAGGAGGCCGCGGGAGTCCTCAAGCACCGCAAGCGCAAGGAGAAGGCGCTGCGCAAGCTCGAGGCGATGGCCGGCAACCTGGCCCGCCTCACCGACCTCACCACGGAGCTGCGCCGACAGCTCGGCCCGCTGGGCCGCCAGGCGGAGGCGGCCCGCAAGGCGCGAACGGTGCAGGCCGACCTGCGGGACGCCCGCGCCCGGCTGCTCGCCGACGACCTCGCCCAGCTCGGCGCCCAGCTCGAGCAGGAGCGTGCCGACGAGGCGGCCCTGGCGCAGCGCCGTCAGACGGCGGAGGACGCGCTGGGAGTCGCCCGCCAGCGGCTGGCCCGGCTGGAGGTCGCGGCGGCCGCCTCGGCGCAGGCCGCCCACCGCGCCACCGACACGTTCCACGGGCTCGGTGCCGTGCGGGAGCGGCTGCGAGGGCTGGCGTCACTGGCCGACGAACGGGTCCGGCTGCTCGGCACCGCCGAGCCGGAGCACCGCGGGCAGGACCCCGACGAGCTCGAGGCCCAGGCGGAGCGAGCCCGCGCCTCGGAGGCCGAGCTGGCGCGCGAGGTGGAGATCACCCGGACGGCGCTCGAGGGCACCGTCACCGCTCGGGCGGACACCGAGAAAGCTGCGGCGACGGCCGAGAAGGAGCTCGCCACCCTGCTGCGCGGGGCCGCCGACCGGCGCGAAGGACTGGCCCGGCTGTCCGGGCAGGTCGCCGCACGGCGCAGCCGGGTGGAGGCCGCCGACGCCGAGATCGAGCGCGTGCAGGCCGGGCTTGCGGAGGCGGAGCGCCGGGCGGAGGAGGCGGCGGACCGTTTCGCCGAGCTGGAGCGGGACGTGCTGGGCGCCGAGGCCGGGGAGGAGGGCCTCGACGCCGACCACGAGCAGGCCGTCGCCGCGCTGACCCGGGCGCGCTCCGCCGTCGAACGCCTCGAGGAGCAGGCCGCCGCCGCCGAGACCGACCGCGCGACGTGGTCCGCGCGCGTCGAGACGCTGAGCCTCAGCCTCGACCGGAAGGACGGCGCGGGCGCGCTGCTCGCCGCGGACCCGGCCGGCGTCCTCGGTTCCGTGGCCTCGCTCCTCGGTGTCGAGACCGGCTACGAGGAGGCGGTCGCGGCCGCCCTGGGGCCCTTGGCCGACGCCGTGGCGGTGGAGAGCCTGGAGGCCGCTGTCGACGCGCTGCGCCTGCTGCGCGACGACGACGCCGGACGCGCCGGCCTGGTGGTGGGCGGGCCCGACGGCGGTACCTCGGCGCCGCTGGACGTCCCGCTGCCGGACGGCGCGCGTCGAGGCGTCGACGTCGTGACGGCCACGGGACCGGCGGCGGCTGCGCTGCGCCATCTGCTCGCGGCCGTCGTGGTGGTGGAGGATCTCGCGCAGGCGCGCGCCGTGGTGGCGGCGCACCCGGAGGCCGTGGCCGTGACCCGGGCCGGCGACCTGCTCGCCGCGACCCGCGCGTCGGGCGGCTCGGCGGCGGCGCCGAGCGTGCTGCACCTGACCAGCGCGCTGGAGGAGGCGCGGGCAGGTCTGGAGGACGCCGTGGCGCGGGGCGACCGGGCGCGCGACGAGCAGGTCGACGCCCGGGCGACGCTCGAGGCGGCACAGGCCCGCCACGACGAGACGCTGGAGCGGTTGCACGAGTCGGACGCGGCGATGGCGGCCGTGGCGGAGCAGCTCGGCACGCTGGGTTCCGCACGCACCGGTGCGCAGGCGGAGGCAGAGCGTCACCGGGCGGCGCTGGCGGAGGCGACGGAGCGTCGCGACAAGGATGCCACCGAGCTCGACGACCTGGTCCACCGTCTGGAGGTGGCCGAGGCGGAGCCGACCCGGTCCGAGGAGGACATCGCCGCGGCGACCGAGGCCCGGGACACGGCGCAGCGGGACGCGGCCGCCGCACGGCGGGCGGAGACGGAGGCGCGGCTGACCCTGCGCACCGCCGAGGAGCGTGCGCGGGCGGTCTCGGGCCGCGCGCAGGGGTTGGCGCGCGCCGCCGCGCAGGAACGCCGCGCGCGGGAGCAGGCGGCGGCACGTGCCCGGCGTCGGGCGGCCGAGGCCGACCGCGCCGCCGGGGTCCGGGCCGACGTCACGACGGCGCTCGACGTCCTCGCGCGTTCGGCGGAACGCGCCGCGGCCGAGCGCGCCGCCGCGGAGGCGGAGCGGGAGGAGCAGCGGGCCGAGGTCGACGCCGTGCGCGCGGACGTGGACCGGCTGTCCGGCGAGCTGCGCGACCTGACCGACGTGGCGCACCGCGACGAGGTCGCTCGCGCGCAGCAGGTGGCCCGGCTCGAACAGCTCCACGCCCGGGCGGTCGAGGAGCTCGGGACCGACCCGGAGGCACTGGTGGAGGAGTTCGGCCCGCACCGCGACGTCCCGGTGCCGCGGCCGGCGGACGCGGCCGAGGACGACCCGGACCCGGAGCCCGTGCCGTACGTGCGCGCCGAGCAGGAGAAGCGTCTCGCGACGGCCGAGCGCGCGCTCAAGCGGATCGGCACGGTGAACCCGCTGGCCCTCGAGGAGTTCGCCGCGCTGGAGGAACGTCACCGGTTCCTGACCGAGCAGCTCGCGGACCTCAAGGGGTCCCGCGAGGACCTGCTGCAGATCGTGGCCGAGATCGACGAGCGGGTCCAACAGGTCTTCGCAGAGGCGTACCAGGACACCGCGGCCCAGTTCGAGCGAGTCTTCTCGCGGCTGTTCCCCGGCGGCGAGGGCAGGCTGGTCCTCACCGAGCCCGGGGACCTGCTCACCACGGGCATCGAGGTGGAGGCACGGCCGGCCGGCAAGAAGGTCAAGCGGCTGTCGCTGCTCTCCGGCGGGGAGCGGTCGCTGACGGCGGTGGCGTTCCTCGTGTCGATCTTCAAGGCCCGCCCGAGCCCTTTCTACGTGATGGACGAGGTCGAGGCGGCGCTCGACGACGTCAACCTGGGGCGGCTGCTCGAGATCTTCCGCGAGCTGCAGGAGGACTCCCAGCTCGTGGTGATCACGCACCAGAAGCGCACGATGGAGGTCGCGGACGCGCTCTACGGCGTCACGATGCGTGGCGACGGTGTGACGACCGTCATCTCCCAGAGGCTGCGCGAAGCGGTGGAGGCCGGGTGACAATGGGTGTCATGGCTCTCGTCGTGTGGATTCTCGTCTCGCTCCTGGTGGCCGGGGCGGTCTTCCTGGTCGCCAACGTCATGGAGAAGCGGGACGACGACGACATCCGCGGCGTGGGCGCCTTCGTGCGGGACTTCCGTGCCGGTCTGAGCCGCCGCCGTCGAACCGCCGCTCCTGATCCCGTCGACACCGACATGGACGCCTTCTTCGCCGCGGCCGTCGAGGACGCGCCCGCCTACGTCGACGCCGACGAGCTCTCCGGGGTGCTGCAACGTGCCCAGGAGCGGGTCAGCACACCGTTCCACGCGACCCCGCGGACCGGTGACCCGGGAGTGCGCGGCGTCTGACGCGCCACGGCGGCGCACGGTCTGGGAGACTGGGGCACCGTGACTGAAGATCTTCTCTGGCTCTGGATCGTTCTTGGCGTCGTCCTCCTCGCGGGCGTCGGCTCCGCTCTCCTCGCACCTCGGCTCCGCCGCCGTCGTCGGGACGACGGCGGCGCCCCGCCGGCCGTCGACGAGGCCACGCAGGACACGCTCGCGCCGCCGGACGCCGCACCGGTGGAGACGGCTCCCGCCGCCCCGGTGCTCGAGACGCCCGCGCCTGTCGCGGGCCGGATGGTGCGGCTGCGCGACCGGCTCGCGCGCTCCGGGTCGCCGCTGGGCGCTCGACTGCTGAGCGTCCTGTCGCGTGCGGACCTCACCGACGACGACTGGGACGAGCTGGAGGAGACGCTCCTGCTCGCGGACATCGGCGCGGGTCCGGCCGGTGAACTGCTCGAGGGGTTGCGCACCCGGGTGCAGGTCGAGGGCGTGCGCGACGCCGGCGCGGTGCGTGAGCTGCTGCGGTCCGAGCTGCTGAAGGTCGTCGACCCCACCATGGACCGGACGATCGCCACCACCCGTCCGGTGGTCGACGGCGTGCCGAAGCCCGCAGTCGTCCTCGTCGTCGGGGTCAACGGCACCGGCAAGACGACCACGGTGGGCAAGCTCGCCCGGGTGCTCGTCGCCGAGGGCCGCTCGGTGGTGCTGGGTGCTGCCGACACGTTCCGCGCGGCGGCGGCGGACCAGCTCGCCACCTGGGGCGCGCGGGTGGGCGTGGAGACGGTGCGCTCGGACCGTGAGGGCGCCGACCCGGCCGCCGTCGCGTTCGACGCGGTGGCCAAGGGGTCGCGGGACGACGTCGACGTCGTGCTCGTGGACACGGCCGGCCGCCTGCAGAACAAGGCAGGCCTGATGGACGAGCTCGGCAAGATCAGCCGCGTCATCACCCGGGAGGCCCCGCTCGGCGAGGTCCTGCTGGTGCTGGACGCCACCACGGGGCAGAACGGGATGCAGCAGGCGAAGGTCTTCGGCGAGGTCGCCGGCGTGACCGGCATCGTGCTCACCAAGCTGGACGGGACCGCCAGGGGCGGGATCGTCGTGGCGGTGCAGCGTGAGCTGGGCGTGCCGGTCAAGCTGGTCGGGCTGGGCGAAGGGCCGGACGACCTGGCGCCGTTCGACCCGGAGCAGTTCGTCGACGGGCTGCTCGGCTGACCGGTCGCGGCGAGGTCTCGGGCGGGTCACAGGAAGATCACGGCGAGGCGCCGAACGTCTCGCACTCTGGACAGAAACCCGATGTTTACGCGGATGCCTCGTCTGTGACACGGCGGTAACACGACCTCCGTCCAGTGGAAACGCCGCGCCGACACGGTTGTCCCCGACCGGCCACACGGGCTGGCGAGGGGAGTGACACGATGGAGCTGGATACCGGAGTGACCGCGTGGATGCTGACCGCAGCATCGCTCGTGCTCCTGATGACGCCAGGCCTGGCGTTGTTCTACGGAGGCATGGTTCGTGGCAAGTCCGTCCTGAACATGATGATGATGTCGTTCGGCGCCATGGCCGTCGTCGGCGTCATCTACGTCCTGTGGGGCTGGTCGATGTCCTACGGCACGGGCGTGGGGGCTGAGGGCTACTCGCTCTTCGGCAACCCGTTCGAGCAGTTCGGGCTCGGTGGGGGCGCCGTCCTCGACGACGCCGGTGAGTGGGTCGTCGACGGCATCCCGACGATCGTCGACGTCGGCTTCCAGGCGACGTTCGCCATCATCACCGTCGCGCTCATCTCGGGCGCCATCGCCGACCGCGTGAAGTTCGGGACGTGGATGGTCTTCGCGGGCGTGTGGGCGACGCTGTCCTACTTCCCGATGGCCCACATGGTCTGGGGCGGCGGCCTGCTGTCCGACGCGGGTCCGTTCGTCTTCGGTGACGCCGCACCGATCGACTTCGCGGGCGGCACGGTGGTGCACATCAACGCCGGTGTCGCCGCGCTCGTGCTGGCACTGATCGTCGGCAAGCGCAAGGGCTTCGGCACCGACGCCATGCGACCGCACAACCTGCCTCTGGTGATGCTGGGCGCGGCGCTGCTGTGGTTCGGCTGGTTCGGCTTCAACGCCGGCTCGGCCTACGGCGCCGACGGCGCTGCCGGCCTCGCCTGGGTCAACACGACCACCGCCACGGCCGCCGCGATCCTCGGCTGGCTGATCACGGAGAAGCTGCGTGACGGCTCGGCCACCTCGCTGGGCGCCGCGTCGGGCGTCGTGGCCGGTCTGGTCGCCATCACCCCGGCCGCCGGTGACGTGTCCCCGGTCGGTGCGATCGCCATCGGCGTGGTCGCCGGGGCGCTGTCGGCCGTCGCGGTCGGCCTGAAGTTCAAGCTGGGCTTCGACGACTCCCTCGACGTCGTCGGGATCCACCTGGTCGCGGGTCTCTGGGGCACCGTCTCCCTCGGCTTCCTCGCGACCGAGACCGGCCTGCTCTACGGCGGCGGCATCGAGCAGCTCGGCGTCCAGGTCGTCATCGCGCTCGTCGCGGTGGTCTTCGCCGGTGTCGTCACGCTGGTCGTGGGCCTGGCGCTCAAGGCCACGATGGGCTGGCGCATCTCCGAGGAGGAGGAGGTCAGCGGCATCGACCTCGCCGTCCACAGCGAGACGGCGTACGAGACGATCCAGCAGGGTTCCGTCATCAAGGAGGTCCGAGCATGAAGCTCGTCACAGGCGTCATCCAGCCCCACCGTCTCGACGACGTGAAGTCGGCCCTCGAGGCCGCCGGCGTCCGTGGCATGACGGTCAGCGAGGCCAGCGGCTACGGCCGGCAGAAGGGCCACACCGAGGTCTACCGCGGTGCCGAGTACACCGTGGACCTCGTCCCGAAGGTCCGCATCGAGGTCCTCATCGCCGACGAGGACGCCGCCGCGATCGTCGACGTGGTCGTGGGCGCGGCCCAGACGGGCAAGATCGGCGACGGCAAGGTCTGGACGGTCCCGGTCGACGACGTCGCGCGGGTCCGCACCGGCGAGCACGGCGACGCCGCGCTCTGACGCCGATGCCCGACCTCCCTCCCACGGGCGGCCCCGCACGGCCCCACGACAGGGCCCCGCACCCCGGCACCGGGGTGCGGGGCCCGGGCGTGGGGCTGGGCCGGCCCCCCCCGGCGCCCCCCCCCCCCCCCCCCCCCCCGGCCCCCCCCCCCGCCCCCGGGGGGGCGGGGCCCTGTCGTGGGGCTGCGCCAGGCGCTGCTCGCCGCCGCCGCCGACCTCAGCGGCCCCGGGCGCTCCGGCGTCGCCCGCCGAGCCACGCTCCAGCAGATCGTCACCGAGCGCCTCTCCGAGCTGTACGCGGAGGCGACGGCGGGCGTCGAGCCGGCGGGCATCGCGCTGGCGGCGGTCGGCTCCCTGGGGCGCGGTGAGCTGGGACCGCTGTCCGACCTCGATCTCGTGCTGGTGCACGACGGCCGCTCGCACAAGCCGGCCGAGCTGGCCGAGGTCGCCGAGCGGCTCTGGTACCCGCTGTGGGACTCCGGGGTCGACATCGACCACGCCGTGCGGTCCCTCAACCAGACCCGGCAGCTCGCCACGCGCGACCTTCCTGCCGCCGTCGGCTGGCTCGACGTGCGGCCCGTGGCGGGGGACGCCGTCGTCGTCCACCGCGCCGCGTCGGGGATCCTCACGGACTGGCGCTCGGCGTCCCGCCGGCGGCTGCCCGAGCTGCTGTCCGGGGTGCGAGAACGCGCCGAGCGCTCCGGCGAGCTGGCGTACCTCGTCGAACCGGACCTCAAGGAGGCGCGGGGCGGCATCCGCGACGCGGTCGTGCTGTCCGCGCTCGCCGCGACGTGGCTCACCGACCGGCCGCACGGACGCGTGGACACCGCGTACGCCCACCTGCTCGACGTGCGGGACGCCCTGCAGGTCGTGACACGGCGGCGGTCGACCCGCCTGCTGCTCGCCGACCTCGACGAGGTGGCCGCGCTGACGGGGCACGACGACCCCGACGAGCTGCTGGCGAGCCTGGCCGCGGCCGGTCGCGAGATCTCCTTCGCGCTCGACTCGACCGTGCGCCGCGCCCGCCAGGCGCTCCAGCGCCCCGCCACGCGCAAGCCCGTGCTGGTCCGGGGACGGCGGCAGCCGCCACGGCTGCGGTCCGTGGGAGAGGGCCTCGTGGAGCACGACGGCGAGCTCGTGCTGGCGGTCACCGCGCAGCCGGCCGAGGACCCGCTGCTGTCGTTGCGTGCCGCGGCCACGGCGGCCCGGACGGGTCTCGCGCTGTCGCCCGTGACCGTGCACTCCCTGGCCGAGTGCCCACCGCTGCCCGAACCGTGGCCCCGCGCCGCCCGTGGGCACCTGCTCACCCTGCTCGGTTCCGGTTCCGCGCAGATCCACGTCTGGGAGGCTCTCGACCTCGCCGGAGCGGTGACGACGTGGATCCCGGAGTGGGCGGACGTGCGCAACAAGCCGCAGCGCGCCGCCGTCCACCGGCACACCGTCGACCGCCACCTCGTCGAGACGGCCGCGCTCGCGACGGCGGTGCGCAAGCAACAGCTCGCCCGCGGCGTCGCCGCGCCGGACCTGCCCGCGGACCTGCTGCTCGTCGCCGCGATCCTGCACGACATCGGCAAGCGACGGCGTCCTGAGGCGTCGGACCACTCCGCGGAAGGGGCGCGCATCGTCCCGGCCGTCGTGCGGCGCATGGGCTTCGACGAGCCGTTCGTCGCCGACGTGGCGACGCTGGTGCGCCAGCACCTGCTGCTCGCGGAGCTCGGCACGAGCGCCGACCCCGAGGACCCGGCGACGGTGCGCAGGCTGCTCGAGGGCATCGACCACCGGCTCGACCTGCTCGAGGTGCTGCGCGCGCTGACCGAGAGCGACGCCTCGTCGCTCGGCCCCGCCGGGTGGACCGGCTGGCGGGCGAGCTTGGTCGACCAGCTGACCCGGGCCGCGCGCACCGCGCTCACGGTGGCGTCCGGGACGACCGGAGGGGGCCGGTAGGCTAGGGGACCGCACTTCATCCACCCCGCGAAGAGGACCACCTGGTGTTCAACTCCCTGTCGGACCGGCTCACCGCGACCTTCAAGAACCTGCGCGGTCGGGGACGGCTCTCCGAGGCCGACATCGACGCGACCGTGCGAGAGATCCGCCGCGCGCTGCTCGACGCGGACGTCGCCGTGCCCGTCGTGCGGCACTTCACGGCGGCCGTGCGCGAGCGTGCGCTCGGCGCGGAGGTCTCGGGCGCGCTGAACCCGGCGCAGCAGGTCGTCAAGATCGTCAACGACGAGCTCGTGACGATCCTCGGTGGCAGCACCCGGCCGCTGCAGCTCGCGAAGAACCCGCCGACGGTCATCATGCTCGCGGGTCTGCAGGGTGCCGGCAAGACCACCCTGGCGGGCAAGCTTGCCCTCGCCCTGAAGGAGCAGGGGCACACACCGATCCTCGTCGCGGCCGACCTGCAGCGTCCGAACGCCGTGACCCAGCTCTCCGTGGTGGCCGACCGCGCGGGTGTCCCCGTCTTCGCGCCGCACCCGGGCAACACCTCGGACCACGACGTGGCCGACGCCGCTCTCGTGGGAGACCCCGTGGGCGTGGCGCGCGACGGCGTCGCCGAGGCGCGGTCGAAGCAGCACGACGTCGTGATCGTCGACACGGCGGGCCGGCTGGGTGTGGACCAGGTCCTCATGCAGCAGGCTGCCGACATCCGGTCGGCGATCACGCCGGACGAGGTCCTGTTCGTGATCGACGCGATGATCGGTCAGGACGCGGTGACGACCGCCCGGTCCTTCGCCGAGGGCGTCGACTTCACGGGTGTGGTGCTGTCCAAGCTCGACGGTGACGCCCGCGGTGGTGCGGCGCTGTCGGTCGCCCAGGTCACCGGCCGGCCGATCATGTTCGCCTCGACCGGTGAGAAGCTCACGGACTTCGAGGTCTTCCACCCGGACCGCATGGCGTCCCGCATCCTCGACATGGGCGACGTGCTGACGCTCATCGAGCAGGCCGAGAAGGCGTTCGACGCCGACGAGGCCGAGAAGATGGCGGCGAAGGTCGCCCAGGGCGAGGACTTCACGCTGAGCGACTTCCTGTCGCAGATGCAGCAGATGAAGAAGCTCGGCTCGATGAAGAAGATGCTCGGGATGATGCCGGGCATGGCCCAGATGCGCGACCAGATCGAGAACTTCGACGAGCGGGAGGTCGACCGGGTCCAGGCGCTCATCCAGTCGATGACGCCGGCCGAGCGGGAGAACCCCAAGATCATCAACGGCTCGCGGCGCGCACGGATCGCGCGCGGCGCCGGCCAGACCACCGCGGCGGTCAACGGGCTCCTCGACCGGTTCACGCAGGCGCAGAAGATGATGCGCCAGATGTCCCAGGGCGGCGGGATGCCGGGGATGCCGGGCGGCGTGCCGGGGATGCCCGGGATGCCGGGCGGTGGCAAGAAGTCGCGCGGCAAGCAGCAGCCCAAGAAGAAGGTCAAGGGCAAGTCGGGCAACCCCGCCAAGCGGGCGCAGCAGGAGCGTGAGGCCATGCAGCGTGCGCTGGGTGGCGGTGCGAAGAAGTCCGCACCGGCCGGCTCCGCCTTCGGCGTGTCGGGCGGGGACGACCAGCAGTCCGGCAAGGACCTCGAGAACCTGGAGCTGCCGGGCGACCTCGGCAAGCTGCTCGGCGGCGGGCGCTGACGCCCCGGTAGGCTGCCGTCATGTCGGTGCCGCACGTTCCCCTGCACGTCACGGGTCGCATCCTGCTCGACGGCAACCGCGAGGTCGGCGAGATGTGGGTCCGCGAGGGCCGGCTCAGCCTGCTGCGGCCCACGCCGCAGGGCAGCCCTGCCACGCAGATCGAGGGCTGGGTGCTCCCGGGCCTGGTCGACGTGCACTGCCACGTGGGGCTCGACGCCGGCGGGGCCGTCGACGAGGACGCCGCCGTCAAGCAGGCCCTGGCCGACCGTGACTCCGGGGTGCTCCTGGCCCGTGACGCCGGTTCTCCGCTCGACACCTCCTGGGTGGCGCAGCGGGCGGACCTGCCGAGGCTCGTGCGGGCCGGCTCGCACCTGGCCCGTCCCAAGCGCTACCTCCGCCACTACGGCCTGGAGCTCGACGACGTCGCCGACCTCCCGCGCGTCGTGCGTGAGCAGGCCCGTGCCGGGGACGGCTGGGTCAAGCTCGTCGGTGACTGGATCGACCGTGACCTGGGGGCGGAGGGCGACCTGCGCCCGCTGTGGCCGGTCGACGTGCTCACCGAGGCGGTGGCCGCCGCGCACGCCGAGGCCGCGCGGGTCACGGTGCACGCCTTCTCCACCGAGGTGATCGAGGATCTGCTCGCGGCGGGCGTCGACGGCATCGAGCACGGCACGGGCATCACGCCCGACGTGATGCCCGAGATCGCCCAACGAGGCATCCACGTCACGCCGACGCTGCTCCAGGTGGCGCAGTTCGACGCGATCGCCCAGCAGGCCGCCGGCAAGTACCCGGTCTACGCCGCCCGCATGCGGCACATGCACCAACGCCGGTACGATCAGGTCCGGGCGATGTACGACGCCGGGATCCCGCTCCTCGTCGGGACCGACGCGGGCGGCACCATCGACCACGGGCGGATCGCGGACGAGTGCTCCGAGCTGGTCGCCGCCGGGATCCCGGCCGCCGAGGTCGTCGCGATGGCGACCTGGCGGGCCCGCGCCTACCTCGGCCACGGGGCGATGGTGGAGGGCTCCAGCGCGGACTTCGTCGTCTACCCTGCGGACCCGCGCGAGGACGTCGAGGTCCTGCGCCACCCCACAGCCGTCGTCCTGCGCGGACGGGTCGTCGCACCCTGACCGGCGTGCCTTGGTCGTCCCCGTGGCGGTGCCGTGGTCGCGGGGGAGGGTGCCCCCCGGCGCGCTCGGCACGGGTGTGACCGAGCCGAGGTTGGGGAGGTCGCCGGCGTCTGGCACAATAGCGGGGTACTCGGCGTGCCCAGGCCCCTCTCACCTGCGCAGGCCTAGTCCTGACCCACCCACCCGCAGGACCCCACCCGCGCGGTGTCCGGGTCGCACCCACAGAACCAGGAGAGTCCACACCAGTGGCCGTCAAGATTCGTCTGAAGCGCCTCGGCAAGATCCGGGCACCGTACTACCGCGTCGTCGTCGCCGACTCGCGCACCAAGCGTGATGGCCGGGTGATCGAGGAGATCGGCAAGTACCACCCGACCGAGGAGCCGTCGCTCATCGACATCAGCTCGGAGCGCGCCCAGTACTGGCTCGGAGTCGGCGCACAGCCGACCGAGCAGGTCGCCGCCCTGCTGCGCGTCACGGGCGACTGGCAGAAGTTCAAGGGCCTGCCGGGTGCCGAGGGCACCCTGCGGACCAAGCAGGCCGCGGGCGACAGCTCCGCCGCCGTCGAGGCCGTCCACGCCGAGGCCGAGAAGGCCAAGGCGAAGGCTGCCGAGAAGAAGTCCGCCACCAAGGCCGAGGAGTCCGACGAGGCTGAGGCCGAGGCCTGATGCTCGCGGACGCTCTCGAGCACCTGGTGCGCGGCATCGTCGACAACCCGGACGACGTCCAGGTGACGGCACGCACGCAGCGCCGCGGTGACCTGCTCGAGGTCCGGGTCCACCCCGACGACCTCGGCCGGGTGATCGGCCGCGGTGGCCGCACGGCGAAGGCGCTCCGCACCGTCGTCGGCGCGCTGGCGACCGACGGCGCGGTGCGCGTCGACGTCGTGGACGTCGACCGCCGCTGAGCGCCGAGAGCGACGAGCAGCACCGACGAGGCCCGGTCCCGCCACGGGACCGGGCCTCGTCGTGTTCACTGGGCCCTGAGGCCCGACCGACCACGAGGAGTAGACATGGAGCTGGTGGTGGCTCGCATCGGCAAGGCGCACGGCCTGCGGGGCGAGGTGGCGCTCGACGTCCGGACCGACGTCCCGGAGGAGCGGTTCGCGACGGGTGCGGTGCTCCAGACGGTCCCGCCCGAGGCCGGACCGCTCACGATCGCCGCGACGCGCGTGCACCAGGGCCGCTGGCTCGTCCAGTTCGCCGAGTCGTCCGACCGCAGCACGGCGGAGGGCCTGCGCGGCGTCGAGCTCGTGGTCGAGTCCGCGGAGTCGGACGAGGAGGACGCCTGGTACCCGCACGAGCTGACCGGTCTGCGGGCCGAGCTGGCCGACGGCACCGTCGTGGGCGAGGTCGTCGGTCTCGAGCATCTGCCCGCGCACGACGCCCTGGTGCTGCGTGAGACCGGCGGCGAGCGCACCCTCGTGCCGTTCGTGCACGCGATCGTGCCGGTGGTCGACGTGCCCGGTGGCCGTGTCGGGCTGACCCCTCCGGGCGGGCTGCTGGCCCGCGACGCGGGCGCCGTCGTCGTCGACCGTGCGGACGCGGCCGAGGCGCCCGACGAGGACGAGGCCTGACGTGCGGATCGACGTCGTCACGATCTTCCCCGACTACCTCGCCGCGCTCGACCTGTCGCTCGTCGGCAAGGCCCGCCGGGCGGGACTGCTCGACCTGCGTGTCCACGACCTGCGGGACTGGACCACCGACCGACACCGCACCGTGGACGACACGCCCTTCGGTGGGGGAGCGGGGATGGTCATGCGGCCTGACGTGTGGGGTCGTGCGCTGGACGACCTCCTGCCCGACCCGTCCGCGGGCGCCAGGACGGACACCGGCGCCGACGCCGCGGCGCGCGGCGCGCACCTGGTCGTGCCGACGCCGTCGGGGGACGTGTTCACGCAGCGGCGCGCCGAGGAGCTGGCGACGGAGGACCAGCTGGTGGTGGCGTGCGGGCGCTACGAGGGCATCGACGCCCGGGTGGCGGAGCGCTACCGGGCCGCTGGGCACCGGGTCAGCGAGCTGTCGATCGGCGACTACGTGCTCAACGGGGGAGAGGTCGCGGCCCTCGTCATGGTCGAGGCAGTGGGCAGGCTGCTGCCCGGTGTCGTCGGGAACCCGCACTCGCTGGTCGAGGAGTCCCACGGCGCGGCAGGCCTCCTGGAGTACCCCGTCTACACGAAGCCGCCGACGTGGGACGGTCGCGAGGTGCCGGAGGTGCTGCTCTCCGGCCACCACGCCCGCATCGACCGGTGGCGCCGTGACCGAGCCCTCGAGCGGACCGCCGCGCGTCGACCGGACATGGTGGCCGCGCTCGACCCCGCCCTGCTCGACGCGCACGACCGCACGGTCCTCGCCGGTCTCGGGTGGCGTGTCGTGCCGGCCGGGGAACCATGTGGCGCGTCTCACGAGACTCCGGACGCTCCTCGACCGGGTCCACGGCTGGAGCGTGTGGCAGAATAGGTCGCTGGTGTGCCGCAGCCCGAACTCTGCCACAGGGGAGACCATCGGGCCGAGGACGGTGCACCACCTCGGACAAGACTTCGGCCCGCCGTGTGCGGGCCCAGAGCTTGCTCTGACCTGTGGCAGGGTGGGGAGACAACCATGAAGACGCTCGACAACGTCGACGCGGCAGCGATGCGCGACGACATCCCGGACTTCCGTGCCGGAGACACCGTCAAGGTCAACGTGAAGGTCGTCGAGGGCAGCCGCTCTCGTGTCCAGGCCTTCCAGGGCGTGGTCATCGCCCGCCGCAACAGCGGCGTGGGCTCGACCTTCACCGTCCGCAAGATCAGCTTCGGCGTCGGTGTGGAGCGCACCTTCCCGGTGCACGCCCCGACCGTCGACTCGGTCGAGGTCGTCACCCGCGGTGACGTCCGCCGCGCGAAGCTCTACTACCTGCGCTCGCTGCGCGGCAAGAAGGCCAAGATCCGCGAGAAGCGCGCTACCCCGGCCAAGTGAGCCGTGGCGGGAGGTCTCCCGCCGAGCGTCCCGACGGGCGGTCCCTCCAGCGGAGGGGCCGCCCGTCGGCGTTTCGCGCTGCGATGTTGCTTCTGGCAAGGTGTGGACGTGGCAGACTCCGACCCTGTGACCTCCGCAGAGCGCCGACCCGAGCCCGAAGGCATGCCGGACCCCGATGCCGTCGACGGGAACGACGCCACGCGATACGGGACGGTTCCCGCCCACGCGGCCGCCCGCCCGGCCCGGTCGGGCGGAGGGATGAGCCTGCTGCGCGAGACGGCGATCATCATCGTCAGCGCCCTGGTCCTGTCCTGGTTGATCAAGACGTTCCTGGTCCAGGCCTTCTACATCCCGAGCTCCTCGATGGAGGAGACCCTGCAGGTCGGCGACCGCGTGATGGTCTCCCGGCTCGTGCCCGACGCCCTGGACGTCAACCGTGGAGACATCGTGGTCTTCAAGGACCCGGGCGGCTGGCTCCCGCCGTACGAGGCACCGGACCGCGGCCCGGTGGGCAACGCGGTGCGGGACGCGGCGACGTTCGTCGGGCTGCTGCCGCAGGACACGGGTGAGCACCTCATCAAGCGGGTCGTCGGCACGCCCGGCGACACGGTGGTGTGCTGCGACGCGGAGGGTCGCGTCAGCGTCAACGGGGTGGCGATCGACGAGACCGAGTACATCGCCCCCGGGGTGGAACCGAGCAGCACCGAGTTCGAGACGGTGGTCCCGGACGACATGGTCTTCGTCATGGGCGACAACCGGCCGAACTCGCAGGACTCGCGGTTCAACACCGGCAAGCCCGGTGGCGGGTTCGTGCCGATGGACAACGTGGTGGGTTCCGCGTTCGTGGTCGTCTGGCCGTTCAACGACGCCCGCATGCTGCGCAACCCCGGCGACGTCTTCTCCGAGGTGCCAGAGCCGTGAGCGTACGCAGCACCCGTCGTAGTCCCACCCTGCGGTCCGAGCGGGCGCTGATCGGCGAGGGTGCGCTGCTGGTGGGCGGCATGGACGAGGTCGGCCGCGGTGCCCTGGCGGGCCCGGTCAGCGTCGGCCTGGTGGTCGTCGACGCCGGTACGAGGACGGCACCGCGAGGACTGACCGACTCCAAGCTGCTCTCGCCCTCGGCACGCGAGGACATGGTGGACCCGCTGCGTCGGTGGGCCGTGGCCTGGGCCGTCGGGCACGCCGGACCGGCGGAGATCGACGCGCACGGCATCGTCGCCGCGTTGCGGCTGGCCGGGCGGCGCGCGCTCGCGCAGGTGCGCCGGACGGCGGGTGACGTCGACGTCGTGCTGCTCGACGGTTCGCACGACTGGCTCAGCCGGCCGCACGCCGACCTGTTCGAGGCGGCGGAGATGGACCCGAGCCGCACGCTCGACGCCCCGGAACCGGGGGTGCGGACCCTCGTCAAGGCCGATCTGCAGTGCTCCTCGGTCGCCGCGGCCAGCGTGCTCGCCAAGGTCGAGCGCGACGGGCTGCTGCGCAGGCTCGCAGCGCAGTACCCCGCGTTCGCCTGGGAGCAGAACAAGGGCTACTCCGCTCCGGCGCACCTGGAGGCGCTCCGTCGGCACGGGGCGACGCCGCAGCACCGGCGGTCCTGGAACCTGCGGGTCCTGGACGACACGACCGTGGCAGCACCAGCGCCGACGGCCGACGCTCCGCCCGCGGCCGCCGTGGCGGAGCCGGCGGTGGTCACGCTGGACGAGGTGAGCGTCGGGTCGGGCGTGCCCCTGCGCTCCCGGGTGGGATGATGACCGCGTGAGTGCCGAGGACCTCGAGAACTACGAGAACGACATGGAGCTCGCGCTCTACCGCGAGTACCGCGACGTCGTCGGGCTGTTCTCCTACGTGGTGGAGACCGAACGCCGCTTCTACCTGGCGAACCAGGTCGACCTGCAGGTGCGCTCGGCGGCCGGCGAGGTGTACTTCGAGCTCCGGCTCGCCGACGCGTGGGTCTGGGACGTCTACCGCTCCGCGCGCTTCGTGAAGTCGGTGCGGGTCGTGACGTTCAAGGACGTCAACGTCGAGGAGCTCGCGAAGGCGGACATCGCCCTGTAGCGCGGGTTCGGTCGTGCCCGCGGGATCGCGCGGCGGCGAGGCCACCCACAGGGTCCGGCGGTCCACGAACCGTCTCGAGACGCCCGCAGCGGGCCCGGAGCCACCGCATCGTGGTGCGCGGAGGTGGTTCCGTGCTGGCCAAGGACGCCGTGGGGCGATACGGAGAGCAGGTGGCTGCGCGCTACCTGACAGAGCGCGGGTACGAGGTGATCGAGCGCAACTGGCGCGGTACCCGCGGTGAGCTGGACCTGGTGACGCGCCGAGACGCCACGATCGTGGTCGTCGAGGTCAAGACGCGTCGCGGGACGGCGTTCGGGCACCCGGCCGAGGCGGTCACGCAGGCGAAGCTCGACCGGATCAGGCGCCTGACGGGGGAGTGGCTGCACAGCCGCTCGGCCCCGCGGTGCGAGGTCCGCATCGATGTGGTGGCCGTCGTGCTGCCGCGCTCCGGTGCGGCACAGGTCGAGCACCTGCAGGGGGTCCTGTGAGCGGGCTGGGCACCACGGCGTCGGTCGCCCTGAGCGGCATGGAGGGCCACGTCGTCGAGGTGCAGGCGCAGCTTGCGGCCTCCGTGCCGGGGTTCACGCTGGTGGGTCTGCCGGACGCTGCGCTCGCCGAGTCCCGGGACCGGGTCCGCGCCGCGGTGCTCTCCAGCGGGATCACGTGGCCGCAGCGCAAGATCACGGTGAACCTGTCGCCGGCCTCGTTGCGCAAGTCCGGCACGGGGTTCGACCTCGCCGTCGCCGTGGCCGTGCTGGCCGGCGCCGGCGTGGTGCCGCACCACGGTCTCGAGCGGGTCGTGCATCTCGCTGAGCTGGGCCTGGACGGGCGCCTGCAACCGGTCCGTGGGGTCCTGCCCGCCGTGGCGGCGTCCGTCGCGGCGGGCTGCGGGGACGTGGTGGTCTCGTCCGCCGACGCGCCCGAGGCGCGTCTGGTCCCCGGTGCGACGGTCCACGAGGCCGCCCATCTGGCAGACGTCGTCCGGCTGCACGGCGGCACGCTGGACCGCGGCCATGGCGTCGTCGCGGTCCCGCGGGTGGGGCCGGCGGTGGTGCGCCGGCCCGAGGGCGACCTGCGGGACGTGGTGGGTCAGAGCGAGGCCCGCATGGCCCTCGAGGTGGCGGCCGCGGGCGGGCACCATCTGCTCATGATCGGGCCGCCCGGGGCGGGCAAGACGATGCTGGCCGCGCGGCTGCCCGGGATCCTCCCGGACCTGACGGAGGCCGAGGCCGTGGAGGTGACCGGCGTGCACTCGGTCGCGGGCACCTTCGACCCTGGTGGCGGGCTCCTGCAACGTCCGCCCTTCGAGGACCCGCACCACACCGCCACGCCCAGCTCGATCGTCGGAGGCGGCACCGGACTGGCACGGCCCGGTGCCGTGTCCCGGGCGCATCGCGGCGTGCTCTTCCTCGACGAGGCGCCCGAGTTCGCGCCCCGCGTGCTGCAGACCTTGCGACAGCCGCTCGAGGCGGGAGAGCTCGTCCTGCACCGTAGTGGTGGCGCGACCCGCTACCCGGCCCGTTTCCAGCTCGTGCTCGCGGCCAACCCCTGCCCGTGCGGGATGGCGAGCACCAACGCCGGGCTCGAGTGCACGTGCACGCCGACGGCGAGGCGTCGCTACGTGGGCCGGCTGTCGGGTCCGCTGCTCGACCGCGTCGACCTCCAGGTGCACCTCGCGGGGCTCACCCGGGCGGAACGCGTGCTGGGTGGGCGCGGCGAGGCATCCGCCGTCGTCGCCGCGCGGGTGGGCCAGGCCCGTGCCGTGGCTCGCGCGCGCTGGTCCGGCACGGGCTGGAGCACCAACGTGGAGCTTCCCGGACCGTGGCTGCGCGGCCGGCTCCGCGGGCAGCCCGGTGTCCTCGCCCAGGTGGAGAAGCAGATCGACGCCGGTGACCTCTCGATGCGCGGGGCGGACCGGCTGCTGCGGGTCGCCTGGACCGTCGCGGACCTGGACGGTCGCGAGGTCCCGACGACGGCCGACGTGGACGCCGCCATGATGTTCCGGACCGGTGAGCGCCGTGGGTGAGCCGTTGTTCGACCTGGAGCCACCGCGTCCGGGCGTCCGGGTCCGCTTCGACATCGACGACCCGCTGCTGGCGGCCGCCGCCTGGAGCCGGCTGGCCGAGCCGGGAGACGTCGTCGCCGGCGCCCTTGTCGCCCACCTCGGGGCTGTCGGTGCGCTCGGCTGGCTGCTCGACGCGGCGACGGATCCGGCCCGGGTGCTGCGAGGGGAGGAGCTGAGCCGGCTGGCGGCGGCGGTGCAGGAGGGCACCCTGCGGCGGCTCACCGACGCAGTCGGGCGCTGGTCGCAGCGTCTGGCGAGCCTCGACCCGCGGCGCGAGCTGCGCGTGCTGCACCAGTACGACGGTGCGCTCCTGACTCCTGCTGATCCCCGTTGGCCGACGTCGCTCGCCGACCTGGGCATCGCCGGACCCTTCGCGCTCTGGGTGCGGGGCGCCGCGGACCTGGCCACCTGGTCGTCCCGTTCCGTGGCCGTCGTCGGTGCTCGCGCGGCCACGTCGTACGGCGAACGGGTCGCGGAGGACCTCTCGGCAGCGCTCGTCGACCGAGGGTTCACCGTCGTGTCCGGTGGCGCCTACGGCATCGATGCCGCGGCGCACCGAGGCGCGGTCGCGGGCGGGGGTGCCACGTGCGCGGTGCTCGCCGGCGGCGTGGACCGCTTCTACCCGCAGGGGAACGACTCCCTGCTGCGCCGGGTGGTCGACTCCGGCGGCGCCGTCGTCAGCGAGGTGCCACCGGGGTCCGCGCCGTTCCGCCAGCGGTTCCTGTCCCGCAACCGCATCATCGCGGCCGTCACGGGCGCCACGGTGGTGGTCGAGGCGGCGCGTCGGTCGGGTGCGCTGTCGACGGCGCGACGTGCCGCCGAGCTCCACCGTCCGGTCGGAGCGGTGCCCGGACCGGTCACGTCGATGGCCTCGGCCGGGTGTCACGGCCTCCTGCGGGACGGCGCGGCGGTCTGCGTCACGGACGCGAGCGAGGCGGCGGAGCTCGCGGGAGCACTCGGGACGGACGCCGTCCCGGCCGGCGCCGGCGACGGACCACAGCAGGACCCGCGGGCGGGACTGGGGCCGGACGAGCTGCTCGTCCTGGACGCGCTGCCGGCGCGTGCCGCCGCGACGGTCGACGCGCTGGCGCGGACCGCCGGCCTGCCGCCGCGCCGGGTCGTGACGGTGCTGGGTGGGCTGGACCGTCGCGGCCTCGCACGGCGCGACGGAGCCCGGTGGCGCGGGGCGGGAGCGGGACGCTGAGCCGGAGGGGCGCGGCGCTGAGCGAGAGCGGCGAAACGCCGCGCCACCTGCGCAGTTGCCACCCCTGGACCCGGCACACTGGCGCTGATGACCAGCCCGGACGTCCCGCCGCTGCCCGCCGCTCTCGCCGACGCGGTGGACAGGTTCACGCGGTACCTGGCGGCCCAACGAGGCCACTCGGCGCACACCCGACGCGCCTACCGGGCTGACGTCACGGGTCTGCTGCGGTACGCCGTGCGGCACGGGGCGTCGGGACTGGACGGGATCGATCTGGGTGCCCTGCGCGGCTGGCTCGGCACCCAGGCCGACCGAGGCCTGTCGCGGGCGACGCTCGCCCGGCGCAGTGCTGCGGCTCGGGCCTTCCTGCGTTGGGCACTCCGCGAAGGACTGATCACCTCCGACCCGTCGGTGCGCCTCGCGAACCCCCGGATCTCCCGGACGCTGCCGACCGTGCTCTCGCCCGAGGCCGCGGCTCTGCTGCTCGACACGGCGCGTCAGCACGCCGACGAGGCAGAAGTCGGGCAGCGGCCGACGGCGCTGCGCGTCTGGGCGGCGGCCGAGCTCCTCTACGGCTCGGGAGTGCGCATCGGCGAGCTCGTCGCGTGCGACGTCCGCGACGTGAACCTCGACGAACGGCTCGTGCGGGTGCTCGGCAAGGGCGGCAAGGAGCGGGTGGTGCCGTTCGGTGTCCCCGCTGCTCGGGCGGTGACCGCGTGGCTGGGCCGAGGGCGGCCGGAGCTGGACCGGGCAGACTCGCCACCGGCGTTGTTCCTGGGCGACCGTGGCGGTCGGTGGGGGCAGCGCCAGGCACGCGAGCAGGTGCACCGGCTCGCCGCCGTCGCCGGGGTCGACGACATCGCTCCGCACGACCTGCGCCACTCCGCGGCGACGCACCTGCTGGCTGGCGGCTCGGACCTGCGGTCGGTGCAGGAGGTGCTGGGCCATGCGGACCTCGGGACCACCCAGCGGTACACGCACGTCGACGCCGAACGGCTCCAGCAGGTCTTCCGCCAGGCATTCCCCCGGGCCTGAACGGCCGGCGTCCCGCCGTTCCCGTTCGAGGTAGGCCTGGAACGGCCCGGTCCGAGGGGGCGCCCGTCACGCGGCGGGCAGGGGCAGCAGCACGATCGGTGACGCCTGGCCGAGCAGTGCGAGCGGGTCGAGGTACGCCGCGCCGCGGCGCACGCCCCAGTGCAGGCATCCGGTCGGTGCGCAGTGCGACGAGCCCGCGTCCGCCGCCACCTGGCCCACGAGCTGGCCCGCCGAGACGCGAGCGCCCACCGCGGCCGTGGCCTCCACCGGTTCGAACGTCGATCGCAGGTCGCCGTGCGAGACGACCAGGACCGGTTTCCCGCCGACCTGGCCAGCGAACGTGACGACGCCCGCGGTGGGCGCGACGACGGTGGTCCCCGGGGGTGCCGCGAGGTCGATCCCCCGGTGCCCCGCGGACCAAGGGCTGGCAGGAGGGTCGAACCGCTCCAGCACGCTGCCCTCCGCAGGCGGCTGCCACGGCCCGGGCAGGCCGCTCGGGGCGGCCTGCACCGTCGCCGTGCCCCAGGTGCTCGCGAGCAGGGTCGCGGTCAGGACGACGACGGACAGGAGGGTGCGGACGGCGAGGCGCGGGGTCCGTGCGGTGTACGGCATGATCCCAGGCTCACCGACCGGCGCCGCCGCGGTGCGGCCCGGCGGGGAGCCTGTGGACACCGCCGGGTCGTGGGTACCGCCCGGGTGAGCCGTGCCACGCCCGTGACCGGTCCGGCCGGAGAACCCCGTCGGGTAGACTTCCTGCTGCGACCAGTGCTGCCCACGCGTCGTCCTGCCCTCGACATCCTCGTCGGGGGCCCGGACGGGGCAGGCAGCGGTCGACATCGCGCATCACGTACGTGCTCGTCCGTCCTCTCGTGGTCGGAGCGAGCGCGGCCGAGCCTGCAGCGGTCCGTCCGTCCCTCCGGGGCCGGCGGCGCAGACGCGGCGTGATGCCAGGGGTGCCGGGCCGGATGCCCGCCGCCGACAACCGAAGCACCGTGACCGCCCCGCGCGGCGGTCACCTGATGCGCGCGGTCACCGGGAGGATCCCGGGTCCGCGCGGCGAAAGGACCAGTCATGGCCGTCGTGACCATGCGCCAGCTCCTCGAGAGCGGTGTCCACTTCGGGCACCAGACCCGCCGTTGGAACCCGAAGATGAAGCGGTTCATCTTCACCGAGCGCAACGGCATCTACATCGTCGACCTCCAGCAGTCGCTGTCGTACATCGACCGCGCCTACGAGTTCGTCAAGGAGACCGTCGCCCACGGCGGCACCATCCTGTTCGTCGGCACGAAGAAGCAGGCGCAGGAGCCCGTCGCCGAGCAGGCCGCCCGCGTCGGCATGCCGTACGTCAACCACCGCTGGCTCGGTGGCATGCTCACCAACTTCACCACCGTGCACAAGCGTCTCCAGCGCCTCAAGGAGCTCGAGGAGATCGACTTCGACGACGTCGCCTCCTCGTCCCTGACGAAGAAGGAGCTGCTGGTCCTGCGCCGCGAGAAGGACAAGCTCGCGCGCACGCTCGGTGGCATCCGGGACATGGCCAAGACACCGTCCGCCGTGTGGATCGTGGACACCAACAAGGAGCACCTCGCCGTCGACGAGGCGCGCAAGCTGGGCATCCCGGTCGTCGCGATCCTCGACACGAACTGCGACCCCGACATGGTCGACTACGCGATCCCGGGCAACGACGACGCGATCCGCTCCGTCACGCTGCTCACCCGCGTCGTCGCCGACGCGGCCGCCGAGGGCCTGATGCAGCGCGCCTCCGGCAAGAAGGGCACGGCCGCCGAGACCGAGGCCGAGCCGCTGGCCGAGTGGGAGCGCGAGCTTCTCGCCGGTGCCGAGGCGGAGAAGTCCGAGGGCGCCGCGGACACCGTGGCCGCCGAGGGCACCGTGCCGGCCGAGAGCACGGAGGCCGCCGAGGCCGTCGAGGCTGCGGAGGCCGCTCCGGCCGTCGCCGCCTCGGAGGCTGTGCCGGGCGACGGCGAGGCCGTGGCCCCCGGCGCCGACGCCGCTCCGGCCGTCGAGGCCGCGGCGGAGGCCGAGACCGAGAAGTCCGAGTGATCTGCGGCGGGGGGGGGGGGGGGGGCCCCCCCCCCCCCCCCCCCCCACCCCCCCCCCCCCCCCCCCCCGGGGCGCCCCGCGGCGGGGGGGGGGGGGGGGGGGGGGGGGGGGGCCCCCCCCCCCCCCCCCCCCCCGCCTCACCGCACACCGACCGACCTGCACGGAGGACACCCCCCCATGGCGAACTACACCGCCGCTGACATCAAGGCCCTGCGCGAGCGCACCGGCGCGGGCATGCTCGACGTCAAGAAGGCCCTCGACGAGGCCGACGGCAACGCCGAGAAGGCGCTGGAGATCATCCGCGTCAAGGGCCTGAAGGGCGTGGCGAAGCGCGAAGACCGCACGACGTCCGAGGGTCTCGTCGCCGTCAAGATCGTCGACGCCGACGGCGGCCAGGCCGCGACCATGATCGAGCTCAACTCGGAGACCGACTTCGTGGCGAAGAACGAGATCTTCGTCTCGCTCGCCGAGTCGGTGCTCGAGGCCGTCGCCGCGTCCGGTGCCGCCGACCTCGACGCCGCCCTGGCCGCGCCGGCCGGTGACGGTACCGTCACCGAGCTCATCGACGGCCAGGCCGCGACGCTGGGCGAGAAGATCGTGCTGCGCCGCGTCGCACGCGTCGAGGGCCCGAAGGTCACGGCGTACCTGCACAAGACCGCGAAGGACCTGCCGCCGTCGATCGGCGTCCTGGTCGTCACCGACGCCGCCGCCGAGGCGGTGGCGAAGGACGTCGCCCAGCACGTCGCCGCGATCGCGCCGACGTACCTGACGCGCGACGACGTCCCGGCCGACACGGTCGCCAAGGAGCGCGAGATCGCGCTCGAGACCTCGAAGAACGAGGGCAAGCCCGAGGCGGCTCTGCCCAAGATCGTCGAGGGCCGGCTGAACGGCTTCTTCAAGGAGGTCGTCCTGCTGGACCAGCCTCTCGCGAAGGACCCGAAGACGACGGTCGCCAAGCACGTCGCCGCTACCGGTGGCGAGCTGCAGGGCTTCGTCCGCTTCCGCGTCGGCAACTGACGCACTCTCGGCCCGGTCGTGCCCGACGGCGCGGCCGGGCCGTCGCATGCTCGCTCGCATCCGCCACGGAGCGCCGGAGAGCGGGTGCGCGCATCCGGTGCCAGGATGCGCGAGGAGACCGACCCGGGCAGATCACCCGGGCGTGCACAGAGACGGACGGTGGCATGACCCAGATCGACCAGGACCAGCTCGTCGCCACAGCGGCCCCGCACCAGGAATCCGGCGCGCGGCGAGTGCTGCTCAAGCTTTCCGGCGAGACGTTCGGCGGGGGTAACGTCGGGCTGGAGACGGGCGTGGTACGCCGCGTCGCCCAGGAGATCGGTGACGCCGTCCGCCAGGGCGTGCAGGTCGCGATCGTCGTCGGCGGGGGGAACTTCTTCCGCGGTGCCGAGCTCTCCCGCGCCGGCCTGGACCGTGCCCGCGCGGACTACATGGGCATGCTCGGCACGGTCATGAACTGCCTGGCGCTGCAGGACTTCCTCGAGCAGGACGGCGTCAAGACGCGCGTGCAGACGGCCATCACCATGGGGCAGGTGGCCGAGCCGTACATCCCGCTGCGCGCCATCCGGCACCTGGAGAAGGGCCGCGTGGTCATCTTCGGCGCCGGCGCGGGCATGCCGTACTTCTCGACGGACACGGTCTCCGTGCAGCGCGCCCTCGAGACGCACTGCGACGAGGTGCTGATGGGCAAGAACGGTGTCGACGGCGTGTACACCGCCGACCCCCGGACCGACCCCGCCGCGAAGAAGCTCGACCACCTCACGTACACCGACGCCCTGGTCCGTGGCCTGAACGTCATGGACGCCACCGCGCTGTCCCTGTGCCGCGACAACGACGTGCACATGCGCGTCTTCGGCCTGGAGGAGAGCGGTAACGTGACCCGTGCACTGCTCGGCGACCAGATCGGGACCTCGGTCACGACCCGCTGAGTCGTCCTGACGAAGCCACATCTCACGAACAAGGAGCACCGGGTGATCGACGACACCCTCCTCGAGGCCGAGGAGAAGATGGACACGGCGATCGAGTTCGCCAAGGAGCAGTTCGCCGGTATCCGCACGGGACGTGCGAACGCCGGCATGTTCTCCTCGATCGAGGTGGACTACTACGGCGCGCCCACACCGCTGCAGCAGCTCGCCTCGTTCAACATCCCGGACGCGCGCACGGTGCTGATCTCACCGTTCGACAAGGGGTCGATGGCGGCGATCGAGAAGGCGCTGCGCGAGTCCGACCTGGGGGTCAACCCGTCGAACGACGGCAACTCGATCCGCATCATCATGCCGACGCTGACCGAGGAGCGCCGCCGGGACTACGTCAAGCTCGCCAAGACGAAGGCGGAGGACGCCCGGATCTCGGTGCGTGGCGTGCGTCGCAAGGCGAAGGAGCAGATCGACCGGTTCGTCAAGGACGGGGAGGTCGGCGAGGACGAGGGCTCGCGCGCCGAGAAGGAGCTGGAGTCGCTGACCAAGAAGCACGTCGACCTCGTGGACCAGATCCTCGCCAGCAAGGAGAGCGAGCTGCTCGAGGTCTGATGTCATCTGTCGACGCGCAGCGCGGACCCTCTCGCGCCGGGCGCAACCTCCCGGCGGCCGTCGCGGTCGGTATCGGCCTGCTCGTCGCTCTCGCAGCCTCGCTCTGGTTCCGGCCGGAGCCGTTCGTCGCGTTCGTGATCGTGGCGCAGAGCGCGGCGCTGTGGGAGCTGCGCACCGCCTTCGCGCGACGAGAGATCGCGATCCCGCTGACGCCGCTGCTCGTCGGCGGCGCCGGCATGGCGGTATCGGCCTACGCGGCCGGGGCCGAGGCGCTGCTGGTGGCCTTCGTGCTCACGGTCGGTGCGGTCGTGGTGTGGCGGGTGCTCGACGGCTCCGGACCGCGGGCGTTGCGGGACGCGTCGGCGGGTGTCTTCGCCGCGACGTACCTGCCGTTCCTGGCCGGTTTCGTGCTGCTCATCCTCGACGAGCCGGACGGCGAGCTGCGCGTGGTGCTCTTCGTGCTGCTCGCCGTGGCGAACGACGTCGGCGGCTACGTGGCGGGTGTGCTCTTCGGGAGGCATCCGCTCGCGCCGTCGGTGAGCCCCAAGAAGAGCTGGGAAGGGCTGGGCGGCTCGGTCCTGCTGACCGTCGCCGTCGGCGTCGCCGGGGCGTTGCTCGTCCTGGACGCCCCCTGGTGGCTCGGTGTCGGTCTCGGCGTGCTGACCGCCGTCACGGCGACCGCCGGGGACCTGGCCGAGTCCCTCATCAAGCGCGACCTAGACTTGAAGGACATGGGTTCGCTGCTCCCGGGTCACGGGGGCGTGCTGGACCGACTCGACTCGCTCGTGGTCACCGCGCCGTTCGTGTATCTCGTCCTGCAGGCGACCGTCTGAGCCCCGAAGGAACCGTCATGGCAACACCCACCGCTCGCACCGCGACCGAGCTCGGCGTCCCCGCCGTCCGGCCGTCCGACGAGACGAAGCCCCTCCCGCTGCAGATGGCGCCCAAGCGCCGCGGCAAGCCGCCGCGGCACTTCGCCGACCTGACCCCGCAGGAGCGGGTGGCGTCCGTCGTCGAGATGGGGGAGAAGCCGTTCCGCGCCAAGCAGCTCGCGGCGCACTACTTCACCCACTTCACCTCCGACCCCGCCGAGATGACCGACCTGCCGAAGGCGACCAGGGACGCCCTCGCCACGACGATGTTCCCGCCGCTGATCCGGCCGACCCGGCGCATGGAGGCCGACGGCGGCACCACGGTCAAGACGCTCTGGCACCTCTTCGACGAGGCCAAGGTCGAGTCGGTGCTGATGCGCTACCCGAACCGGACCACCCTCTGCGTCTCCTCGCAGGCCGGGTGCGGCATGGCGTGCCCGTTCTGCGCGACGGGCCAGCTCGGGCTGACCCGCAACCTGTCCACCGCGGAGATCCTGGAGCAGGTGCGGGCGGCCTTCCGGTCGCTCGATCGGGGGGAGATCCCGGGTGGTCCCGCCCGGCTGAACAACCTGGTGTTCATGGGCATGGGCGAGCCCCTGGCCAACTACAAGGCGGTCATCGAGACGGTCCGTGCGCTCGTGGCGCCGGCGCCGCAGGGCCTCGGCATGTCGGCCCGGAACATCACCGTCTCGACGGTGGGCCTGGTCCCGGCGATGCGCAGGCTCACCGACGAGGGCATCCCGGTCACGCTGGCGCTGAGCCTGCACGCACCGGACGACGACCTGCGCTCGGAGCTCGTGCCCATCAACACACGGTGGAGCGTCGACGAGACGCTGGACACGGCTCGCCGGTACTTCGAGGTGACCGGCCGCCGCGTCTCGATCGAGTACGCGCTGATCAAGGACATGAACGACCACGCCTGGCGAGCCGACCTGCTCGGCGAGAAGCTCAACGCCCGTGGCAAGGGGTGGGTGCACGTCAACCCGATCCCGCTGAACCCGACCCCCGGGTCGATCTGGACGGCCAGCGAGCGTTCCGTCGAGGACGAGTTCGTGGCACGATTGCGCGGGCACGGGATCCCGACCACGATCCGTGACACCCGCGGGAGCGACATCGATGGCGCCTGCGGGCAGCTGGCCGCCGAGGAGGACGACGAGTGAGCAGCACCCTCTTTTCCGCCGTGTCGAAGATGCGCTCCGGGTACGACCCGGACGAGGTCGACGACTTCTTCGACCACGCCCGCCAGGCGTACGAGGGCCGGACGCCGGAGCCGATGACGAACGCCGACATCGCGACGTCGACGTTCGAGCTCGTCCGCGGCGGGTACAACACCCACGAGGTCGACGCCGCCCTCGACCGCCTGGAGGGTGCGTTCATCGCCCGGCAGCGGGCCGACTTCGTCAACCAGCACGGGCAGGAGGCGTGGATGGGCGCTCTCGCGGAGCGCGCCCGCACCCTGTACGGCCGGCTGGGCCGCCCGGACGGCGCCAAGTTCGCGCCGGCGGAGCGTGGCCAGCAGGGGTACGACGTGGACGACGTCGACTCCCTGTGCGATCGGCTGGTGGGCTACTTCGACCGTCAGGAGCCGCTGACGGCTGCCGAGGTGCGCTCGGCCACCTTCGGTCGCGCCAAGGGCTCGGACGCCTACGCCGAGGCCTCGGTGGACAAGTTCCTGGCACGAGCCATCGAGGTGCTGCTCGGCGTCGAGTGACGCGGTCACCGTCGACCCGGCCGGCCTGCGCTGCGTCACGGCTCGGCGGTCACGCGTCAGCGGGCAGCGGCCTTGACGAGGCGCGTCGGTATCCCCGCGCGCACCTTGCCCGCGACGCGCTCCACGCGTTCGACGTCCGCCTCGTCGTAGCGGCGGTAGCCGTCGGCCGCACGCTCGGCGGTGGGCAGGCCCTGCTGCTCGTAGTAGCGCACCAGCCGTGGCGCCACGCCCGTCCGGCGGGCCACCTCGCCGATCTTCATGCGTGCCTCCTCGGGTCCGGCTCCGTCGTGGCGCCCTTGACATCGACATCAATGTCAAGCTCTGACGTCGATCTCATGACGACGACAGAACCGGTCCCTCCGCCCCCGGTGCTCAGCGCGACACGCTCCCGTGGCCCACCCTGGTGGTGCTCGTGGCCCGGCGCGACCGGCGCACGGTCATCGCGGTCGCGATGGTCGCCGTCGCGGCGTCGGCCGCCGCCACGGCGCTCGCACCGTCCTACGGCGTCGCGGTGGGGGCGCGGCTCGTCGTCGCGGCAGCCGTCGTCGCACGGTCGGGGACCGACGCGCTGCCCGTGCCCGCCGCCGTCGTCGTCGCGACCACGGCGGTGGCCCTCGCCATCGTGACCGGTGCCCGCGGGGCCACTCGTCGAGGCCGGGCGCGAGCCGACGTGCTGCGATGATGTGCCCATGTCTGCGACCCGCACCGTCACGCTCCTCGGTTCCACCGGCTCGATCGGCACGCAGGCCGTCGACGTCGTGCTCGCCCATCCCGACCGGTTCCGGGTGACGGCGCTCAGCGCCGGCGGCTCCGACGTCGGCCTGCTGGCCGAGCAGGCGGCGCGGCTGGGCGTGTCCGCGGTCGCGGTGGCCGAGGCGGGCCGGGCCGGCGCGCTCCGGGAAGCACTGGAGGCGCGGCTCGGGACGGCGGCGGGGGTCGAGGTGCTGTCCGGACCGGACGCCGCCACCGAGCTCGCGGGCCGCGGCGACGACGTCGTCCTCAACGGCATCACGGGCTCGGTGGGCCTGCGGCCGACGCTGGCGGCGCTGCAGTCCGGCTCGACGCTGGCGCTGGCGAACAAGGAGTCGCTGGTGGTCGGCGGACCGCTGGTCAAGGCGCTGGCGGCCCCGGAGCAGATCGTGCCGGTCGACTCCGAGCACTCGGCGATCGCCCAGGCGCTGCGCGGCGGAGCGCACACGCGCGACCACAGCGAGGTCCGTCGGCTGATCCTGACGGCCTCGGGCGGGCCGTTCCGCGGCCGGAGCCGTGACGAGATCAAGGCGGTCACCGCCGAGCAGGCGCTCGCGCACCCGACGTGGGCGATGGGTCCGGTCGTGACCGTCAACTCCGCGAGCCTCATGAACAAGGGCCTCGAGCTGATCGAGGCGCACCTGCTCTTCGACGTGCCGACCGACGACATCACCGTCGTGGTGCACCCGCAGTCGGTGGTGCACTCCATGGTCGAGTTCTGCGACGGCTCCACGATCGCGCAGGCCTCCCCGCCGGACATGCGTCTGCCGATCGCGCTCGGCCTGTCGTGGCCCGACCGGCTGGACGTGGTCAGCCCGCCGTGCGACTGGTCGCAGGCGACGAGCTGGACGTTCGAGCCGCTGGACGACGGCACCTTCCCGGCGGTCGGGCTCGCGCGGGCCGCCGCCGCCGCGTCGGGAACCCACCCGGCGGTCTACAACGCCGCCAACGAGCAGGGTGTCGCGGCGTTCCTCGACGGCCGGGTCGGGTTTTGCGACATCGTCGACACGGTCGAGCGCGTGCTGGGCGAGCACGAGGGGGTCGACCCGGCCGGCGTGACGCTCGACGTCGTCGAGGACGTCGAGCGCTGGGCACGTTCTCGAGCCGACGAGCTGCTCGCCCGGCGCTGATCGGTTCCCAGATTCGTCGCCTACCCTGGCGGCGTGGACATCCTTCCCGTCGTCGTCGGCATCGTCGTCATCGTGCTCGGCATCCTCGTCTCGATCGCGCTGCACGAGGTCGGCCACATGGTGCCGGCCAAGAAGTTCGGCGTGCGCGTCAGCGAGTACATGGTCGGGTTCGGCCCCACCCTCTGGTCGCGGAAGAAGGGCGAGACCGAGTACGGGCTCAAGGCGATCCCGCTCGGCGGCTACGTGCGCCTGGTCGGGATGATGCCGCCGGCACGTCCGGGCGCCCGGAGCCGGGGCGGCTTCTTCGGCCAGGTGATCGCCGACGCCCGCGACGCCAGCGTCAGCGAGATCCGTCCCGGTGAGGAGCACCGGGCGTTCTACCACCTCTCGACGCCGAAGAAGCTGGTGGTGATGCTCGGCGGGCCGGTGATGAACCTCGTCATCGCCGTCGTGCTGCTGGCCGTGGTGTTCCTCGGCATCGGGATGCTTGCGGCGACGACGACGGTCGCGGAGGTCGGCGACGACTCCGCGGCGGCCGCCGCCGGGGTCCGGCCCGGCGACGAGGTCGTGTCGTTCGACGGCGTGCAGGTCGAGGACTGGTCCCAGCTCGTGGGGATGGTCAACGACTCCGCGGGCCAGGAGGCCCCGCTCACCGTGCTGCGCGACGGCGACGAGGTCACGCTGCAGGTCACGCCGACCCCGGCGGAGCGGCCGCTCACGGACGACGAGGGCTACGCGGTGACGGGCGACGACGGCGAGCCCGTCATGGTCGACGGCGCGCTGCTGGGTGTGTCCTCCAGCGTGGAACGGCAGCCCCTGCCCGTCTCCAGCGTGCCCGAGGCGGTGTGGCTGCAGGTCTCTGGCACGGCGCACGCGATCGCCACCCTGCCGGTGCGCATCTACGACGCGGCCTACCAGGCGTTCACCGACGAGCCGCGCGCCCAGGACTCGGTGATGTCCGTCGTCGGCGTCGGCCGCGTCGCCGTCGACTACGCCGGGGCGGAGGACTACACGGTCCTGGCCCGCGTGCAGCTCATGCTGATGCTCGTGGCGGCGCTGAACATCGCCCTGTTCATGTTCAACCTCATCCCGCTCCTGCCGCTGGACGGCGGACACGTGGTCAACGCGCTGTACGAGGGCGCGCGGCGCACCGTCGCGCGCGTCCGGGGCGCCACGCTGCCCGGCCCCGCGGACGTCGCGAAGATGATGCCGGTCGCCTACGTGGTCTTCGTGGTGCTCATCGGCGTGGGGGCGGTCCTCATGGTCGCCGACCTCGTGGATCCCGTCCGCCTCCTGTGAATTTCGTGTGACCGCTCCGTCGGCACGCCGGTGAGGTCCGCCTCCCGCGTGCGTACCACACCCCAGTTCGCGCGATACTGGGAGGGTGACTGCTGTGAACCTCGGCATCCCTGCCGCTCCCGCCCCCGTGCTCGCCCCGCGCAAGAAGACCCGCAAGATCCGGGTCGGCGACGTGTACGTCGGCGGTGACGCGCCCGTCAGCGTCCAGTCGATGACGACGACGAAGACGACGGACATCAACGGCACGCTCCAGCAGATCGCCGAGCTCACCGCCTCGGGCTGCGACATCGTCCGGGTCGCCTGCCCGACGCAGGACGACGCCGACGCGCTGCCGATCATCGCCAAGAAGTCCCAGATCCCCGTGATCGCCGACATCCACTTCCAGCCGAAGTACGTGTTCGCCGCGATCGAGGCAGGGTGCGCGGCCGTCCGGGTGAACCCCGGCAACATCAAGCGATTCGACGACCAGGTCAAGGAGATCGCGCAGGCGGCCAAGGACCACGGCACGTCGCTGCGCATCGGGGTGAACGCGGGATCGCTCGACAAGCGGCTGCTCGAGAAGTACGGCAAGCCGACACCGGAGGCGCTCGTCGAGTCGGCCGTGTGGGAGGCGAGCCTGTTCGAGGAGCACGACTTCCACGACTTCAAGATCTCGGTCAAGCACAACGACCCGGTCGTGATGGTGCGCGCCTACGAGCTCCTGTCGCAGCGCGGCGACTGGCCGCTGCACCTGGGGGTGACCGAGGCGGGGCCGGCGTTCCAGGGCACCATCAAGTCGGCCACGGCGTTCGGCGCCCTGCTGAGCCAGGGGATCGGGGACACGATCCGGGTCTCGCTGTCCGCGCCGCCGGTCGAGGAGGTCAAGGTCGGCCTGCAGATCCTGCAGTCCCTCAACCTGCGCGAGCGCAAGCTCGAGATCGTCTCCTGCCCGTCGTGCGGACGCGCCCAGGTGGACGTGTACTCACTGGCGGAGAAGGTGACCGCCGGGCTCGAGGGCATGGAGGTACCGCTGCGCGTGGCGGTCATGGGCTGCGTCGTCAACGGGCCGGGCGAGGCCCGCGAGGCCGACCTCGGCGTCGCGTCCGGCAACGGCAAGGGGCAGATCTTCGTCAAGGGCGAGGTCATCAAGACCGTGCCCGAGGCGATGATCGTCGAGACGCTCATCGAGGAGGCCATGCGCATCGCGGAGTCGATGCCGGCACCGGAGAACGACACGCAGACCGGCGCGCCGGTCGTCTCGGTGTCCTGACACAGACCTGGAGGCGGAGCGATGGGCTGGCGACCGGCGGTGCGCGACCCGCGCTCCACGCTGTCCGGCGGGTTCCGCCGCGGCCCTGCCGCACGGGTCCTCGGACCGGCGGACCTCGCGGCGGCGCGGCGCGTCTGTGCCGCGGACCCCGTCTCGTCGGTGCTCGCCGCCGCCCGGATCGACGTCGCGGACCGTTCGGGCATCGCGGCGGCGGGCGGTGAGCTGTGGGGCTTCCCGGAGTCGGGCCCCCTGGTCGCCGTGTGCTGGGCCGGAGCGAACCTCGTGCCGGTCGTCCCGGCCTCGCTCGGCCCTCGGACCGTCGACGACGCCGTCGCCGCCTTCGCCGCCGCCGCACGCGTCCAGGGGCGACGCTCCAGCTCGATCGTGGGTGAGCGGGCGGTGGTGCAGCGGCTGTGGGAGCTCCTCTCGCGCGTGTGGCCCGCGCCCCGCGAGGTGCGGATCGACCAGCCCTCGCTGGTGATCGACCGCGATCCGGACGTCGACCCGGACCCGCAGGTCCGTCGTTCCCGCGCCACGGAGATCGACCTGGTGCTGCCCGCCTGCGTGCGGATGTTCACCGAGGAGGTCGGCTATTCGCCGGTCGCCACCGGCGGTGGAGCGTACGCCGCCCGGGTGCGGTCGCTGATCGCCGAGGGACGCTCCTACGTGCGCGTCGCCGAGGAGCCGGACGGCGGCGGGGCAGCCGTGGTCTTCAAGGCCGAGCTCGGGGCGGTCGCCGGGGGAGTGGCGCAGGTCCAGGGTGTCTGGGTGGACCCGGCACGGCGCGGTGAAGGGCTCTCGGTGCAGGGCATGGCCGCCGTCGTCGCCCTGACCCGGCGCGACGTCGCCCCGACGGTCTCGCTGTACGTCAACTCGTACAACGCCCCGGCGCTCGCGGCCTACCACCGGGTGGGGTTCGAACGGGTCGGCACGTTCTCCACGGTCCTGTTCTGAGCCGTGGCAGGCCGGCCCCCGGCCCGGCCGCTCGCCGGTCAGCGCAGGAACTTCGAGGTGCGTCGGTCCGCCAGCACCTGACCTCCGGTCTGGCAGGTCGCGCAGTACTGCAGCGAGCTGTCCGCGAAGCTGACCTCGCGCACGACGTCGCCGCAGACCTCGCACCTCTCGCCGGTCCGTCCGTGCACCCGCATCCGTGACCGCTTGGCGTCCTTGAGCTGGGCCGCCGGACGGCCCGCCGACGCCTCCACGGCCTCGCGGAGTGTCGTCACGGTGGCGTCGTGCAGCGCGGTGACGTCGTCGTCGGTGAACGTCCGCGTCAGCCGGAAGGGGGAGACGCGGGCCGCGTGCAGGATCTCGTCGGAGTAGGCGTTGCCGATGCCGGCGATCACGTGCTGGTCCCGCAGCAGCCCCTTGACCTGCTGGCTGCGCGCCCCCAGCAGGTTGCCGAGCACCGCCGGTGTGAGCTCCGGCGACAGCGGCTCCACGCCGAGGGTGCGCACCTGCTCGACGTCCAGGGGGTCGTGGACGACGTGGACGGCGAGCCGCTTGCGGGTGCCCGCCTCGGTGAGGTCGACGCCGCTGCCGTCGTCGAACCGTAGACGCAGCGCCAACGCGGCACCCTTGGAGGACCCTCCCAGGCGGGGTCGCACGGGTGTGGTCGGCGCGGAGTCGTGCCACCGCACCCACCCGCCGCGGGCGAGGTGGAAGACCAGGTGCAGCGCGCCGTCGTCCGCCGACGAACCGGCGGCGGGCACGACGGCGAGGTCGAGCCACTTGCCGTGCCGCGTGGCGCCGCTGACCGTACCGCCGACGAGGGCGTCGACCGGCGGGTCGTGCGTCTTGAGCGCGGCGATCGCCGCGACGTCGGCGGCGGCGACCGTGCGGCCGGACGTCCGTTCGTCGAGGAACCGGGCCAGCGCCTCGACCTCGGGCAGCTCGGGCATGGTCCCAGTGTCGCCGAAGCACCCCGTGCGCGCCGCTAGGCTGGGCCGCATGTCGATCGTGTCCGCCCGCAGCGCCGCTCGCCCCCGCGACCTGCTGAGGCTCTCCTCCCTGTTCGTCCGCACCCTGCGCGAGGACCCGGCCGACGCCGAGGTCGCCAGCCACCGGCTGCTCGTCCGGGCGGGCTACATCCGCCGCGCCGCCCCCGGGATCTACTCCTGGCTGCCGCTGGGACTGCGCGTCCTGGCGAAGATCGAGGCCGTCGTGCGCGAGGAGATGGACGCGATCGGGGCCCAGGAGGTCCACTTCCCGGCCCTGCTGCCGCGCGAGCCGTACGAGACCACCGGGCGCTGGACCGAGTACGGGCCCAACCTGTTCCGCCTGCGGGACCGCAAGGAGGCCGACTACCTGCTGGCCCCCACGCACGAGGAGATGTTCACGCTCCTGGTCAAGGACCTCTACTCGTCCTACAAGGACCTGCCGCTGGCGCTCTACCAGGTCCAGACCAAGTACCGCGACGAGGCCCGCCCGCGGGCCGGGCTGATCCGCGGCCGCGAGTTCATCATGAAGGACGCCTACTCGTTCGACATCGACGACGAGGGCCTGGCGCAGTCGTACGAGCGGCAGCGCGGCGCGTACCGACGGATCTTCGACCGGCTCGGCCTCGAGTACGTCATCGTCTCGGCGACGTCGGGCGCCATGGGCGGTTCCCGCTCCGAGGAGTTCCTCTCGCCGTCGCCGATCGGCGAGGACACGTTCGTGCGCTCGGCGTCGGGCTACGCGGCGAACGTCGAGGCCGTCGTGACGCCGGTGCCGGCCGCCCTGCCGTACGACGACGCCCCGGCCGCGCACGTCGAGGACACCCCCGACACCCCGACCATCGCGACCCTGGTGGACTTCGCGAACGCCCACCACCCGCGTGAGGACCGGCCCTGGACGGCCGCCGACACGCTGAAGAACGTGGTGCTCGCCGTCACGCAGCCGGACGGCGTCCGGGAGCTGCTCGTGGTCGGCGTGCCCGGGGACCGTGAGGTCGACGTCAAGCGGCTCGAGGCCGGACTGGCTCCCGCCGAGGCGGAGCCCGCCACCGACGCCGACTTCGCGGCCCACCCCGAGCTCGTCAAGGGATACATCGGGCCGGGCGTGCTCGGTCCGCAGGGCCAGCAGGTTCCCGACGAGTCCACCGCCGGCGCCGTGACCACGCGGTCCGCGATCCGGTACCTGCTCGACCCGCGCGTGGTCGCCGGGACGCGGTGGATCACGGGCGCCGACGCGCCGGGCCGGCACGTCTTCGACCTGGTCGCCGAGCGCGACTTCACCGCGGACGGCACGATCGAGGCGGCCGAGGTGCGCGACGGCGACCTCGCGCCGGACGGGTCGGGACCGCTGGAGCTGGCCCGAGGCATCGAGATCGGCCACATCTTCCAGCTCGGCCGCAAGTACGCGGAGTCCCTGGGGCTGAACGTGCTGGACCCGAACGGCAAGCAGACCACGGTCACCATGGGGTCCTACGGCATCGGCGTGACCCGGGTGCTGGCCGCGCTCGCGGAGGCCCACCACGACGACAAGGGCCTCGCCTGGCCGGCCCACGTGGCGCCGGCCCACGTGCACGTGGTCGCGACGGGCAAGGGCAGCGAGGTGTTCGACCAGGCCGCCGAGATCGCCGAGGCGCTGGCGGGACGCGGCGTCGAGGTCATCTACGACGACCGTCCGAAGGTGTCGCCCGGCGTGAAGTTCAAGGACGCCGAGCTGTTCGGCGTGCCCCTGGTCGTCGTCGTGGGCAAGGGTCTGGCCGACGGCGTCGTCGAGGTCCGGCCGCGGACCGGCGACGCGGACCAGGTGGCGGTCGCCGACGTCGTCGACGTCGTCGCCGCGCGGGTCGAGGAGCTGCTCGCCTGAGCCGTGGACGGCGGGGCGGCACGGTCAGTCGTCCTGCTGCTCCGGCAGTCCGGGGAAGGCGACGGGCTCGGCGCCCCAGGCGTCGAGCGTGACGGCCGACTCCACGAGCAGGTCCACGAGGACCGCCCGGGTGTCGGGCGCCGTCGTGCCGACGAGGCTGGCGTAGTCCGTGGCGAGGCTCTCCTCGACGGACCGCACCACCGCTGCGGACTTGCCCTCCCGCGGCACGGTGTACGCGACCTGACGAGGGTCCTGGTCGGTGCGGCTCGTCCCGGCGACCAGCGCCCACGCCTGGCCACGGGCCGTGTGGGCGGCGGCTCGCTCGGCCAGGCGCTCGCGGGTGTCGCCGGAGGCCCGCGCGGCACGGACCCGCAGCGCGTAGCCCGCCGAGTCCTCCGACTCGATCAGCGTCCGCAGGTCGGCGGCCGTGAGTCCACGCGGCACCACGGCAGGCTCGTCGGAGTCGGGCACGGTGCTGGAGACCCCCTCCTCGACGGACGGCGACGGCGTCGGGTCCACCTCGCTCGGTGCGGCGAGCAGGGAGAGCGCGGAGGTGCCGCCGTCGTCGCTCGCGCCGTCGTCGCCCTCGCCGTCGTCATCCTCGCCACCGGCGTCCGCCGCGACCGGGTCGGGCTCCGGCACCACCGGCGCGACCGGCGCGGGGACCTGCCCGTCGGTGTAGTCCACGACCCGGCCGGCGGAGACGGCCTGCGCCGCGCCGACCGAGGCGAGCAGCCGTGCGAGCGGACCGTCGGTCGTCGTGCCGGCCGCGGTGCGGCTGCGGCCCGAGGCGTCCACGAGCGCGTCCACGACATCTTGCGGCGCGACCGGTGGCGCCTCGCTGGGGGACTCCTCCGGCGTGCCGTCGCTGTTCTCCGGCTCGAGGCCGGAGTCGTACACGCCCCCGAGCTCTGCGGCCTGCTCGCGTGACTGGGTGGCGACGAGCTCGAGCTCGGTGGTGAGCCGGGCGCGTCTGCCGTCGAGCGCCTGCACCGCCGACTCGGCCTGCTCGGCGACGTAGAGGGCGTCCGAGACGGCAGTACGGCGCACGATCTCCACGGAGTCGGGCACGGGCTCGGCGGGCGGGGGAGTCTCGAGCCGCAGCCCGCAGCCCGACAGGAGCACGGCGACGAGCGCGCCGGCGGCGGTGGCCCGGCGTCGTCGTCGGTGGACCGGAGCAGGTGCGGGAAGCGGTTCCATCGTGCCTGATCTTGCCACGTCGGGGTGTGACGTTCCTCCACCTGCCGGGGCGGGTCGTTCGGCACGCGAGCGGCACCGCGTTCGTTAGGCTGGACGACGCACGACGTACAACGACACACCGGCCGCGGGACGTCCCGGCGCGGGAGAACCCACGGGAGGCATCCATGGCACCAGAGCGGAGCCATACCTCGGACGAACGCATCGGGTCGGTGGTCTCGCCCGTCGTCGAGGCCGCCGGGCTGCACCTGGAGGACGCGCGCGTCGTGCGGGCCGGGAACCGGTCGATGGTGCGGGTCACGGTGGACCTGCCGGACGACGAGGTCGGGAGCCTGGACTCGGACCGGCTCGGTGACGTGTCGCGGGAGATCTCGTCGACCCTGGACGACACGGACGTGGTGCGCGGCCAGTACACGTTGGAGGTCTCGACGCCGGGCGCCTCCCGCCCGCTGACGGAGCCGCGGCACTACCGCCGCGCCCGGACGCGGACGGTGCGGCTCACGCTGGCCGACGGCGGTACGACGACGGGTCGCCTGCGCGACGTCGTCGAGGCCGGCGACGGCCTGGTGCTGGTGCTGGACGGCGGTGCTCGCGTCCCGTTGTCGGACGTGCGCAAGGGCAAGGTCGAGGTCGAGCTGAAACGGCTCGAGGACGAGGACGAGGACGAGGACGCGGGCACGGCCCGCGACGGTGAGGAAGGCTGACGATGGACATCGACATGAGCACGCTGAGGCTGCTGGAGCGCGAGAGGGAGATCAGCCTGGACGTCCTGGTCGAGGCCATCGAGCAGGCGCTGCTCTCGGCCTACCACCGCACGCCGGACGCTTACCAGCAGGCCCGGGTCGAGCTCGACCGCCGGTCGGGCCACGTCACCGTGTACGCGCAGGAGGCGATCCGCACCCCGGACCCCGAGGACCCGGAGGGTCGTGAGCTGGTGGAGCTGGGGCCCGAGTTCGACCACACGCCCGCGAACTTCGGACGCATCGCCACCGCGACGGCCCGGCAGGTGATCGTCCAGCGTCTGCGCGACGCCGAGGACGACCAGGTGCTCGGCATGTTCCGGGGCAAGGAGGGCGAGGTCCTCGCCGGCGTCATCCAGCAGGGGCGTGACCCCCGGGTCATCCTCGTGGACGTCGGCGGCACCGAGGCGGTGCTGCCGCCGCACGAGCAGGTACCGGGCGAGGAGTACACCCACGGCGAGCGCCTGCGGGGCTACGTGGTGGAGGTCTCGCGGGGCATGAAGGGCGCCCAGGTCACGCTCAGCCGAACCCACCCGGGGCTCGTCCGCAAGCTGTTCGAGCTGGAGGTCCCGGAGGTCGCCGACGGGTCCGTGGAGATCACGGCCGTGGCCCGGGAGGCAGGGCACCGCACCAAGGTCGCGGTCCGCTCGAAGGTGGCCGGCCTCAACGCGAAGGGCGCCTGCATCGGCCCGATGGGCTCGCGCGTCCGGGCGGTGATGGCTGAGCTCCACGGCGAGAAGATCGACCTCGTCGACCACAGCGACGACCCGGCACGGTTCGTGGCGAACGCGCTGTCACCGGCACGTGTGAGCTCGGTCACCGTCGTCGACCCCGATGCTCGGGCCGCCCGCGCCGTCGTGCCGGACTACCAGCTCTCGCTGGCGATCGGCAAGGAAGGGCAGAACGCGAGGCTCGCCGCGAAGCTCACGGGCTGGCGGATCGACATCCGCTCGGACGAGGGGGCTGACGAGGCCGCAGCGGCCGCCTCCCCGGGCGAGGACGCCTGAGCTGGTCGAGAGCAATGACCAGTCGCGTTAGACTGACGGGGACCGGGCCGCGCGCCCTGGGCTCGGCACGCCCGCACCATCCCTCGCCGTCGACGGCAGGGCCGGTGCGTACCTGTGTCGGGTGCCGGGCCCGTGACCTGCGGTCGGAACTCCTGCGGCTGGTGATCGCGGCGTCCGACGGCGCACCTCGGGAAGCGACCCGGGTGGTCGTCGACGTGCGTGGGAGCCTGCCGGGGCGAGGAGCCTGGATCCATCCGGACCTCGCCTGCCTGGAGAGCGCCGTGCGACGGCGGGCCGTGCCGCGTGCTCTGCACGCTGCCGCTCCGCTCGACCTCGCGGGCGTCCGGGCATTTCTGGAGCAGCAGGACCGTTGACACCCCTGCGTGGCACAAGCCGCCACGCACGACACGACCGGACGCCATCGTCCGGCCGCACCACGCGTACATCGACAAGGAAGCGGGTCAGAAGCCGATGGGCACCCGATGAGTCCCCAGCGATGAGTACTCGGTACTAACGACGGTCCTGCCTGTTCTCGGTGGGGCCGAGACAGGAGAGATGTGGCGAAGATCCGCGTCCACGAGCTGGCGAAGCAGCTCGGAGTGGAAAGCAAGACCCTGATGGCCGAGCTGAAGGCGTCAGGTGAGTTCGTCCGTTCGGCGTCCTCGACGCTCGAGGCACCGGTCGAGCGCACCATGCGCAGCAAGTTCCAGGGTGCCGGTGGCGAGCAGGGCACGAAGAGCGCCCAGCCCACCCCGAAGAAGCCGGGAGCGCCCAAGCCGGGCGCTCGGAACGCGCCGGCCAAGCCGGCACCGGCAGAGCCTGCCGCCCCGGCGGCCGAGGCGGCCCCGAAGCAGGAGGCCGCGCCGAAGCCCGACGCTGCCCCGCAGCCCGAAGCCGCCCCGAAGCCGGGTGCGACGCGGCCCGACGCCGCCCCGGAGCCGACGCCCGAGGCCGACGCCGCGCCGAAGCCCGGTGCTGCGCCCAAGCCGGGTGCGGCGCCGAAGCCTGGTGCCGCACCCAAGCCGGGTGCCGCGCCGAAGCCCGGCTCCAAGCCTGGCGGTCAGCAGCGTTCCGGCGGTCGCGGTGGTCAGCCGCGCCCCGGCAACAACCCCTACGCCTCGAAGCAGGGCATGCAGCGCTCCGGCTCGCCGCGACCGGGGAACAACCCCTACGCGTCGCAGCAGGGCATGCAGCGTCCGCAGCGTGGCGAGGCAGCCCCGGCCCAGGGTGAGCGCCCGGGTGGTCCGCGTCCCGGTGGTCCCCGCCCCGCGGCGCCGCGTCCGGGCGGGCCTCGTCCCAACCCGGGCATGATGCCCGGCAAGACCAGCATGCCGCGTCCGGGCGAGCGCCCGGCAGCCGGTGGCCGCGGTGGCGGCGGTGGCCGTGGCCGTGGTGGCCAGGGCGGCGGTCCCGGTGGCCCCGGTGGTGCACCCGGCGGCGGGCGCGGAGGCTTCCGCCCCGGTGGCGGTGGCGGGTTCCGCGGTCGTGGCGGTGCCGGTCGTGGCAGCACGCAGGGTGCGTTCGGTCGCGCCGGCGGTCGTCCCGTCCGGGGGCGCAAGTCGAAGCGGGCGAAGCGCCAGGAGTTCGAGCAGATGCAGGCGCCGTCGCTCGGCGGCGTCAGCGTCCCGCGCGGCAACGGCAGCACCACGGTGCGTCTGCGCCACGGTGCGTCGCTCAACGACTTCGCCGACAAGATCGACGCGAACCCGGCCTCGCTCGTCACGGTGCTGATGCACCTGGGCGAGATGGCCACGGCCACGCAGTCCCTCGACGAGGACACCTTCGCGACGCTGGGCGTCGAGCTCGGCTACCGGATCGAGATGGTCTCCGCCGAGGAGGAGGACCGCGAGCTGCTCGGGTCCTTCGACATCGACCTCGAGGCCGAGGAGGCCGGCGAGGACGACGCGGACCTGATGGCTCGACCGCCGGTCGTGACCGTCATGGGTCACGTCGACCACGGTAAGACGAAGCTCCTCGACGCCATCCGGTCCACCGATGTGGTGGCCGGTGAAGCGGGCGGGATCACCCAGCACATCGGTGCGTACCAGGTGCACACCGAGCACGAGGGTGCCGACCGTGCCGTCACGTTCATCGACACCCCGGGTCACGAGGCGTTCACCGCCATGCGTGCCCGTGGTGCCAAGGTCACGGACATCGCGATCCTCGTGGTGGCCGCGGACGACGGCGTCATGCCGCAGACGATCGAGGCGCTGAACCACGCCCAGGCGGCCGACGTGCCGATCGTGGTCGCGGTCAACAAGGTGGACAAGGAGGGCGCGAACCCGGACAAGATCCGGCAGCAGCTCACCGAGTACAACCTGGTGGCCGAGGAGTACGGCGGCGAGACGATGTTCGTCGACGTCTCCGCGCTGCAGCGCCAGGGCATCGACAGCCTGCTCGAGGCCGTGCTGCTCACCGCGGACGCGGCGCTCGACCTCCGGGCCAACCCGGAGAAGGACGCCCGTGGTGTCGCGATCGAGGCGCACCTGGACAAGGGTCGCGGTTCCGTCGCGACCGTGCTCGTGCAGTCCGGCACGCTGAACGTCGGCGACGCGATCGTCGCCGGCACGGCGCACGGCCGGGTGCGCGCGATGTTCGACGAGCACGGCGAGTCCGTCCGGCAGGCGGGCCCGGCACGTCCGGTCCTGGTGCTGGGCCTGGCGTCCGTGCCGGGCGCCGGTGACACCTTCCTGGTGGCGCCGGACGAGCGCACGGCCCGTCAGATCGCCGAGAAGCGCGAGGCGGCCGAGCGTGCCGCCCTCCTGGCGAAGCGCCGCAAGCGCATCAGCCTCGAGGACTTCACCAAGGCGCTCGAGCAGGGCAAGGTCGAGACCCTCAACCTGGTCCTCAAGGGCGATGTCTCCGGTGCCGTCGAGGCCCTGGAGGACGCGCTGCTCAAGATCGACGTGGGCGACGAGGTGGACCTGCGCGTCATCCACCGCGGCGTCGGCGACGTCACGCAGAACGACGTGAACCTGGCCACGGTGGACAACGCCGTGATCATCGGCTTCAACGTCCGCTACGGCGAGCGTGTCGAGGACCTGGCGGAGCGCGAGGGCGTCGACGTCAAGTTCTACTCGGTCATCTACCAGGCGATCGACGAGATCGAGGCAGCGCTCAAGGGCATGCTCAAGCCCGAGTTCGAGGAGGCGAAGCTCGGCAGCGCCGAGATCCGCCAGGTGTTCCGTTCCTCGAAGTTCGGCAACATCGCCGGTTCGATCGTCCGGTCCGGCACGATCAGGCGAAACACGAAGGCGCGCGTCCTGCGCGACGGCAAGGTCGTCGGTGACGACCTGAACGTGGAGTCGCTGCGTCGCGAGAAGGATGACGTCACCGAGGTCCGCGAGGGCTTCGAGTGCGGTATCGGTCTCGGGTCGTTCAACGACGTCACCGAGGGCGACATCATCGAGACCTTCGAGATGCGCGAGATCCCGCGCGACTGAGGTCCGCACTTCCGACGGCGTCCCGCCCGTCCCGCTGATCCCGGCGGTGCGTGCGGGACGCCGTCGGCGTCACGAGAGGGAGTACGGATGAGCGAGAACCCACGGGCCCGCAAGCTGGCGGACCGCATCAAGGAGATCGTCGCGCAGCTGCTCGACACGCGGATCAAGGACCCGCGGCTCGGGTTCGTCACGGTCACGGACGTCCGTGTCACGGGCGACCTGCAGCAGGCCGCGGTGTTCTACACGGTCTACGGCGACGACGAGGACCGGCTCGGCACGGCGGCGGCGCTCGAGAGCGCCAAGGGCATGATCCGGTCCGAGGTCGGCAAGCAGACGCAGACGCGCCTGACGCCGAGCATCGAGTTCCACCTGGACTCGGTGCCGGAGACGGCCGCGCACCTCGACGCCGCCCTGCTCGAGGCACGGCGTCGCGACGCCGAGCTGGCGGCGTTGCGAGAGGGCAAGGAGCCGGCCGGGGAGGCCGACCCTTACCGCACGGCCGACGACGACTGACGTGGCCGAGCAGCGCCCCCGGCCGCCGCGCCGGCCCACCGCGGCTGACGGCTTCCTCGTCGTCGACAAGCCCGCCGGCCTGACGAGCCACGACGTCGTCGGCCGGTGCCGGCGGCTGGCCGGGACGCGCAAGGTCGGCCATGCCGGGACGCTCGACCCGATGGCCACCGGCGTGCTCGTCGTCGGCGTCGGCCGGGCGACCCGCCTCCTGACGTACGTGGTGGGGGCCGACAAGGCCTACGACGCGACGATCCGGCTGGGCGTCGGCACCACCACGGACGACGCCGAGGGTGAGGTGGTCTCGACGCCCGGGGTCGGTGCCGGGATCGACGGTGCCGACCTCGACCGGGAGGTCGCGGCCCTGACGGGGGACATCCAGCAGGTGCCGACCACCGTCAGCGCGATCAAGGTCGACGGTCGGCGCGCCTACGACCGCGCCCGTGCCGGCGAGGACGTCGAGCTCGCGGCCCGTCCGGTGACGGTGAGTGCGTTCGACGTCCGTGCCGTGCGTCCGGGCGTGACGGCGGACGGCACCTCGGTGGTGGACCTCGACGTGAGCGTCGTGGTCTCCTCGGGGACCTACGTGCGCGCCCTCGGCCGCGACCTGGGCACAGCCCTCGGCACGGCCGGGCACCTCACCGCGCTGCGCCGCACACGGGTGGGCGGCTACGGGCTGGCCGCCGCGTGCACCCTGGCCGAGATGGAGGCGCAGGCCGATGCCGACGGCGTCCTGGCCACCCTCACGCCGGCCGACGCCGCACGGGTCTCGTTCGAGGTCCGCGAGCTGACGGCGGCCGAGACGACGGCGCTGGGCTACGGCCAGTGGGTCGCCCCCTCGGGTGCGGAGGGGACGCAGGCCGGGATCGGTCCCGACGGCACCCTCGTGGCGCTCCTGGAGGACACCACGCGACGGGGCGAGCGCCTGGCGCGACCGGTCCTGGTGCTGGCGCCGTCCGGCTGACGGTCCATCTGCCCTGCGGCACGTGACTATCCTGGTCCGTCGGTGTCACCCGCGGCGCCCCCACGAGATCCCGAGCGAGGAGCACGATCGGCGTGCAAGTGTTCACCGACCTGGACCAGGTCCCCGACGGCTTCGGACCGTCGGCCGTCACGATCGGCAACTTCGACGGCGTCCACCGCGGCCACCAGGCGGTCCTCGGGCGGCTGGTGCGGCTCGCGCACGCCGACGGCCTCGCTGCCGTCGCCGTGACGTTCGACCCGCACCCCGCCGTCGTGCACCGTCCGCAGGCCGCTCCGGAGCTCCTCACCGGGCTCGCCGACCGGCTGGACCTCCTGGCGGCGACGGGGCTCGACGCCGTGCTGGTCATCCGGTACTCGCTCGGGTTCGCGGCGCAGGGCCCGCAGGAGTTCGTCACGCGCTACCTCACCGAAGGTCTCGGCGCCCGCAGCGTGGTCGTCGGCCACGACGTCCGGTTCGGTCGCGACAACGCCGGCACGCTGGCGACGATGGTCGAGCTCGGCGGTGAGCACGGGTTCGAGGTCGTGGCGGTCGACGACGTGGGCGAGTGCCTCCCGGAGTCGGCCGGCGCACGGCAGCGCTGGTCGAGCTCGGCGGCGCGTGCCCTGCTCGCCGAGGGTGACGCCGCCCAGGCCGCCGACGTGCTCGGCCGCCCGCACCGGGTGCGAGGGACCGTCGTCCACGGCGACGCGCGCGGACGCGAGCTCGGCTTCCCGACCGCGAACCTCGGCGGGATCGCCGGGATGGTGCCCGCGGACGGCGTGTACGCGGGCTGGCTGCGGCGCCCCTCGCTCGCCGCGGAGGAGCCCGGCCATCCCGACGTCCGGCTGCCGGCGGCGATCTCGATCGGGACCAACCCGACGTTCGACGGGGTCGAACGACGCGTCGAGGCGTACGTGCTCGACCGCACGGACCTGGACCTGTACGACGAGGAGGTCGTCCTCGAGCTCGTCGAGCACCTGAGGCCCACCCTCCGGTTCGACGGGATCGAGCCGCTCGTGAAGCAGATGCACGACGACGTCGCGCGAGCCCGGTCGGTCCTCGTCGCCTGAGGCCGGTGACGCCGGTCACCCGGCCCGGCGAGCGGGCCCCGCGCTGCTACGATGAGCGGTGCCGTAGTTCGGCCGCGGATCCAGAGCGCCCCGGTGAAGAAGTCCCGGAGCACCGCGCAACGACACCAGAGGGAGAGCCATGCCGCTCGACGCTGCCACCAAGCAGTCCATCATCACCGAGTACGCGACTCACGAGGGCGACACCGGCTCGCCCGAGGTGCAGATCGCGCTGCTGACGCAGCGCATCAACGACCTGAACGAGCACCTCAAGGAGCACAAGCACGACCACCACTCGCGTCGTGGCCTCCTGCTGCTCGTCGGCCAGCGCCGCCGCCTGCAGGGCTACCTGCAGAAGATCGACATCGTGCGCTACCGCGCGCTCATCGAGCGCCTCGGCCTGCGCCGCTGACATCACCTCGCCGGCCCGGCCCTCTCGCAGGGGCCGGGCTGGTCTGGTGTGATGTCCTGGTAAGACACCCACACCGCGCCGCCGGGCCGTCGTCCGGTCCTCGGTAGTGGCCCCCCGAACCGCCCGGTACGTCCGGTGTGCGGGTTCCGTGGGCCTCGATCGAAGACCGTCGCTCGGATGGCGGCGCCTTCGAGAATCAGGAGGGCACCCGTGGAGGGTCCCGAGATCACTTCCGCCGAGGCCGTCATCGACAACGGCCGCTTCGGCACCCGCACCATCCGTTTCGAGACGGGCCGGCTGGCCCGTCAGGCCGCCGGCGCCGTCGCGGCCTACCTCGACGGCGACACGATGCTGCTGTCGACCACCGCCGTCGGTAAGCACCCCAAGGACCACTTCGACTTCTTCCCGCTGACGGTGGACGTCGAGGAGCGGATGTACGCCGCCGGTCGCATCCCCGGGTCGTTCTTCCGTCGCGAGGGACGTCCGTCCACCGAGGCGATCCTCACGTGCCGCCTCACGGACCGCCCGCTGCGCCCGCTGTTCGTCAAGGGGCTGCGCAACGAGGTCCAGATCGTCATCACGGTCATGGCTCAGCACCCGGACGACGCCTACGACGTCCTGGCGATGAACGCCGCGTCCGCGTCCACGCAGATCTCCGGTCTGCCGTTCTCGGGCCCGGCCGGCGCCGTGCGCATCGCGCTCGTCGACGACCAGTGGGTCGCGTTCCCGAAGCACTCCGACAAGGAGCGCGCCGTCTTCGAGATGGTCGTGGCGGGCCGCAAGGTCACCACGGCCGACGGCAGCGACGACGTGGCCATCGCGATGATCGAGGCCGAGGCCACCGACGACGCCTGGAACCTCATCCGTTCCGAGGGCGCCACGGCGCCCACCGAGCAGGTCGTGGCCGAGGGTATCGAGGCCTCCAAGCCGTTCATCGCCGCGCTGTGCGACGCCCAGATCTCCCTGGCGCAGCAGGCCGCGAAGGACGTCCAGGAGTTCCCGCTGTTCCCGGAGTACGCCGACGACGCGTACTCAGCGGTCGAGTCGGCCGTGTCGGGCACGCTGCGCGACGCGCTGTCGATCGCCGACAAGCAGGAGCGCGAGGGGCGTCTCGACGAGATCAAGTCGCAGATGCTCGGCGAGCTGCAGGCGGGCTTCGACGGCCGCGAGAAGGAGCTGTCGGCTGCCTACCGCTCGCTGCAGAAGCAGCTGGTGCGTCAGCGCGTCCTCACCGAGGGCGTGCGCATCGACGGTCGTGGGCTGGCGGACATCCGCACGCTGTCGGCCGAGGTCGAGGTGCTGCCCCGGGTGCACGGCTCGGCGCTGTTCGAGCGCGGCGAGACGCAGATCATGGGCGTCACCACGCTGAACATGCTGCGCATGGAGCAGCAGATCGACTCGCTCGGGCCGGTCACGCGCAAGCGCTACATGCACAACTACAACTTCCCGCCGTACTCGACGGGCGAGACGGGCCGCGTCGGCAGCCCGAAGCGTCGCGAGATCGGCCACGGCGCGCTCGCCGAGCGTGCCCTGGTACCGGTCCTGCCGAGCCGCGAGGAGTTCCCCTACGCGATCCGCCAGGTCTCCGAGGCGCTCGGCTCCAACGGGTCGACATCGATGGGCTCGGTCTGCGCCTCGACGCTCTCGCTGCTCAACGCCGGTGTGCCCCTGAAGGCCCCTGTGGCGGGCATCGCGATGGGACTCGTCTCCGACACGGTGCCGTCCGGCGACGGCGAGGAGGTCCGTTATGCGGCGATGACCGACATCCTGGGTGCCGAGGACGCGTTCGGCGACATGGACTTCAAGGTCGCCGGTACCCGCGAGTTCGTCACGGCGATCCAGCTCGACACCAAGCTGGACGGCATCCCGGCGTCGGTCCTGACGGCCGCGCTGGGTCAGGCGCGCGACGCGCGCCTGACGATCCTGGACGTCCTCGCCGAGGCGATCGACGTGCCGGACGAGATGTCGCCGAACGCACCGCGCGTCATCGCCGTCAAGGTCCCCGTGGACAAGATCGGCGAGGTCATCGGGCCCAAGGGCAAGATGATCAACCAGATCCAGGAGGAGACCGGCGCCGACATCTCCATCGAGGACGACGGCACGGTCTACATCGGCGCGACCGACGGTCCGTCGGCCGAGGCCGCGCGCGCGGCGATCAACGCGATCGCCAACCCGCACGTGCCGGAGGTCGGCGAGCGCTTCGTCGGCACGGTCGTCAAGACGACGTCGTTCGGTGCGTTCATCTCGCTCTCCCCGGGCAAGGACGGGCTGCTGCACATCAGCCAGCTCCGCAAGCTCGTGGGCGGCAAGCGGGTCGAGAACGTCGACGACGTGCTGTCCATCGGCCAGAAGATCCAGGTCGAGATCGGTGAGATCGACCCGCGGGGCAAGCTCTCGCTCGTCGCCGTCACCGAGGACGACGAGAAGGCCGAGGCCGCGACAGGGGCCGACGAGCAGTCCGAGCCGCAGGGCGAGGCCTGATCGACCGTATGAGCCAGCACCTCCCGCTCGTCGGAGCGGGCCAGCCCGGTGCCGAGCTGACCGCCGGGCAGGACGGCGCGACGATCCGTCGCAGCGTCCTGCCCGGCGGTGTGCGTGTGCTCACCGAGCACATGCCAGGGCTCCGTTCGGCCACCGTCGGGGCCTGGGTCGGGGTCGGTTCGCGCGACGAGACCGACGGCCACCACGGTTCCACGCACTTCCTCGAGCACCTGCTCTTCAAGGGCACCCGCACCCGCTCCGCGCTCGACATCGCCGAGGCGTTCGACGCCGTCGGCGGCGAGGCGAACGCCGCCACCGGCAAGGAGTACACCTGCTACTACGCGCGGGTGCTCGACGACGACGTCCCCATGGCGATCGAGGTGATCGCCGACATGGTCACCTCCGCGCGCCTCGACGCCGACGAGCTCGAGACCGAGCGTGGCGTCATCCTCGAAGAGATCGCGATGACGGACGACGACCCGGGCGAGGTCGTCCACGAGGAGTTCGCCGCGGCGGCCCTCGGCACGCACCCGCTCGGCCGCCCGATCGGCGGGACCCCCGACACGATCCGCGCCGTGCCTCGCGACGCGGTGCTGGAGCACTACCGGTGGCACTACCGCCCGGAGACCCTCGTGGTCGCCGCGGCCGGCGGCGTGGACCACGACACGATCGTGCAGCAGGTCGGTGACGCGCTCGTGGTCGGCGGGTGGGACCTCGATCCGGCGGGCCTGCCTCGTGGGCGTCGGTCGAGCGCCCCGGACGCCGTCGGCGTGCCCGCCGCCGGCGTCGAGCTGACGATCCGCCGGCAGGTCGAGCAGGCCAACGTGATCGTCGGCGGCACCGGGCTCAGCGCCTCCGACGACCGGCGGTTCGCCTCCACGGTGATGCACGCCGCACTCGGTGGCGGGATGTCGTCCCGGTTGTTCCAGGAGATCCGGGAGAAGCGCGGCCTGGCGTACGCCACCTACTCGTTCGGGCAGGGGCACGGCGGGCTGGGGCTGTTCGGTCTCTACGCCGGGTGCGCCCCGGGCAAGGTCGACCAGGTCACCACGCTGATGGTGGCCGAGCTGGAGCGTCTCGCGGCCGACGGCATCACGGACGCCGAGCTGGAGCGTTCCGTCGGTCAGCTCTCCGGCGGCATGGTCCTCGGCCTGGAGGACTCCGGGTCGCGCATGAGCCGGCTGGGCCGCGCGGAGCTCGTGCTCGGCGAGCTCGTGACGGTCGACGAGTCGTTGGCACGCATCCGTGCCGTCACCGCCACCGACGTGCGGGAGCTGGCCGCCGATCTCGCGTCGCGCCCGCGCTCGGTGGTGCGCGTCGGCCCCTTCGGAGAATGAGGAGACCATCGTGAGCACCAGCAGCACCGTCCGTGTGGCGGTCATCGGCGCCGCCGGGCGCATGGGCGCCCAGACGTGCGCCGCCGTCGAGGAGGCGGACGGCCTCGAGCTCGTCGCCCGCCTGAACGCGGGGGACGACGTCGAGGTCGGGGTCCGGGACGCCGGCGCGGACGTCGCGGTGGACTTCACGGTCCCGGCGGTGACGGAGGCCAACGTCCATGCCGCCCTGGACGCCGGGGCCCACGTGGTGGTCGGTACCACCGGGTGGGACGACGCGTCCCGAGGCCGGGTGGTGGAGCACCTCGAGCGGCTGGACGCCGAGGGCACCGGTGGGGGGCTCGGGGTGCTCATCGCACCCAACTTCGGGCTCTCCGCGGTGCTGGCGATGACGTTCGCGGCCAAGGCGGCGCGCTACTTCGAGTCGGCCGAGGTCGTCGAGCTGCACCACCCGGACAAGGTCGACGCGCCCTCCGGCACGGCCCGCCACACCGCCGCGGCGATCGCTTCCGCCCGGGCCGACGCCGGGCTCGGCCCGTCGCCCGACGCGACCCAGGACGGCTGGGACGCACGGGGTGCGGACGTCGACGGCGTCCGGGTGCACGCGGTGCGGCTGCGCGGGCTGGTGGCACACGAGGAGATCCTCTTCGGCAACGCCGGTGAGCAGCTGACGATCCGCCAGGACTCCTTCGACCGGGCCAGCTTCATGCCGGGCGTCCTGGTGGCCGTTCGCGAGATCACCTCTCGGCCCGGCCTGACCGTGGGCCTCGAGAACGTGCTGGACCTGTCGTGACCGACGGCGGCGCTCCGGAGGGCGTCCGGCGCAGGCTGCCTCGCGGGCTGGTCGGCGCGCTCGCCGTCACCGCCCTCCTGGCGCTGTACGTGGTGGCGATCGCGGAGCGCGGCGCAGCCATGCTGGGCAGCGGCGAGCCGCTGCTGATCAGCATCGGCCTCGCCGTGCTGGTCATCCCGCTGCTGGTGATCGGGCTCGTCGCCCGTGAGTTCTGGCTGGCCGCACGCGTGCAGCGCATGGCCGACGAGCTGGCGGCGGACGGCCAGCTCCCGGTGGACGATCTTCCGCGCTCTGCGGGCGGCAGGATCGACCGGGCGGCCGCGGACGCGGCGTTCGCGCAGTTCCGGGACGCGGTGGACGCCGCGCCGAAGGACTGGCGCACCTGGTACCGCCTGGCCTTCGCCTACGACGCTGCGGGGGACCGCCGTCGTGCGCGCGCCGCCCTGCGGCAGGCCTCGGCGCTCTTCAGGCCGCGCGACTGACGCCGCCAGCCCTCCTGTGCCCGGCGGGCTACCGCCCCGGGTCGGTCCCGACCGCCGCCGGGTCCTGCGGGAACGCGCCGCGCGCCACGAGCACGACGACGCACGCCACGGCGACCACGCCCGCACCCGTCAGTGCCAGCACGCTGCCGCCAGGACCGGCCACGACGCCGGCTCCGAGGGCGGCCCCGAGGCCGATGCCGAGGTTCGAGGTCCCGTTGACGAACGCCCCGGCGACGTCCGCCGTCGCGCCCTGCGTGCGCAACGCCGCCGCCTGGAAGGTCGCGGGGATCGCCCCGAACGCGGCGAGCCACACGCCGCCGGCCACGAGGACGCCCACCGGCTGGGGCAGGACCAGGGCGAGGACGGTCAGCGAGCCGACGATCGTGGCCATCGCCGTGATGGTCAGGGCGCGGGGCGTGCGGTCCAGGTAGCGGGCCGCCGCCCACAGCCCGACGAGCCCCAGTGCGCCGAAGAGCAGGAGCACGGGACCGACCGCCGCCTCGGACAGCCCGGTCGCCAGCAGCAGCACCGAGACGTAGGTGTACACGGTGTAGTGCCCGCCGAACAGCACCGTGTTGGTGCCGACGACGACGCCCAGCCGCCGGCGTCCCTGGCGGGCGGCCGAGCGGTCGCGAGCCGGCGGCGGGCCGACGTCGACCGCGGGCAGCAGGCGTGCCACCAGCACCGCCGTGAGGGCGCAGACGCCACCGAGCAGCGCGAACGACCAGCGCCAGCCGACCGCCGTGCCCAGCGACGTCGAGAGCGGCACGCCCAGGACGAATCCCATCGTGCCGCCGGCGGTGACGAGCGTCAGTGCCCGGCCGGTGTACAGGGGACCCACGAGGCGGGCGGCGTACGCGATCGACACCGAGAAGAAGACGGCGTGGCCGATCCCGCCGATGGTGCGTCCGGCCGCCATGACGGCGTAGGTCGGGGCGACGGCGACGAGCAGGTTGCCGGCCACGTAGGTGGCGAGCGTGACCAGGAGCAGCGGCTTGCGCGGGAACCGTTGCGTGGCCAGGGTCAGCGGGACGGCACAGACCGCGACGACGAGGGCGTAGACGGTGACGAGGAGCCCGGCCGTCGACTCGGAGACGCCGACGCCGCGGGCGAGCTGCGGCAGCAGGCCGACGGGCAGCACCTCGGTGGTGATGGCGACGAAGTTCGCCACCGCGAGGACCGTGATCCCGCCGGCGGCGTCGCGGACGGTGCGGGTGGAGGAGGCTGACGGCGGCACCGACTCATCGTGTCATCCTCACCGGCCGCCGCTCCCGCGCACGCGCTGCCGTGCACGGACGCGGGAGCGCTCGTAGCCTGAGCGCAGGTCAGCAGTCGACGACGAGAGGATCGCGCATGGCGCCCGACGACGGGGAGGCCGGGACGCAGGACGGCGCCGGCGGCACGTTCCGCAACCCGTTCCGACGGGTCTGGTGGCTGCCCGTGGTCCGCGGGATCGCCTTCGTGGTGCTCGGGCTGCTGCTGATGATCGAGCCGCTCGGTGAGCTCGAGGTGCTGCGGGTGCTCGTCGGCGCGTTCCTCGTGCTCGACGCGATGCTGGTGGTGGTGCAGTGGTTCGTGCACCGCCGTCAGGTCGGCTCGGCGTGGTGGCTGGCGCAGGCGGGCGTCAACGTCCTCTTCGGCGTGGCCGTCGCGTTCTGGCCCGACCTGGAGCCGACGCCGCTGTACTACGTCCTGGCCAGCTGGGCGATCGTGCTCGGGATCGTCACCGTCGTCGGGGGCGCCGCCCTGGCCCGCAACCGTGACCTCGGCTGGCCGTGGATGATCACGTTCGGCCTCACGGCGGGGCTGTTCGGTCTGCTGCTCGTCACCCGCCCGCTCGACCTGCTGGACGTGCTGCGGCTGGTGACCATCGTGTTCGCGCTGTTCGCCTTCGTGGCGGGCTCGATCCACCTGGTGTCCGGGTTCGCGGTCCGCTCGGTCTCCCGCGAGCTGTGGGGGCTGCGAGAGCAGGCGGAGCGGGTCGGCGCCGTCGTGACGGGCGGCTCGGTGCTGGGCTCCGCGAACCCGCAGGCCGCCCCGGCGGCGGTGGCCGGGCCGGCGTCGCGGGGGACCACGGACGGTCCGCCGTCCGTCTCGACCCCCGTGGACGACACGACCGGGGGCGACGAGCCGCGGGAGACGCCCGGAGGTGCCGGCAGGGTCAGATGACCGCCGACCAGCGGCGCTCGACGACGTCCCGCGCGCCGGTGGCGAGCGCACGGTCGACGCCGTCGGGACCGAGGCCGGACGAGGACAGGAAGCGTTCGCGGCCCTCGTCGCCGTCGAGCACCCAGGTGACGACCTCCTGCGAGCCGTCGGTGCGCAGCCGGTCGACGGCGGCGGCGAGCAGTCGGGACCCGTGCCCGGCGAGCCGGTGGTCCGGGGCGACCTCCAGGGCCATGACCTGTCCTGGGCCGACGGCGGCGAAACCGACGACCCGCGGTCCGTCCAGCGCGACGAGCACGGCGAAGCCCGGCCCGGGCGGCCGCGAGATCGCGTCCGTCCACCGCTCCACCATGGTCTGCTCGTCGAGGGCGTCGACGGCGTCACCGAGCGTGTCGGCGTGGGTCGCCCGCCAGGCCTCGACCTGGACCCGCGTCACCGCTTCCTCGTCGCCGGGGACTGCGGGGCGGACGGAGACGTCGGCGGTCTCGCGGAACAGTGCCATGGGCACCACCCTAGGTGCTCGTCAGTCGTCGGCGGGCGCCGCGGCCCGGTGTTGCGGGGGCCGGACCTGGCCCGCCACCGCGAGGCTGAGCACCACGGCGCCGCAGATGACGAGCAGGGCCGAGCGCACGCCCACCTGGTCGGCCAGCAGGCCGAGCAGGGGTGGGGCGGCAAGCATCGCCACGGTCGAGAACGAGGTCGCGACCGCGACGCGGGGCGCGGCGTGGGTAGGTTCGTCGGAGGCCGCGGAGATGGCGATCGGGTTCGCGAGCGCGGCGCCGCAGCCCCAGAGCACGATCCCGGCCCAGGCCAGGGCGAGGGTGGGCGAGAGCCCGAAGAGGAGCAGCCCGAGCAGCGCGGACGCCCCCGACACGCGGAGCACGGTCACCCTCCCGTAGCGGTCGATCAGGCCTGTGCCCGCGAACCGGACGACGGTCATCGACGCGACGAACGTCCCGTAGGCGACGGCGCCGACCGCCTCGCGGGCGGCGAACCCGTCGACGACGGCGAGGGACAGCCAGGTCCCGGCGGACCCTTCCGAGAGGGACGCGGCGAGGAGCACCAGACCCACCAGCAGCGTGCGGGGCTCGCGCCAGGCGGCCATGGCGGCTCGCACCCCGCCGCCGCGACGCGCTGGTGCTCCGTCGGCGGGCGCCTGGTCGCGGGGCGGGGCCAACCTCGTCGAGGGGACGACGAGCAGGGCACGCACGACGGTCACGACGGCGACCACCACGACGAGCTGGACGGCGACGTGCGCTCCCGACCAGGCGAAGGCGGCGCCGACGAGCGCACCGAGGGCGGCCCCGACGGAGAACGCCGCGTGGAAGTGGGGGAGGATGGCCCGCCCGACGGCACGTTCCACGCCGGCGGCACTGATGTTGATGGGGATGTTGGTCAGGGCTCCGCACATCCCGTTCAGGCACGCCCCGACGGCGAACAGCGGGATGTTGGCGGTGGTCGTCGCGAGCGCGAGGAGCCCGAAGCCCACCGCGTTGCCCGCCGTGGCCGCGACGAGCGTGCGCCGGCTGCCGAACCGCGCGACGACGGCCCCGGCGACGAGCACCGCGAGGAGCGAGCCGGCTCCGCCGACGACCAGGAGCGAGCCGAGCTGGCCCGCGCTGAGCCCCAGCTCGGACCGGATCGAGGGCAGGCGGCTCATCCAGGACGTGCCCAGCACACCGAACAGCGCGAACTGCGCCATGAGCGACCAGCGGGCGAGAGCCACCTCGGGGCGCGGGGAGGTGGGTCGTGCGCCCGGCCTCAGCCCCACCCGAGCGCCCGCAGGCCGGCGGCGGCGGCCGCCGCGAGCACGACCACCACGATGAACGGCGCCCGCAGGGCCAGGGCGACGGCTGCGACCGCGAGGGCCGGGACGCGGGCGTCGACGACGACCAACGAGCCGTCGGCGAACGTCTGCACGACGACCAACGAGACGAGCAGCGCCACGGTCACGAGCGTCGACGTACGCTGCACCCGCTGGGTGGCCAGCCAGTGCTCCGGTATCAGGTGGCCGGCGAGCTTCAGGCCGAAGCTGGCGAGCGAGGCGAGGAGCACGGTGATCCACAGCATGGTCGTGGTCATCGGTCGTCCTCGCTGGTCGTGCGGCGCGGTGCGGCAGGGGCGACGGCTCCGGCCACGACGGCGACGGCCGCCGCGGCGAGCACCGGGACCCCGGCCGGCGCGACCGGGACCAGCGCCAGCGTGACCACGACGGCCAGCCCTGCCACGACCTGCGCCCGGCGCTCGGCGAGGCGGGGCCACACCAGCGCGAGGAACGCCGCCCCCGCGGCAGCGTCGAGGCCCCACGCCCGCGGGTCGCCGAGGGCGTCACCGGCCAGCGCACCCGCCAGCGTGAAGGCGTTCCACAGCACGAAGACCCCGACGCCGGCCGTCCAGAACCCGGCGCGGACCGCCGCGGGCGTGCGCTGCCCGACGGCGACCGCCGTCGACTCGTCGATCGTCAGATGGGCGGCTGCCGCCCGGCGCCAGCCCCGCAGGGACAGCAGAGGGGAGACGACGGCGCCGTAGAGCATGTTGCGCGCACCGAGCAGCGTCGACGTCGCCACGGCCGCGACGGGCGACCCGCCGGCGGCGACGACGCCGATGAGGGCGAACTGGGAGCCGCCCGTGAACAGCAGGAGGCTCAGGACGGCGGTCTGCGCCACGGTCAGGCCGGCGACCACGGCCAGGGCGCCGAACGAGATCCCGTACAGGCCCGTGGCCACGGCCACACTGACGCCCTGCCGGACGGCGGCGGAGACCTCGGGAGAGGATGGACGGCTCACGGCCACAGGAAACCATGGTCCGGGCGGCTCGTCACAACGCGACGTACACCGACTCCTGGTACTCCTCCAGTCCGGCTGCCCCGCCCTCGCGACCCAGACCGGACTGCTTGACCCCGCCGAACGGTGCGCTCGCGTCCGAGACCATGCCGCGGTTGATGCCGATCATGCCCGCGTCGATCTCGTGCGCGGCCCGCATCGCGAGGTCCACGTCGCGGGTGTAGGCGTAGGCAGCGAGGCCGTACTCGGTCCCGTTGGCCAGGGCGATCCCCTCGTCGACGTCGTCGAAGGCGACGACGGGCGCGACGGGACCGAAGATCTCCTCGGTGACGCAGCGGGCGTCGGCAGGAGTGCCCGCGAGCACGGTGGGGGAGTAGAAGTAGCCCTTGCGGTCCGGCCGCGCGCCACCCGCGACCGCACGCGCACCGCGATCGGTCGCGTCGGTCACGAGCTCGTCGACCTTGTCGACGGCGCTCGCGCCGATCAGGGGGCCGACGTCGTGTCCCTCAGCACCCGGACCCACGCTCAGCCCGGCGAACCGCTCGGCGAGCCGTTCGGCGAACTCGTCCGCGAGCGAGCCGTGCACCAGGAAGCGGTTGGCCGCGACGCAGGACTGTCCGCCGTTGCGCAGCTTGGCGACCATCGCGCCCTCCACGGCCGCGTCGAGGTCGGCGTCGGCGAAGACGACGAACGGCGCGTTGCCGCCCAGCTCCATGGAGCAGTTGAGCACCTGCTCGGCGGCCTGCCCGAGCAGGACCCGCCCGACGCCCGTCGACCCTGTGAACGAGAGCTTGCGCAGGCGGCCGTCGGCGATCACCGGCTCGGTCACCGTCTTCGCCGACGACGTGGGCACCACGTTCACCACGCCGGTGGGCAGGTCCCGTGCGGCGAGCTCCGCACGGAGGATCTCGGCGACCGCCATGGTGGTCAGCGGCGTGAGCTGCGCGGGCTTGATCACCACCGGGCACCCCGCGGCGAGGGCGGGTCCGATCTTGCGCGTGGCCATGGCGATCGGGAAGTTCCACGGCGTGATCAGCAGCGACGGGCCGACGGGCCGGCGGTGCACGAGCTGGTGGTTGCTCCCGGCCGGCGCGGTGCGCATCATCCCTGGCGCCCGCACCGCCTCCTCCGCGAACCAGCGGAAGAACTCGGCACCGTACGCGACCTCGGCCCGGGACTCGGCGAGCGGCTTGCCGCCCTCCGCGGTGATGAGTGCGGCGAGCTCGTCGGTGCGCTCCACGATCGCCTCGAAGCAGGCCCGCAGCAGCTCCGAGCGGTCTCGGGGCGGTACCGCGGCCCAGGCCGGCGCGGCGTCGTGCGCGGCCGCCAGGGCGGCGATGCCGTCGTCGCCCGTGCCGTCCGCCACGCTCGTCAGGACCTCTTCGGTGGCGGGGTCCACGACCTCGAAGCTGGAGCCGCCCGATGCCGGTCGCCACTCGCCGCCGACGAGGACCTGGGTCGGGGCGTCACGCACGGAGGAGAGGGTCGTCGTCGCAGTCATACCATCCAGTATGTGCGGGCACCGGGTCGCCGCAACAGCCCTGGCAGGCGGCGCACGGCACCCTGGCACGACGTCTCATCCCGCCGGTCGCGAACCCGTGGACAGGGGCACCAGGAGGGGGTACCGAACGGTACGGTGTCCCCATGACGCTGCCCGGCACCCCTGCGCGCCCTTTCGGCGCGGTTCTCACCGCGATGGTCACGCCCATGACGAGCACCGGGGAGATCGATCTGAAGGCCGCGGCGTCGCTGGCGCGGCGCCTGGTCGACGAGGGGAACGACGGCCTGGTGCTGTCGGGGACCACGGGCGAGGCGCCCGCGACCCACACCCCCGAGAAGGCGGCGCTCGTGCGCGCCGTCGTCGACGCCGTCGGCGACCGTGCGGCGGTGCTCTCCGGGGCCGGGTCGAACGACACGGCGCACGCCGTGCGCATGGCCGAGCAGGCTGCGGAGGCCGGCGCGGACGGCCTGCTCGTCGTCTCGCCGTACTACTCCCGCCCGACGCAGGAGGGTCTCTACCGCCACTTCGCAGCGGTCGCGGACGCGACCGAGCTGCCCGTCATGCTGTACGACATCCCGGGCCGTGCGGGCGTGCGCATCGCGCCGGCGACGTACGAGCGCATCGCCGCGCACCCGCGGGTGGTCGCGACCAAGGATGCCACCGGCGACCTGACCGGCGTCCCCGCGCTGCGTGCCGCCACGGGTCTCGCCTGGTACTCGGGCGACGACACGCTGCTGCTGCCCTTCCTCTCCCACGGTGGTGCCGGGATCGTCTCCGTCTCCGCCCACGTGGTGGCCGGGCAGTTCGCCGAGGTCGTGCGGCGCTTCGACGCCGGAGACCACGCCGGCGCGCTCGAGACCTTCTGCACGACGCTGCCCGTCATCGCCGCCATCAACGGTGCCGGTGCCCAGGCCGGCATGACCAAGGCCGCCCTCGAGCTGCTCGGTGCCGTGGGCAACCGCGAGCTGCGCCTGCCGAACGTCGCCGCCACCGACGCCGACGTCGCCATGATGCGCGCCGCCCTCATCGCCGGCGGTGTCCTGGACGCCGCCACCACCGTCCCGTAACCCCACAGGCCAGGAGGCCACGTGAGCCACCCTCACCCCGAACTCCCTCTTCCTCCCGAGCTGCCCGCCGGCGGGCTGCGCATCGTGGCGCTCGGCGGGCTCGGCGAGGTCGGCCGGAACATGGCCGTCCTCGAGTACGACGGCCGGCTGCTGATCATCGACTGCGGCGTCCTGTTCCCCGAGGACCACCAGCCCGGCGTCGACCTGATCCTGCCGGACTTCGAGTACCTCTCCGGCCGGCTCGACGACATCGAGGCGATCGTCCTCACCCACGGCCACGAGGACCACATCGGCGCCGTGCCCTACCTGCTGCGGCGCCGTCGCGACATCCCGATCTACGGCTCGCAGCTCACGCTCGCGTTCCTCGAGGCGAAGCTGAAGGAGCACCGCATCAAGCCGGTGACGCGGGTCGTCGCCGAGAACGACACGGTGCGGCTCGGCGTCTTCGGCCTCGAGTTCGTCGCCGTCAACCACTCCATCCCCGACGCGCTCGCCGTGGCCGTCACCACGGGTGCGGGCACGGTCCTGCACACCGGCGACTTCAAGATGGACCAGCTCCCGCTGGACGGCCGTGTCACGGACCTGCGGGCTTTCGCGCGCCTGGGTGAGCAGGGTGTCGACCTCTTCATGGTGGACTCCACCAACGCCGAGGTCCCGGGCTTCGTCACCCACGAGGTCGAGATCGGGCCCGTCCTGGACAGCGTGTTCGCCCAGGCGGAGAAGCGCGTCGTCGTCGCCTCGTTCTCCTCGCACGTCCACCGCGTCCAGCAGGTCCTCAACGCCGCCCACGCGCACGGGCGCAAGGTCGCGCTCGCGGGTCGCTCGATGATCCGCAACATGGGCATCGCGGCCGAGCTCGGCTATCTCGACGTGCCGCCCGGAGTGCTCGTCGACCTCAAGCGGACCGGCGACATCCCGGACGACGAGCTGGTGTACATGTGCACCGGCTCGCAGGGCGAGCCGATGGCGGCGCTGAGCCGGATGGCGAACGGCGACCACCGCGTCAAGATCGGGCACGGCGACACGGTGATCCTCGCCAGCTCCTTGATCCCCGGCAACGAGAACTCCGTGTTCCGAGTCATCAACGGCCTCACGCGGCTCGGCGCACGCGTCGTGCACTCGGGCAACGCGAAGGTCCACGTCTCGGGCCACGCCAGCGCGGGCGAGCTGCTCTACTGCTACAACATCATCAAGCCCCAGAACGTCATGCCCGTGCACGGCGAGGTGCGGCACCTCGTGGCCAACGCGGCGCTCGCGGTGAAGACCGGCATCCCCGCCGACCGCGTCGTGCTGGCGGAGGACGGCGTCGTCGTGGACCTGGTCGACGGGCGCGCCACCGTGGTCGGTGCCGTGCCCTGCGGGTACGTGTTCGTCGACGGGTCGTCGGTCGGCGAGGTCACCGAGAACGAGCTCAAGGACCGCCGGGTGCTCAGCGAGGAGGGCTTCGTGTCCGTCTTCGCCGTCGTGGACTCGGCCACCGGCAAGGTGCTCGCGGGCCCGCAGATCCTCGCGCGCGGCATGGCCGAGGGTGCGGCGGTCTTCGACGAGATCCAGCCGGACGTCGTCAAGGCGCTCGAGGACGCGATCGCCGGGGGCGCGACCGACACCCACCAGCTGCAGCAGGTGATGCGGCGCGTCATCGGCCAGTGGGTCAACCGGCGGCTGCGCCGTCGTCCGATGATCGTCCCGGTCGTCGTCGAGGCCTGAGCCGACGAGGGACCTTCGGTCGACCCTCGATCGACCCGCGGCGACCTGGATGCGCCAGTTTGCGCTATCCTCGCGCGACTTGTCCGTCTTGTGGAGGAACAGATGTCCGATCCTGACCCTTTCGCTCCGCCGTCGGTCACGCCAGCGCGCGCGACCCCTCCGGCCCGTCCCGTGGAGCCCACGTACGGGGCCCACGCTCCGGTGTCGCCGGCGGGTGGCAGGACGTCCGGCCCTTCGGACCCGTGGGGCCAGCCGGCGCCGACCCGGGTCGCTCCGACGGGGCTGGCGACATGGTCCGTCGCGCTGGCGTCCGCCTGGGGGCTGGTCCAGGCGCTGATGTTCGCGTCGTCGTCCGGCGCGGCCCAGGAGTTCAGCCGTGCCGTCGACGCGGGGGAGAGCCCCGGCGACGTCTGGACCACCTACGACAGCTTCGCCACCCTGCTTCTCCCGGTGCAGCTCGCAGCGTTCGTCGTCACGTGCCTCTGGCTCCACCGCAGCCGTCAGATCGCCGTCGCCGCGCGGCCGCAGGAACGGCACGTCCGGGGCGTCGTGTGGATCTGGCTGGGCTGGTTGGTGCCGGTGGTGTCGTTGTGGTTCCCGTACCAGGTCGTGCGGGACGTGCGTCAGGGGACCACCGGCCTGCGGCGGATGCCGGGGCTCGGGCTGTGGTGGGTGAGCTGGCTCGTCATGCTGTGGGCGTCGAACAGGGCGGCGTTCATCACCTCCGGGTTCAGCCGGTCCGACCCCGGGCTGCTTCCCGTGCTGGACGGCGTCGCGACCGCCGCGGTCGCCGTCGCCCTGGTGCTGTGGATCCGCGTCGTCCGCGAGGTCACGGCCGCGCAGCGGTCACTCCCGGCCGGCTGACGGGGGCCGGGGCCGCCCGGCGGCTGACGCACGTGACCGTGCTCACGCCCGGCGGGTGTGACACGCGCCCGCGACCTGCGGCGCCGGGCGGAGGCGCCCGGGTACGGTGAGAGGATCATGGCGACCCGGACGACCGCCCGGAAGAACTCCGGGGCTGCGCGGGGCGGGGCACGGACGGGGCGGCGCGCCTCGTCGTCCGCCTCGGGACGTGGCGCGTCCGCACGGTCGTCGTCGGCCCGCTCAGGAGCCTCGCGCGGTGCGCGGGCGTCCGGGCGGCGACCGGCCCGCAGCGGTCCGCCGTGGCCGGTCCGGATGGTGCGTGGTGCCTACCTGGGCGTCGCGCACGGCCTGGGCACCGTGACACGCACGATCACCAAGGGAGCGAGAGACCTGGAACCGGAGCACCGTCGGGACGGCGTCGCCTTCTTCCTCATCGCCGTCGCGCTCGTCGTGGCCGCGCGCGAGTGGTGGGGGATCCCCGGGACGTTCGGTCTGGTCGTCCATGCCGTCGTGGCGGGCACCGTGGGCCTGGCCGGCGTGGCCGTCCCGGTGCTGCTGATCTGGCTAGGGGTCCGGGTGATGCGGCACCCCGAGCGCGGCCGCGCGAACTCTCGCGTCGCCATCGGGCTGAGCCTCCTCGTCGTCTCTGTCTGCTCGCTGGTGGCGATCGCCGAGGGGACCCCGTCGCCGCGTGACGGCTTCGCGCAGGTGCAGGAGGCCGGCGGCATCATCGGCTACCTCGCCGCGACCCCCGTCGTCATCGGGGTCACCACCTGGGTGGCGGTCCCGCTCTTCCTCCTGCTCGGCTTCTTCGGGCTGCTCGTCGTCACCGCGACGCCCGTCCACCGCATCCCCGAACGGGTGCGCGGCCTGTACGACCGCCTGACCGGGAACCACCACGAGGACGAGGCGTCCGACGACCGGCTGCGGCTCGCCGACGGCGTCTCGGCGCACGACGGGTCGGACGACGCGGCCACGCCGCGCAAGCGGCGCAAGCGCCGCACCAAGGCCGAGCGTGCGGCGGACGCCGCCGCGGCCGAGCTGGACCAGTACGCCGGCGACGAGGCCTTCGAGAAGGCCGCCACGCTCGACCCGGCCGGGAGCCCGAGCTCGGCCGGGCGCCGCAAGGGTGACGGCACGGCCGCCACGCAGCGGGTGCCGTCCGGGACAAAGCCTTCCGGCACCATCGTCCCGGCCGCCGCGGCGGACGCCCCGCGCAGCGCACCCGAGCCGTCGCCCGCCCCGGCAGGTCGCGCGGAGCAACCGATGCTCTCAGGCGACACGGTCTACCTGCTGCCGAGCGAGGAGGCCCTGGTCGAGGGCGCGCCCCACAAGACGCGCTCCGCGGTGAACGACCGGGTCGTCGAGTCGCTGACCAAGGTCTTCGCCGACTTCGGCGTGGACGCCGAGGTCACGAACTTCACCCGCGGCCCCACGGTGACCCGGTACGAGGTCGAGGTCGGCGCGAAGACGAAGGTCGAGCGCATCACCTCGTTGTCCAACAACATCGCCTACGCGGTGGCGAGCGCCGACGTGCGGATCCTGTCGCCCATCCCGGGCAAGTCGGCGATCGGCATCGAGATCCCCAACTCGGACCGCGAGACGGTGGTCCTCGGCGACGTCCTGCGCTCGTCGGCGGCACGCCGCACCGAGCACGCGATGGTCATGGGCGTCGGCAAGGACGTCGAGGGCGGGTTCGTGGTCGCCAACCTGGCGAAGATGCCGCACATCCTCGTCGCGGGTGCGACCGGCGCCGGCAAGTCGAGCTTCATCAACTCGATGATCACCTCGATCCTCATGCGGGCGACGCCGGAGCAGGTGCGACTGGTCCTGGTGGACCCCAAGCGTGTCGAGCTGACGATCTACGAGGGCATCCCGCACCTCATCACCCCCATCATCACGAGCCCCAAGAAGGCGGCCGAGGCGCTCGAGTGGGTCGTGCGCGAGATGGACGCCCGGTACGACGACCTCGCGACGTTCGGCTTCAAGCACATCGACGACTTCAACGCCGGGGTCCGCTCCGGCAAGGTCAAGCCCTTGCCGGGCTCGGAGCGCAAGATCGCTCCGTACCCGTACCTGCTGGTCGTCGTCGACGAGCTGGCGGACCTGATGATGGTCGCCCCCCGGGACGTCGAGGCCTCGATCCAGCGCATCACCCAGCTGGCACGTGCGGCCGGGATCCACCTGGTCCTGGCGACGCAGCGGCCGTCCGTCGACGTCGTCACGGGGCTGATCAAGGCCAACGTGCCATCGCGGCTCGCGTTCGCGACGTCCTCGGTCACCGACTCGCGCGTCGTGCTGGACCAGCCGGGGGCCGAGAAGCTCATCGGCCAGGGTGACGCCCTGTTCCTGCCGATGGGGGCCGCCAAGCCGATGCGTGTGCAGGGGGCCTGGGTCACCGAGTCCGAGGTGCACGCCGTCGTCGAGCACGTGAAGTCGCAGCTCAAGCCGGTCTACCGCCAGGACGTCACGGCGCCGGCCGCCGCGAAGAAGCAGATCGACGACGACATCGGCGACGACCTCGACCTGCTCCTCCAGGCGGCGGAGCTGGTGGTCTCCACGCAGTTCGGCTCCACGTCGATGCTGCAGCGCAAGCTGCGGGTCGGCTTCGCGAAGGCGGGGCGGCTCATGGACCTCCTCGAGTCCCGCGAGATCGTGGGGCCGTCGGAGGGCTCGAAGGCTCGCGAGGTACTGGTGCAGCCCGACGATCTACCCGCCGCGCTCGCCCTGATCCGTGGGGAATCAGCCCCGGCGCCGGCCTACGACCAGGAGTCCGACGACGGGACGGCGGACCCGTACGCCGAGGGCACGGACTCGCACCGGCCCCCGGTCGCCACCGACTACCACGACGGTGCGGACACCGACGCGCAGGACCCGGTGCGCTGAGCCCTACCGCTCGGGCCGGGTCGAGTGCTGGTCGTCGTCGGCGTCCGCCGCGTCCTCGCGGGGGAGCACCACCGGTTCGTCGCCGGTCGGGTCGGACGGCCGGGTGCGTTCCCGGGCCGTGTCGCGGACGGCGTCCTCGACGCGATCCTGGCGGTCGGCCAGCTCCGCCGACGAGAGGGTCGTGCTGCCCGGGTCCTCCAGCACGTCGGGCAGCGCGTGCACCCGGTGCCCGGCCGCGATGTCGACGGTGGTCCCGGTCCATCTCACCTTGCTGACCAGGGTGGGTCCGGACGGACGTTCCTGGGCGAAGGTCGCGGACAGCAGCACGCCGTTGCTCGTGCGGGCGTCGCAGCACGCCGCGCTCTGGTTCGACAGCAGGTTTCCCAGACCGTAGGCCACCCACATCCCGCTTCCGTCGGGACCGCCGTCGACCCGCTCGACGCGCTGCGGCACGTGCGCGTGGTGGCCGATCACCAGGTCCACCGCGCCGGAGGTGCCGAGCTCGGCGACCACGTCCACCTGCTCGTCGGTGAGGTCCTCCGTGTACTCGACGCCTGCGTGCAGGCTGACCAGCACGACGTCAGCACCCTCCTCGCGGGCGCGCCGTGCGTCGTCGACGAGCCGCTCGGCGTCGATGAGATCGACCGCCCACGGCGCCTCGGGGGGCATCGGCAGACCGTTGAGGCCGTACGTCGCCGAGAGGTGGGCCACGGTCAGCGTGCGGCCCGACCGATCCAGCTCGTACCGCTGCGGCGCGGACTGCTCGGTCTCCGAGCGGGCCGTGCCCACGTGCCCGAGGCCGGCGTCGTCGAAGGCGTCGAGAGTGGCGACCACACCGTCGTAGGCGCGGTCGACCGAGTGGTTGGAGGCGGTCGAGCACCCGTCCCAGCCCTGGGCGGCGACCGCGTCCACGAGGCCTGCGGGCGCGCCGAACATCGGGTAGCCGCTCGGGGCCGTGCCGGGCGGGGCGACCGGGACCTCCATGTGGCACAGCGCGAGGTCGGCCCCCGCCACCCACGGGTCGAGGCCGGCCAGCAGCCCGGCGAAGTCGCTTCCGCCCCCGGCGGACCGGACCACCGGCCCGTGCGGGAGCAGGTCGCCCGCCGCGAGGACCGTGAACGTCGCCGGCGGCACGGGTTCCGGCGGCGACTCCTTCGCGACGGCAGGGTCCGGCGACGCCGTGACGGTCCCCGGACCGGCCGGGTCGTCGGCGACGATCTGGCACGACGTGACGACGCCGAGCGCGATGGTCGCGACCACGGCGACGCGGACCAGGGCCGCGGCGGGCGCGCCTCGGTCGCGCGCGTGCGCCGGTCCACGGAGCCTCGAGTGCTGCACCCCGCGAGAGTACCGGGCCTCCGGCCGCGCGGGTCGCGGGCCGGCAGGGGCGCACCGGGTGAAGCGACCGGCGGGATCCGGCCGTCACCCGCCCCAGTAGGCTGGACGGATGGACGCCACACCCTCACCGTGGAACATCGCGAACCTCGTGACCATGGTGCGCATCGCCCTCGTGCCGGTCTTCGCGTGGGCGCTGCTCGTCGACGACGGTCAGTCCGTGACCTGGCGCCTCGTGGCGACCGTCATCTTCGCCGTGGCCGCCGTGAGCGACCAGGTCGACGGTCACCTCGCCCGTTCCCGGGGCCTGGTCACCGACCTGGGCAAGATCCTCGACCCGATCGCCGACAAGGCCCTCGTGGGCGCGGCGCTCGTGCTGCTCTGGTGGCCGCTCGGCGAGCTGCCCTGGTGGGTGCCCGCCGTCATCCTGGTGCGTGAGCTGGGGATCACCGTGATGCGCATGGGGATGCTGCGATACGCGGTGATGCCGGCCTCGCGCGGCGGCAAGATCAAGACGGTGCTGCAGATCGCGGCGATCTTGCTCTTCCTGCTCCCGCTGGACCACCTCCACGCGTCGGTCCTGGTCCTCGCATGGGTGGTGATGGGCGCCGCCGTCGCCGTCACCGTCGTCACGGGGCTCGACTACCTCGTCCAGGGGTGGCGCATCCGCCGTGACGCGCAGCGTTCGGAGCCCGCCGGGTGAGGGCTCGGATGCTGCTCTCGTACGCCGCGGCGCAGGGCTGGACGATCGGCGTCGCGGAGTCGCTGACCGGCGGGCTCGTCACGGCGTCGCTGGTCGAGGTGCCCGGCGCGTCGACGGTGGTCCGCGGCGGTGTCGTCGCCTATGCGACCGAGCTCAAGGCAACGCTGCTGGGGGTGGACGCCGGCCTGCTCGACGAGCGTGGCGCCGTCGACCCGGACGTGGCCGAGGCGATGGCGCGCGGCGTGCGGCAGGCGACCGGCGCCGACGTCGGTCTCGCGACGACGGGGGTGGCCGGGCCCGACCCGCAGGACGGCAGACCGCCCGGCCTGGTGTTCGTCGCGGTGGTGACCCCCGTGGCGTCGGCGGTGCGCCGGTTCGAGCTCGGCGGCGACCGTGCCGCCGTCCGCCGCGGGGCCGTGGACGCGGTTCTGACGCTCGCCGAGGAGCTGGTCGATGGTGAAGGATCCGTGTCGGCCGGGCGGTGATCCGAGGTGCGCCCGGGCGCCGGGAACACCGGAGGGGGGCCGGGCGTTGGGCAGGTGTGATCGCAGACAGGCCACGAACCCGTATCGATGCGCGTCCCGGTCGACGCGCGCCACACCGCTCGGGGTACGGTAGTGCCACCCCTCGATACGGGGTGGCGGACGAAGGAAGGGGGCGCGACATGATCGTCCTACGACGAGAGATCGGTGACGTGCTGCGCGACGCGCGGCAGCGTCAGGGGCGCACCCTGCGTGAGGTGTCCTCGGCGGCACGGGTCTCGCTGGGCTATCTCAGCGAGGTCGAGCGCGGCCAGAAGGAAGCCTCCTCGGAGCTGCTCGCCTCGATCTGCGAGGCCCTGGACGTGCCGCTGTCGCTCGTGCTGCGCGAGGTCAGCGACAAGATCGCCGTCGCCGAGGGCCTGCACGTGCCGGACACCATCCCGGCCGACGTGCTCGCGGGGATGTACTCCCGCGGCACCGCCTCGCGCGAGGACCTGACGCCGGTCGGCTGAGGCGCGACCGGCTCAACGGGCCGGAGCGTCGCTCGCCTGGCACGTCGGGCACCAGAAGACCGGACGTTCGTACGGAGGCTCATTGGCCTGCCCGACGGCGACGGACGTCCGGCATCGGCGGCACGGCCTGCCGAGCTGTCCGTGCACCGCGCGGGGCACCTCCTGCAGCCCGCGAGAGCGACCGATGTCGACGCTGCGTCCCATGAGCCGTCGAGCCGTGGCCAGCAGCCGACGGTGCGCCGCGTCGTCCAACGCTTCCGCCGGGGTCCAGGGCCACAGGCGCGAGGCGTACAGCGACTCGGCCATCCAGATCGTGCCCAGGCCGGCGACGACGCCCTGGTCGAGCAGCACGTCGCACAGTGGCCGAGGGCCCTGCTCACGCATCCGGCGCACGGCTTCGTCCAGGCCGTCGCCGGGGAAGTCGTCCGCCAGCACGTCCGGTCCCAGGTGGGCGAGCAGGTGCGGCTCGTCACGGGTCCGCAGCAGGTCGAGCATGCCGAGACGCCACCCCACGCAGGTCCAGCGCGTCGTGGCCAGGACGGCGCGTATCTCAGGCCGTCGTGCCGCCGCGGCGCGCCCGCCCGTGCGCTCGACCCGCCACGAGCCGTCCATCCGCAGATGCGTGTGCAGCGTCCGGCCGTCGTCCAGCCGGGTCAGGACGTGCTTGCCGTAGGCCGTGCACGACGTCACGGTGCGGCCGACGAGATCTGCTCCCGCAGCGCTGGGCCAGCGAAGCTCCGCGCGCACGAGCGGCGAGCCGCGCAGCGCCTGGTCGAGCCGCTCCGCGGTCAGCCGCAGGACGTCACCTTCGGGCACCTGACCCTCCCTTCCTGGTGGACTCAGGGTGCCACGGTCACCCGTCAGGGACGGACCAGGGAGGTACCCGATGGATCGGCGCGGACTTTTCGGACATCCTTGGGTCCATGTCTCCCCTTGCACCAGAATCTCGCCCTGCCCAGGCGGCTCGTGGCAGCGTGCGCACCGTCGGATGGTTCGGTGCGGTGGCGCTCGGCGCGATGGTCGCCGCACACGTCCTCGGTGCCGGCGTCGTGGATCCCGTGGTCGATCCCGTGAGCTTCTACGCGTTCGTCTCCGGCGGTGGCGAGGCGATCCTGCTCGGTGGGACGGTGCTCGCGCTCGTCGGGCTCGTGGTGGTGGCACGGGCATACCGGTCGGGGTTGGCGGTCGGCCCGCTGCCGGGTGCCGCGATGGTCGTCTTCGCCGTCGCGATGGTGCTGGTGGGAGTGTTCCCGACGGACCCGCCGGGCGTGGAGACGACCTTGTCCGCCGCGGTGCACCGCACGAGCGCGGCAGCGGCGTTCGTGGTGCTGCCGGTGGTGGGCCACTGCGTGGCGCGGCAGGTCGGTGCGCCCCGCTCGGCCGCGCCGCGGCGGCTGCAGCGTGCGACGACCGCGTTGGCGATGCTGGTCGCGACGTTCCTGGCCGTCCACCTGCCGCTCGCCGCGGTCGGTTCGGGGATCGTGGCCTTCGGCCTGCTCGAGCGCGTGGGTTTCGTCCTCATGATCGGGTATCTGTTCCTCCTCGCCGACATCGTCGACCGGGAGCCGCCGGACACCTCCGACGCCGCGCTGCCGACCGCCGTCGCGGCGCCTGTCAGCGAGCCGCGACCCGTAGACCTTGTGGCGTGATCCCGAAGCCGTGGTCGAGCAGGGCTGCGGCGGCCGGTCCACGATCCCGGGCGGCGGTCAGTGCGGGCGTGCCGTCGATGCGCTGGACCAGCACCTTGCCCAGCCGCCCCGTGCCGGCCGCTTCGGCGAGGACGGCGGCAGCCGGGGCGAGCTCGGCGGCGTCGTCGGTGAAGGACAGCAGGGTGCGCCCACCCCGTTCCACGTAGAGCGTGAGCGACCCGCCCGTGAGCACGACGACGGCTCCCGCCTTGCGGCCCGGGCGGTGCACGGGGGAGTCGCTCGACCCGGTCGATGGCCGTGGCCAGGCCAGGGCGGCGCCGTAGGGGTTGGCCGGGTCCGTGGCCGCGAGCAGCACGGCACGACGCGTCGCGTCCGGGTCGGCGCGCAGACGGTCGCGCTCCGCGGCGTCGACCCGCAGCTGGTCGACGGCTCCGGGGAGCGCGAACTGGGATCCGCCGAGGCGTTCGACGAAGTAGCCACGGCGCACCGCGCCCCGCTCCTCGAGGCCGGACAGCACGCGGTAGACCTCTCGGAACTGCCCCGTCACTCCCTCGGAGGGCGCCACGGCACGTGTGAGCACGCCGTGCCGATCCAGCAGCACCTGCGTCAGCGCGTGAGTGCGCAGGGTCGGGTCCGCCTCGCGCACCGGCAGCGCCGACCATCGACCACCACCGCCGCGTGGTGCCACCGGTCGGGCGTGGGCGAACCGTGACCGGCGGACGGGGCGGGCGCGCGCCGGCGTGCGCGGTGCTCGGTGCACGCCCCCGCGGGGGCCGACCCGCTCGCGGAGCACCGCCAGCCCGTCGTTCGTGACGTGGCCGGCCCACACCAGGTCCCACAGGACCTCCAGGGTGTCCTGCGGCGCGGCGTCCGCCAGCTCGGCCAGCCGCGGCAGGAAGTGTCCGCCGGAACCGGAGAGCAGGTCGAGCACCACCCGGTGCAGGTCGGTGTCCAGCGGGCCGTCGGGCGCGAGGTCGGACGGCGCGGCGAGCGTGAGCGGCGCGTCGTCGCTCAGGTGCAGGCTCACCATCCCGTCCCCGCCTCCGCCGGCCAACGAGGCGTGCCCGGCCCACAGCACCTCACCGGTGGTGGTCAGCTCGTCGAGGAGTGCGGGTGAGTAGTCGGCCACGCGCGCAGGCAGCACGAGGGTCTCCAGGGCGGAGGCGGGCACGGCGGAACCGGCCAGCTGCTCCACGACCCGCAGGACGCCGTCGGTGCCTCGTAGCGGCGAGGACGTGACCCCTTGCCAGCGAGGCAGGAAGACGCCGAGCGCCTCGGGCTCGACCGGTTCCACCTCGGCCCGCAGGGCGGCCAGGGAACGGCGGCGCAGGGTGCGCAGGACACGCGGGTCGCACAGGTCGTCGCCGGTGCCGCCGAGGACCTCCGGCCGCAGGGCGCCCCGGACCAGGAGCCCGTCCGCCTCGAGCCTCGCGACCACGGTGGCGACGACCGCGACCCCGAGGCCGAACCGGCGCGCGACGTCGGTGACGGTGAACGGACCGTGCGTCCGGGCGTGCCGGCGCACGAGGTCACCCAGGGGATCGGGCACCGGCGTGGTGTGGGCCTCGGCCAGACCGGCGGGCAGGGCTGCGCCGAGGGCGTCGCGCAGCCGCGCCGCGTCCTCGACGACGGCCCACTGCTCGCCCCCGGCCAACCGGACGGGGAAGGTCCGTCGCGCCCGGGCCAGCTCGTCGAGCCAGGCGCCCACGTCGTCGCGTGCGTCCTCACGGGTGCGCTCGCGCAGCGCGGCCACGGGGTGCGGGCCGGTCCGGCGCAGCAGGTCCCACACACCCTCGGCGTCCTTGGCCTGCCGTGCGGGGTCCAGGCCCTGCAGCTCCGCCTCGGTGCGTTCGACGGCGGCGGGGTCGAGGAGATCGGCGAGGTCGGTCGCCCCTTGTTCGCCGAGGAGCTCGGCCAGCAGCGCCGGGTCGAGGGACAGCGCGGCCGCACGTCGCTCGGCGAGCGGCGCATCGCCGTCGTACAGGAACTGTGCTGTGTAGCCGAACAGCAGGGACCGGGCGAAGGGCGACGGTTCGGGCGTGGTCACCTCGACCAGACGGACGCGGCCGGCGGCCAGGTCGGTCATGAGCGTGCGCAGGGCCGCGACGTCGAAGTCGTCCTGGAGGCACTCCCGGGCAGCCTCGAGCATGATCGGGAAGTCGGGGTGGGCGGAGGCGACCTGCAGCAGCTGGGCGGCGCGCTGGCGCTGCTGCCACAGCGGGGACCTCCGGTCGGGCCGACGGCGGGGCAGCAGCAGGGCGCGGGCCGCCGCCTCCCGGAAGCGCGCGGCGAAGAGCACGGAGGAGCCGAGCTCGGTGCGCACGGTGTCGGTCACCTCCTCGGGGTCGAGGAGGAGGTCCTCGGTGGTGACGACGGGCTCCGCACCGGCGTCGCCGGCCTCCACGTCCCAGGGCGAGTCACCGGGCAGGCGCAGCACGATGCCGTCGTCACCCGGCATCGCGGCGACGTCGGCACCCAGGCGATCCCGCAGCCGGGCGGCGACGGCGAGCGCCCACGGCGCGTGCACCCGGGCGCCGAGCGGCGAGTGCACCACCACCCGCCAGTCGCCGAGCTCGTCCCGGAACCGCTCCACCACGACCGTCCGGTCGTCCGGCAATCGCCCCGTGGCGGCGCGCTGCTCGGTGAGGTAGCCCGCCAGGTTGTCCGCGGCCCAGGCGTCCAGCCCGGCGTCCCGCAGGTGCGCACGGCCGGCCTGAGGGTCGGCGGCCAGCGCCTCGTCGGCCTCGCGGACGAACGCTCCGACGGCGCGGCCCAACGGCGCGGGGCGCCCGGGGGCGTCGCCCTTCCAGAACGGCAGCCGCCCGGGCAGGCCGGGTGCCGGCGTGACGACCACGCGGTCCGGCGTGATGTCCTCGATGCGCCACGTCGAGGACCCGAGCGTGAACGTGTCGCCCGCCCGGGACTCGTAGACCATCTCCTCGTCCAGCTCGCCGACCCGCTTGCCGCCGCGACCGCCGTCGTCCCCTGCCAGGAAGACACCGTAGAGCCCGCGGTCGGGGATGGTCCCGCCGCTCGTGACCGCCAGGCGCTGGGCCCCGGGGCGCGCGGAGAGGCCGCCGGTGATCCGGTCCCAGACGATCCGGGCGCGCAGCTCGCCGAACTCCTCGCTCGGGTAGCGTCCGGCGAGCATGTCCAGGACGGCGTGCCAGGTGGCGTCCCCGAGCCCCGTGAACGGTGCGGACCGGCGCACGAGCGCCAGGAGGTCGTCGGCGGGCCAGTCGTCGACGGCCAGGGCGGCCACCACCTGCTGGGCGAGGACGTCCAACGGGTTGGTCACCACGTGCAGCGGCTCGATGTCCCCGTCCTGCATGCGCTGCGCGACGACGGTGGCCGGGACGAGGTCACCGCGGAAGGTGGGCAGCACGACACCCCGTGACACGGCGCCCACCTGGTGGCCGGCGCGGCCGATGCGCTGCAGCCCGCTGGCGACCGACGGCGGCGCACCGACCTGGACCACGAGGTCGACGGCGCCCATGTCGATGCCGAGCTCGAGGGACGACGTCGCGACGACGGCGGGCAGCACCCCTGCCTTGAGGTCGGACTCGGTGCGCGTGCGCTCGGCCCGGCTCATGGACCCGTGGTGGGCACGCGCCAGCACGGGCGCGTCGTCGGGGCGGGACGAGGCCGTGCCCGACTGCCCGGGCGTCAGCGCGGCCTGCTCCGCGCCGGGGTCGGGGAGGGTGAGCCCCTGCCGTTCGGCCCACGTCTCGTTGATCCGCGCCGTGAGCCGTTCCGCCCCGCGCCGCGAGTTGGTGAACACGAGGGTCGACCGGTGCGCCGCGACGAGGTCGACCACCCGGTCGGTGACGTGCGGCCAGACCGAGGCCTGGCGCTGCGGTCCCGCCGCTGCACCGGTCAGGTCCGGCTCGTCCGTCCCGCCGAGGTCCGTCAGGTCGGGGACGGGGACGGCGACCTGGAGGTCCCAGCGCTTGTCGGCCGGTGGTTGCACCACGACGACCTCGCGCCCGCCGTCCGCCCGGGCGCGGCCGCCACCCAGGAACCCGGCGACCTCGTCCACCGGGCGGACGGTGGCGGAGAGCCCGATGCGCTGGGCCGGTCGGTCCAGCAGCTCGTCGAGCCGCTCCAGCGTGAGAGCGAGGTGCGCACCGCGCTTGGTCCCGGCGACGGCGTGGATCTCGTCGACGATCACCGTCCCGACACCGGCCAGCCCTGTCCGTGCCGCCGAGGTCAGCACGAGGAACAGCGACTCGGGGGTGGTCACGAGGACGTCCGGGGGGCGGGTGGCGAACGCCCGGCGCTCGGACGCCGGGGTGTCACCCGTGCGCATGCCGACCGTCACCTCGTGGGCGACCCCGCCGTCGCGCGCGGCGGCATGGCGGATGCCGGCGAGCGGAGCGCGCAGGTTGCGCTGGACGTCCGCCGCGAGAGCCTTGAGCGGGGAGACGTAGAGCACCCGGCAGCGACGAGCCGGGTCGCGCGGCGGGGCAGCGGACGCCAACCGGTCGATCGCCCAGAGGAACGCCGCCAGCGTCTTCCCGGAGCCGGTCGGTGCGACCACCAGGGCGTGGTGGTCGCCGCCGATGGCGTCCCAGGCGCCCGTCTGCGCCGCCGTCGGCCTCGCGAACGCGCCGCCGAACCAGGCCCGGGTGGGGGGCGCGAACCGGGTGAGCGGGTCGTCGGAGGTCGTGGCCACCGCCCCATCGTGCACCGCGACACCGACAGCCGCGCGCTGCCGACGTGGCACCCTGGGGGAGTGCGCTACTCAGACTTCTCCCAGCTCGTCGACGAGGTCTTCGGCCGGGCCCTCGGCCGCACGCTCGTCCGGGAGCAGGTGCTGCCACGCCTCGGCGACCGGACGCCGGCCGAGGCGCTCGCCGCCGGCGTCGAGCCCCGGGACGTGTGGCACGCGCTCTGCGACGCGCTCGACGTGCCCGCGGACCGGCGCTGGGGCACCGACCGGAACCGGCAGGCGCCGCCGCCGCGCTGAGGTGCCCCGCCGACACGCCGGTCTCCGACCCCGGGGATCGAACACGCGTTCGGGTAGAGTGTGACCACAGCAGGACGTCTGCGGCCCGTCGTCCACAGGCCGGCGGGTGGTGCGGATCGTTGTCGGTGGCCCCGAGTACGGTCGTCGCAACATGAACAGCAAGCCGAAGGCGCGCGGCCGCGCCCAGAACCCGAAGGTGACCAACATGCCAGCATCGGAAGACCGCGAGAAGGCTCTCGAAGCCGCGCTCGCCCAGATCGACCGCAGCTTCGGCAAGGGCTCCGTCATGCGCCTGGGCCAGGAGGGGCGCGCCCCGGTCGAGGTCATCCCGACCGGGTCGATCGCGCTCGACGTCGCGCTCGGCATCGGAGGACTGCCCCGCGGGCGTGTCGTCGAGGTCTACGGCCCGGAGTCCTCCGGCAAGACGACCATCGCGCTGCACGCGGTGGCCAACGCCCAGCGGAACGGCGGCATCGCGGCGTTCGTGGACGCCGAGCACGCCCTGGACCCGGACTATGCGAAGAAGCTCGGCGTCGACACCGACGCGCTGCTCGTCTCGCAGCCGGACACCGGTGAGCAGGCCCTGGAGATCACGGACATGCTCATCCGGTCGGGCGCCATCGACATCATCGTGATCGACTCCGTCGCGGCCCTCGTGCCCAAGGCGGAGATCGAGGGCGAGATGGGCGACAGTCACGTGGGCCTGCAGGCGCGGCTCATGTCGCAGGCGCTGCGCAAGATCTCCGGCGCCCTGAGCTCCTCGGGCACCACGGCGATCTTCATCAACCAGCTCCGCGAGAAGATCGGAGTCTTCTTCGGCTCCCCTGAGACGACCACGGGTGGCAAGGCGCTGAAGTTCTACGCCTCGGTGCGCATGGACATCCGCCGGATCGAGACCCTCAAGGAGGGGACCGACGCGGTCGGCAACCGCACGCGGGTCAAGGTCGTCAAGAACAAGATGGCGCCGCCGTTCAAGCAGGCCGAGTTCGACATCCTCTACGGCGTCGGGATCTCCCGCGAGGGTGGCCTGATCGACATGGGCGTGGAGCACGGGTTCGTGCGCAAGTCCGGGTCCTGGTTCACCTACGACGGGGACCAGCTCGGGCAGGGCAAGGAGAACGCCCGCGCCTTCCTGCGCGACAACCCCGACCTGGCCAACGAGCTCGAGAAGCGGATCAAGGAGAAGCTCGGCGTCGGTGCTGCGGTCGACGCCCCCGCCGAGGGTGACGGCACGGAGCCGGTGACCGACGCTGCGGCGTCGACGGCCTCGGTGGCGAGCCCGGACGACGGCAAGACGCCGGCGAAGGCCAAGGCGGCGACCCGGTCGGCCGCGGCCAAGGCGAAGAAGGCGCCGTTCTGACGGGCGCGCGCTGATGGCCTGGGACCAGCGCCAGGGCGGTCGCGGCGAGGGGAAGCGTCGCGGCCGCCCGAACGTCGCGGAACGTCTCGACACGGGGGAGCTCTCTGTCGAGGAGGCGGTGGAGCTGGCCCGCGAGGCCGTGCTGCGGTCCCTCACGGCAGCACCCAAGAGCCGTGCCGAGCTCGAACGGTCGCTGACGCGCAAAGGGTTCCCCGAACATGTCGTGGACCCGGTGCTCGACCGGTTCGAGGAGGTCCGTCTCATCGACGACGTCGAGTACGCCGAGATGATCGTCCGGACCCGTCACACCGAGAAGGGCCAGGCGCGGCGGGCGATCTCGGCGGAGCTGCACCGCCGCGGCGTCGACACCGAGACCGCCGCCGTGGCCCTCGAGCAGATCGACGCCGACGACGAGCGCGCAGCTGCCGCCGAGCTCGCCCGCAAGCACGTGGCGCGGACGCGCGGGCTCGACCGCGACAAGCGGGTCCGTCGGGCCGTCGGATCGCTCAGCCGCAAGGGCCACAACCCGTCGGTGGCGTTCGCCGCGGTGAAGGAGGCTCTCGCCGCCGAGGGGGATGAGCTCGACGAGCTCGACGACGTCTTCCTCGGCGACTGACGGCAGCGGACGCGCGGACGCCTAGGACCAGCGTGTCGGGTGGTCCCGGTCGCCGGGGCCTGTACCGGGGGCACCGGGGCCCTCGTCGAGGCGCGCAGCAGGGCCGGTGGCGACCGCGGTAGCTCCCGCTCCCACACCGGCGTCCAGCCCGGCGGCCATCGTCCCCGTCTTGCCCGACGTCCGCCGCAGCGTACGGCTGAGCCGCTCCGCCAGCTTCGACAGGCTGTAGTTGACGACGATGAAGAGGACGGCCGCCACCGTGAGCGCCTGCAGGATGTTGCCCTGGCCGGAACCGAGGCGACGTGCGTGCTGCAGGAGCTCGCTGTAGGAGATGATCGCGCCGAGCGCCGAGTCCTTGAGCACCACGACCAGCTGCGAGACGAGCGCAGGCAGCATCGCCACCAGCGCCTGCGGCACCTCGACCGAGCGCAGCGACTGACCTCGGGTCAGGCCCACGGAGAGCGCTGCCTCCCGCTGCCCGCTCGGCAGACCGTGGACGCCGGAGCGCACCAGCTCGGCGACGACCGACCCGTTGTAGAGGACGAGCGCGATGACCACGCCCCAGAACGAGGAGTTCTCCACGCCTCCGTTGGCGAGCAGCAGCCAGAAGAACACCATCATGAGCAGCACCGGCACCGCGCGGAAGAACTCCACGATCGTGCCGCACACCGTGCGGACCAGGAGGTGTGACGACAGGCGGCCCACTCCGAAGAGGAGGCCGAAGACCATCGCACCGACGATCGCCAGCGCAGCAGCGCGCAGGGTCGCCAGGAACCCGGGCCAGTAGTAGTACGCCCACGCGTCGGCGTCGACGGCGTGCAGCCACAGTGTCGGGTCGAGCTGGCCCTTCTCGGCGAGCCGGAGCAGGACGAGGGCGATGACGCCGGCGACGATCACGGCGCCGACGAGGTTGCCGAGCAGGATGCGCCGACGGGCTCGCGGGCCCGGTGCGTCGAACAGGACGGACTGGGCGTTCATCGGGACACCGCCAGGCTCCTCGAGAGAGATGTGGTCAACAGCCCCACCGGCGTCACGAGGATCACGTACCCGATCGCGAAGGTGAAGAAGATCGCGTAGATGTAGTCGGACCGGAACTCGATCATCGTCTTCATCACCGATGACGTCTCCGTGGCGACCGAGGCTGCCGCCGCCACCGTCGTGTTCTTGATCAGCGCGATGAGGACGTTGCCCAGCGGCGCGATGGCGCCGCGGAAGGCCTGCGGGAGGATGACGAGCCAGGCCGCGGGGAGGAACGACAACCCGATGGAGCGCGCCGCCTCGGCCTGGCCCACCGGCACCGTGTTCACCCCCGAGCGGATCGCCTCGCACACGAAGGCCGCGTGGTAGACGGACAGCCCGATGACGGCGAGCCAGAAGAAGTTCGTGTTGAAGTCGGTCGAGAGCGACAGGTCGAGCTGACCCCAGGCGCCGAGCACCATGAAGACCATGATGATCGTCAGGGGCATGTTCCGGAACACCGTGACGTAGGTGGTGCCGGCCCACTGGAGGCTGCCGATCGGCGAGATGCGGAACAACGCCAGCACGGACCCCAGGGCGAGGGCCAGCAGAGCGGCCCAGAACGCGAGCTGGATGTTCACCCAGAACGCGCCGAGCACGTCGTACTCGCGGACGATGTCGAGGTACTCCTGCACGCGGCAGTCGCTCCTTCGGAGGGTAGGTCGGTCGAGGGCAGTCGGTACGGCGTCGCCTGCCGGGTGGCCCGGGCCCGCCACGCTGAGCGTGGCGGGGTGGGGGGGGGGGGGCGGGGGGGGGGGGGGGGGGGCGGGGGGGGGGGGGCCCCGCCCGGGGGGGGGGGGGGGCCCCGGGCCCCGGTCAGCGCTGCGTCACGCGTCGCAGGGCTCGTACTCCGGCGGGTTGAGGTCGGCGTTCGGGACGTACCCGGTGCCCTCGGTCGCGGCGTCGAGCGCCTCCTGCCAGGCGCCGTCGTCGACCATCTTGGTGATGGCCTCGTTGATGGCCTCGCACTGGTCGGACCCCTGCGGGATGCCGACGCCGTACAGCTCCTCGGAGAAGGTGTTGCCGACGACCTTCACCTGGCCGGCGTTGGACGGCTGCGCGCCCAGGCCCGCCAGGATGACGTCGTCGGTGGTGACCGCGTCGACCTGGCCTGCGACGAGGGCGGTCACGCACTCGGCGTAGCCCGGCTGCTCGAGCAGGTTGACGCCCTCGGAGTACTCGTCCTTGATCCGCTGGGCGGAGGTCGAACCGGTGACGGAGCACAGGTTCTTGCCGTCGAGGGTGTCCGGGCCGGTGATGTCCGTGTTGTCGGCGGCGACCAGGAGGTCCTGGCCGGCCACGAAGTACGGTCCGGCGAAGGAGACCTGCTCGCGCCGCTCGTCGGTGATCGAGTAGGTCGCGAAGATCATGTCGACCTGGCCGGTGGACAGCAGCGTCTCCCGCTGGGCGGACGGCGCCTCCGTCCAGGTGATCTGGTCCTCGGAGTAGCCGAGCTCGCCGGCCACGTACTTGGCGACCTCGACGTCGAAGCCGGAGGGCGTGTCACCCTCCATGAACCCGAGGCCCGGCTGGTCGAACTTGATGCCGATGGTGACCGATTCGCCGCCGCCCTCGGCCTCGCCGCCGCTCGAGCCTCCGTCGTCGGAGCAGGCGGCGAGCGTCAGCGCGGCGGTGGCCGCGAGCGCGATCGCCCCCGTGGTGCGTGTGCGCATGGTGTTCCCTTCGTCGGTTGTGCAGGGTGGGGAAGTCAGTGGGTGAGGATCTTGGACAGGAAGTCCTTGGCGCGGTCGCTGCGCGGGTTCGTGAAGAACTCCTCGGGCGTGGCCTCTTCGACGATCTGCCCGTCGGCCATGAAGACGACGCGGTCAGCGGCCTTGCGGGCGAACCCCATCTCGTGGGTCACGACGATCATCGTCATGCCCTCGTGCGCGAGCTGGACCATCGCGTCGAGCACCTCGTTGATCATCTCGGGGTCCAGGGCCGAGGTGGGCTCGTCGAAGAGCATGACCTTGGGGTGCATCGCGAGCGAGCGGGCGATGGCGACGCGCTGCTGCTGACCGCCGGAGAGCTGGGCCGGCAGCTTGTCGGCCTGGTTCTTGACCCCGACGCGGTCGAGGAGCGCGAGACCCTCCTCGTCGGCCTTGGCCTTGGGGACCCGGCGCACCTTGCGCGGCCCGAGGGTGACGTTCTCGAGCACCGACTTGTGGGCGAACAGGTTGAACGCCTGGAACACCATGCCGACGTCGGCACGGAGGCGGGCGAGGTCGCGACCCTCGGCGGGCAGCGGCTCTCCGTCGATGCGGATGTCGCCGTCGTCGATCGTTTCCAACCGGTTGATCGCGCGGCACAGGGTGGACTTGCCCGAACCCGACGGGCCGATGACGACGAGCACCTCACCCTTGCGCACGGTCAGGTTGATGTCCTGCAGCACGTGCAGGTCACCGAAGTGCTTGTTGACTCGCTCGAGCTCGACGAGCGGAGCACCCAGGTGCTCACCCGCTGCGCGAGCCGATCCGCTGCTATCCATCCCATGAACCTAACCAGTCGAAGTTTCGTTCACCAGCATCGGGAGTCCTGCGTCGGCAACGAATCGGTAACGACGTCCGGGCGCCGTATCCTGGGTGGCGATGTCCACCACCATGCCTACACCGCACCACACCGGCTCGCCCGTGCTCCCGGACCCCGGCGCCCGAACATACGTGGTCCGCACCCTCGGGTGCCAGATGAACGTGCACGACTCGGAGCACATGGCCGGCATGCTCGAGCAGGCCGGATATTCCCGGGCGACGGCCGCCGACGACGCCGCGAGCAACGCCGACGTCGTCGTGATCAACACGTGCGCGGTGCGCGAGAACGCCGCGACGCGCCTGTACGGGAACCTCGGCCAGCTCGCGAGCCTCAAGGCTGCCCGGCCCGGCATGCAGATCGCCGTCGGAGGCTGTCTCGCCCAGAAGGATCGTGGCGAGATCGTGACGAAGGCGCCCTGGGTGGACGTCGTCTTCGGCACCCACAACCTCGACGCGCTGCCGGTGCTGCTGGAGCGCGCCCGGCACAACGAGTCCGCCCAGGTCGAGATCGCCGAGTCCCTGCAGGTCTTCCCGTCGACGCTGCCGACCCGGCGCGAGTCCGTGTACGCGGGCTGGGTCTCGATCTCCGTGGGCTGCAACAACACGTGCACCTTCTGCATCGTGCCGCACCTGCGCGGCAAGGAGCGCGACCGCCGCCCGGGCGAGGTCCTGGCCGAGGTCCAGGCGCTCGTCGACGCGGGTGCCGTCGAGGTGACCCTGCTCGGCCAGAACGTCAACAGCTACGGCGTCGAGTTCGGCGACCGGGGCGCGTTCGCCAAGCTGCTGCGCGCCTGCGGCGAGATCGACGGCCTGGAGCGGGTGCGGTTCACCTCCCCGCACCCGGCGGCGTTCACCGACGACGTGATCGAGGCGATGGCCGAGACGCCGAACGTCATGCCGCAGCTCCACATGCCGTTGCAGTCCGGCTCCGACCGGGTCCTGCGGGCGATGCGTCGCAGCTACCGGTCGGAGAAGTTCCTCGGCATCCTCGACCGGGTCCGTGCCGCGATGCCCGACGCCGCGATCACCACCGACATCATCGTGGGCTTCCCGGGCGAGACGGAGGAGGACTTCGCCGAGACGCTACGGGTCGTCGAGGCCTCGCGCTTCGGCTCGGCCTACATGTTCCAGTACTCGCCCCGCCCGGGCACCCCGGCCGCGACGATGGACGACCAGCTCCCCAAGGAGGTCGTCCAGGAGCGGTTCGAACGGCTCCTCGCCCTGCAGGAGCGCATCAGCGGCGAGGAGTCGGCCCGCCAGGTGGGCCGCACCCTCGAGGTGCTGGTCGCGGAGGGTTCGGGCAAGAAGGACGGCGCCACGCACCGCCTGAGCGGCCGGGCCCGTGACAACCGGCTGGTCCACCTCGCGCTGCCGGCGGGAACCGTGGCCGACGGCGACACCCCGGCCGACCAGCCCGCCGGCCTCGACGACCCCCGCCTCGCCGACCCGGCCGAGCTCGACCCGCAGCTGCCGCGTCCTGGCGACATGGTGACGGTCGAGGTCACGCGTGCCGCGCCGCACCACCTCATCGCGGACTCCGCCGTCGACGGCGGCACCTACGCCGTGCGCCGCACGCGGTCCGGTGACGCGTGGGTGCGGCGTGAGCGGGCGCGCCTCGGTGGCGGCGGGGACGAGCACTCGCACGGCGCCCCGGCGCCGGACGGACCCGTGGTGCTGGGCATGCCGACGCTGCGCGGCTGAGCGTCCCGAGCTGTCAGGAGGACGCGGACGGGTCCGTCAGCGGACCGACGCTGGAGAAGAACTGGGCGGCCGTGACCAGGCCGCAGGACACGGTCTCCGCGAGCTGGGAGTCCGTCGCGCCGTGCTCCAGGTCGACCGAGACCTCGGTGTAGAGGGCCAGGCCGCCGCCTTCCGGGCGGGTGTAGACCTTCGGCCAGATGCGCTCGCGGTTCCAGTCGTTGCACGCCTGGAGGACGGCCGGGCGGGCGGACTCCGGCACCGTGCCGGCCCAGCGGCCGCGCACCTGGAGGATCTCGGACTCCTCGCCCAGCAGGAGGAACCAGAAGCGGTTGCCGTCCCACGTGCCGGTGATGTCGCCGTCGTCGTCGGTGCGGAACCGGTAGCCGCGCCGGGCCAGGTCGTTGCCCACACGGGCCAGGGAGACAGGTGTCGGGAGCGAGGGGCGAGCGCCGCCCTGGCCGCCCCGGCCCCGCAGGCGGGCGGCCTGGAGGACGGCGTCCGTGGCACGTCGCAGGGGGCCGCTCACGGTGCGCTCCGCAGCGGGTCGCCGAAGACCTCGTCGAGGTGCTCGAAGAACATGGCCGACGTGGACAGGCCGCACTGCAGGTGCTGGGCGAGCTGGTCGTCGTTCGCGCCGTGCTCGACGCTGACGGTGACCTCCGCGCAGACGACGATCGCGCCGTCGTCGCGCACGCGCGCGTACGTCTTGGGCCAGATGCGCTCGGCGTTCCACTCGTTGCAGATCTCGAGCACCTCGCCGAGCCGCTCGATGGTCGCCTCGCGGTGCCACTGGCCGCGGACCTGGAGCACCTCGCCGTCCGGGCCCAGCGGCAGGAAGTAGAAGAGCCTGCCGTGCCACAGCCCGCCGAGGTCGCCGTCGGTGTCGACGAAGTAGGTGAACCCCGACTGGTCCAGCCATGCGCTGATGCGTTCGCGGGAGACCGGCCCGGGCACGGCTCCCACGGCGTCGCCGACCGGTCCGGCGAGCAGGACGTTCCGGACGTCGGCGCGGAACTGGTCCGGCTCACCGCCCTCGGAGACCGATGGCGCGGACGACCTCGCGGCCCGACGTGATCCGAAGAACCTCACATGCCCACGCTACACGGCCCGGTACCGTGGGACGGTGCCCGTCCACGCCGTGGTCCTTCCCGCCACCGTCCTCCTCGTACCGGGCGCCGCCGGTCTCGCGCGGCCCGTCGACCGGTTGCGCCGGGCGGTGCGGGACGAGCTCGTCAGGGCCGCCGGTCCGGACGGGGCGTGGCCGGCCCGGTGGGGCGTGCTCGCGCCCGCCACCCGGACCGCCGTCGGGCGCCGCCGGCCCTCGCTGGGGGCCGCCGGGATCGCCGACCGGTGGGTCCCGGGCCTCGACCGGTGGCCCGCAAGGTCCGTGGCCGGCCGGGGTGGCGTACCCGCCTCGGTCGTGCAGCTCGTCCTGGGCGAGGCCGTCGGCGCGGACGCCGCCGCGGAGGCGCTCGTCGTCGAGCTGGCGGCGGACGCGGACGACGCGTCGCTCGCCGGGGCGGCAGATGCGCTGAGCGCCTGCGACGTGCTGCTGGTGGCGAGCGGCGACCCGCGCGGCGAGGGAGCGTCGTCCTGCACGCCGGCCGTGGCGACCGTCCTGGACCGGCTCGCCCGAGCCGGTGGCTGGACGGCGACGACACGATCCGTCACCGCGGCCGGACCCCACCTGCCCGGCCGGTACGACGTGGTCACCTGGAGCGGGGTGGCACCGACTGATCAGGTCGCGGACGCGGCGAACCAGCCGACGCCCGCGAGCAGCAGCCAGAACCGCACGGTGCGCCCCACCAGGACCGTCGGGACGTAGACGGCCATCGGCACCCGCAACGACCCGGCGACGACGGCGATGATCATCAGCGGCGGGAAGCCCACGCCCGCGGAGGCGAGCAGCACCGCCGCGGTGAGGACCGGGCGCCCGGTGACCCGCTGCCGCCAGCGCTCGAACCCGCGACGCCACTTGTCCTGGGCGAGCTTGCGCTGCAGCCGAGGAGACTCCATCGAACGCGCGGCGGCGAGGTACCAGGCCACCTTCGCGAGGGTCTGGCCGACACCGGCCGCCACGGCGAGGCCGGCCACGAGGCCGGGGGAGGCGGCGGCGTCGGTGGCTGCGGCCAGCCCGCCCAGGTAGACCTCGACGCTGACGACCGGCACCAGCCCGGACAGCAGGCTCACGGCGAAGGTGGTCAGCAGCAGCACCCGCGGAGCGTAACCCGGGCCGGGGGATCAGGTGCCGTAGCGTGGGGCGACCTGGCAGCGGAACGGGTCGCCGCCGAGGTAGATCTCCCGGGGAGAGCCGGACGGGTGGCGTGCGTCTCGCGTGGCGGCGGCGCGCACGGCGTCGAACGCCCGCGGGCCACGGCCAGCAGATCCCCTGCCCCAGGGTCAAGGTCAAGGGCTGCTGCGGCTAGCGTGGACCCGTGATCGTCGCCGTCGTAGGACCAACCGCCACCGGGAAGTCGGACCTCGCGCTGGACCTGGCGCAGGCGTTGTCCGACGGCGTCCGCGGCGCTCGGCCCGTCGCCGCCGAGATCGTGAACGCGGACGCCTTCCAGCTCTACCGGGGCATGGACATCGGGACCGCGAAGGTGCCGCTCGCCGAGCGCCGGGGGATCGTGCACCACCAGGTCGACGTCCTCGACCCCGACGAGGACGCCTCGGTGGCGCGCTACCAGGCCGACGCCCGGGCGGACCTCGACGCCGTCGCCGGCCGAGGAGCACGGGCCGTCGTCGTGGGCGGGTCGGGTCTCTACGTGCGTGCGCTGCTGGACCACCTGGACTTTCCCGGCACGGACCCCGTGGTGCGGGCCAGGTTCGAGGAACGGGCCGAGTCCGAGGGTGGGCGCGTCCTGCACGCCGAGCTCGCCCGGCTCGACCCGGCGGCCGCGGACTCGATCGGCCCGGCGAACACGCGGCGCGTCGTCCGGGCGCTGGAGGTCATCGAGATCACCGGGCAGCCGTACACCGCGAACCTGCCCCGGCAGGAGTACGTCCGACCCGCCGTCCAGATCGGCCTCGACTGCGACCGCGAGACGCTCGACACCCGGGTGGCGGGACGCGTGGACCGCATGTGGGAGGCGGGGCTGGTCGACGAGGTGCGTGCGCTCGCCGCGCCGCACCAGGGCGGGACCGGCCCCGGCCTCGGCGCCACGGCCGCCCGTGCGGTCGGCTACGCCGAGGTGCTGCGCTGGTTCGCCGGGGAGCGGACCGAGGACGAGGCGCGGGCGGACGTCGTGGCCAACACGCGCCGGCTGGCCCGCAAGCAGATGGGCTGGTTCGGCCGCGACCCCCGCGTCCGGTGGCTCGACGCGGGCTCGCGGAGCCTGCTCGACGAGGCGCTCGCCGTCGTGCGGGCCGCCGACGCCGGCGAGCTGTCTCCGCCGGGCGAGGGCCCGGTACGCCGTAGTCTGGGCTCATGACCTTGCGCTTCACCAAGGGCCACGGGACGCAGAACGACTTCGTCCTGGTCGCCGACACCCGAGGAGACCTCGACCTCACCCCGGACCAGGTGCGGCGCCTGGCGGACCGCCGCGCGGGCATCGGCGCGGACGGCGTCATCCGCCTCGCTCCGACGGCGGCGCTCGCCCGCGCCGGCGAGGCCACGGCCGACGCCGTGCTCGGTGAGGAGCCGGGCGCGATCTGGTTCATGGACTACCGCAACTCCGACGGCACGGCGGCCGAGATGTGCGGCAACGGGGTGCGGGTGTTCGCCGCCTTCGCCGAGAGCCTCGGGCTGGTCGACCTGTCCGGCGGCGACGAGCTCGCTCTCGGCACCCGCGGTGGCGTCAAGCGCGTGCGCAGGGAGCCGAACGGCTGGTACGCGGTCGACATGGGGCCGTGGACGTACCCCGGCGGCCGGGAGGCCGTGGAGTCCGGAGCCGACGCAGCAGTCATGACCGCCGGATGGGACGCCCCGCGCCCCGCGCTCAGCGTGGACCTCGGCAACCCGCACACCGTCGTCGCCCTGTCCCGGCCGGCGGAGCTCGACGCGCTGGACCTCACCCGCACACCCGCCGTCGACCCCCTGCCGCCGCACGGCACCAACGTCGAGCTCGTCGTGCCGCTCGGCGAGGAGACCATGCCCGACGGCGTCACCGCCGGCCGGGTGCGCATGCGTGTGCACGAGCGGGGCGTGGGGGAGACGCGCTCGTGCGGCACGGGTGCCTGCGCTGCGGCGCTCGCGGTCCGTGCGTGGGCCGCGCACGGGGCGGCCGACCCCGACGAGGTCCCGACCACGTGGTTCGTCGAGGTCCCCGGCGGCGAGGTCCGGGTGCGGCTGCTCGACGGCGGGCACGTCGAGCTCGCCGGTCCGGCCGAGCTGGTCTTCAGCGGAGACGTCGAGCTGTAGCCTGCGCCGCTCCGGGCCGGACCCGGGCGCTCGTCAGCGGGTGGAGTGCAGGACGCGGAACCCCTTGGACGACGTGACCCGCTCGGTCGGCAGGTCGAGCTCCGCCTCGATCCAGCGGGCCAGGGAGTCGGAACCGAGGTTCTTCTGGACCACCAGCCAGGCCCCGCCCGGCGCACCACCCGGGACCAGGCGCGGGAGCCACCTGCGCAGCATGTCGTGCAGCACCTGCTTGCCGACCCGGATCGGCGGGTTCGACCAGAGGGCGGCGAACCGGACGTCGTGGGGCACCTCGTCCGGCGTGACGGCACGGACCCGCCCGGCGACCCCGAGCCGCTCCGCGTTGCGGCGCACCAGGTCGAGCGCACGGAGGTTGACGTCCACCGCCCACACCGTCGCGCCGGGGGCCCGCAGCGCCATCGTGAGGGCGATGGGGCCCCAGCCGCAGCCGAGGTCCAGCAGGTCGCCCGCCGGCGGCGCCGGGACCTCGCCGAGCAGCACCCGGGTGCCCTTGTCGAGGCCGCCGGGAGAGAAGATGCCGCCCGCCACCTCGACCTGCGTGGCGGTGCCCGCCAGGTCGACGGCGACCAGCCGTCGCTCGGCGTCGGAGGCCGGCTCGGCCGTGAAGTAGTGGTCGCTCACGCACGCATCGTAAATCCCTTCGGCCGGGACGAATCCGCGTGGGATCCTTGTTGCACCCACGTACCCCATGGAGAGGACCGTCTTGACCCACATCCCGACCGATCCCGAACAGACCACCGCCGCCACCGGACCGAGCGCGTCCCGTGACGCGCAGTCGATCGCGAACGACGTCGTCGCGCGGGTGCTGGCGCGGGCCGGGACCGCTCGGGCCGAGGGCACGACGGTCCACGCCGCCCACGACGGGGACCAGCTCGACCTCGCCGAGCGGGCCGCGCTGCGGCGCGTCGCCGGCCTCTCGACCGAGCTCGACGACGTCACCGAGGTCGAGTACCGCCAGCTGCGCCTCGAGAAGGTCGTGCTCGTGGGGCTCTTCCCGGGTGGCGAGGCCGCGGCGCGCGAGGCCGACGTCTCCCTGCGCGAGCTCGCGGCGCTCGCCGAGACGGCCGGTTCCCAGGTGCTCGACGGACTGCTGCAGAAGCGCGCCAAGCCCGACCCCGGCACGTTCCTCGGCTCCGGCAAGGCCGCTGAGCTCGCCGAGATCGTGGCGGCGTCCGGCGCGGACACGGTCGTGGTCGACACCGAGCTGGCGCCGTCCCAGCGGCGTGCGCTGGAGGACATCGTCAAGGTCAAGGTGGTCGACCGCACCGCCCTGATCCTCGACATCTTCGCCCAGCACGCCAAGTCCCGGGAGGGCAAGGCGCAGGTCGAGCTCGCCCAGCTCGAGTACCTCCTGCCGCGTCTGCGCGGCTGGGGCGAGTCGATGTCCCGGCAGGCCGGTGGCCAGGTCGGCGGGGCGGGAGCCGGCATGGGCTCGCGCGGACCCGGTGAGACCAAGATCGAGCTCGACCGCCGCCGCATCCGCAACCGCATGGCCAAGCTGCGCCGGGAGATCGCGGCGATGGCACCCGCCCGGGAGACCAAGCGGCACGACCGCAAGCGGCACGCGATCCCGAACGTGGCGATCGCGGGCTACACCAACGCCGGCAAGTCGTCGCTGCTCAACGCGCTGACGGGCGCCGGGGTGCTCGTGGAGAACGCGCTGTTCGCCACCCTCGACCCGACCGTTCGCCGGTCCCGGACCGAGGACGGCCGCGTCTTCACCTACGCCGACACCGTCGGGTTCGTCCGGCACCTGCCGCACCAGCTCGTCGAGGCGTTCCGGTCCACGCTCGAGGAGGTCGGCGACGCCGCCCTGCTGCTGCACGTCGTCGATGCCTCCCACCCGGACCCGGAGGGCCAGATCGACGCCGTCCGGGAGGTGCTCGCGGAGATCCCCGGCATGGACGACGTGCCCGAGGTCGTGGTGCTCAACAAGGCCGACGTGGCCGACCCGACGGTCGTGGGCCGCATCCAGCGCAGGGAACGCCGCACGGCGGTGGTCTCGGCGCACTCGGGCGAGGGCATCGCCGAGCTCCGCGCGCTGATCGCCGACACGCTGCCGCGCCCCGCGGTCGAGATCGACCTCGTGGTGCCGTACTCGCGCGGCGACCTCGTCCACCGGGTCCACGAGAACGGCGAGCTCGCCGGGGAGGAGCACCTCGCCGACGGCACGCGCCTGCGCGGCCGGGTCGACGCTGCGCTCGCCGCGGAGCTGGAGGGTGTGGCGCTCTGAGCCGGGCGACCGCCGTCGTCCGTGTGCTGTGGACCGGGCACCCGCGGCGCCTCCCACGCCCGTAGGATCGTCCGGTGAACTCGTCCGCCTCGTCCGCAGAACCCGCCGAGCAGCCGCCCGAGGTCACCGAGCTCCTCGACCTCGCCGTGGCGGCCCTCGGCGGGTCGCGGCGCGAGGGCCAGGACCGGATGGCCGAGGCGGTCACCGACGCCGTGGAGTCCGGTCGGCACCTCCTCGTCCAGGCGGGCACCGGCACGGGCAAGTCTCTCGGGTACCTGGTACCCGCCGTCCGGCACGCCGTCACGGCCGGCGAGCGCGTCGTGGTCTCCACCGCGACCCTCGCGCTGCAGCGTCAGGTGATCACCCGTGACCTCCCCCTGGTCGCCGACGCCGTCGCGCCGCGGCTGGCACGGCCGCCGCGCGTCGCGCTGCTCAAGGGCTGGCACAACTACCTCTGCCGGCACAAGGTCACCGGCGGCTATCCCGTCGACGGCGCCACGCTGTTCGACCTCCCGGCCGACCCCGGCCCTGGCGAGGGTTCGTCGGCCGAGCAGCACCCCGCGGCGGCGCCACGGGGCCGGTCCGACGACGGCGCGCGGCTGGCCGACCACGTCCGGCGGCTGCACGAGTGGGCCCAGGAGACCGACACCGGTGACCGGGACGACCTGGTCCCGGGCGTGCCGGACCGGGCCTGGCGGCAGGTGTCCGTGACGTCGCTGGAATGTCTCGGGCAGCGCTGCCCCCTGATCGACGAGTGCTTCGGGGAGCAGGCGCGGAACACCGCGCGCGAGGCCGACGTCGTGGTGACCAACCATGCGATGCTCGGGATCGCGGCGTCCGGCAACACCAACGTGCTGCCGGAGCACGACGTGCTCGTGGTAGACGAGGCGCACGAGCTGGCCGACCGGATCACGGCGGCGGCGACCGTGGACCTGTCCGGAGGCACGGTGGAGCACGCCGCCCGGCTCGTGCGTCAGCACGGCGGGACGCTGACCGACGACCTCGACGCCGCCGCACGGTCGCTGGCAGAGGTCCTCGCGCGGGTCCCGGCGGAGCGTTACCCGCAGGGCCTGCCCGGCGAGCTGCAGACCGCGGTCGAAGCGGTCCGCGACGCCGCCCGGACGCTCCTGAGCGACGTCAAGCCGGATCGGGGGGCTGAGCCGGACGCCGGCCTGAAGATGGCGCAGTCGGCCCTCACACAGCTGTTCGAGGTCGCCGAGCGCATGGCGGCGGAAGACACGAGCGCCGACGTGCTGTGGTGCTCGCGCCCCCCGGCCGACGCGCCGTGGGGCGACGGGGTGGGCCGGCTGCACGCCGCGCCGCTCGCGGTCGCGGGACTGATCAGCACCCAGCTCCTGGGCGAGCGGACCGGTGTGCTCACGTCGGCGACGCTGGCCCTCGGCGGCACGTTCGACCCGGTCGCCCGGTCCCTCGGCCTCGCGGCCTCGACGGGCGAGGACGACGCCGTCTGGCGTGGGCTGGACGTGGGCAGCCCGTTCGACTACCGCAAGCAGGGCATCTGCTACGTGGCCAAGCATCTGCCCGCCCCGGGGCGCGAGCCGACGACCGAGGCCCAGCTGGACGAGATCGCGGGACTCGTCGAGGCGGCCGGGGGTCGGACGCTCGGGCTGTTCTCGTCCCGGCGGGCGGCCACGGCCGCCGCCGAGGCGATGCGCGAACGGCTGGACGTCCCGGTGCTCTGCCAGGGGGACGACCAGCTGCCCACCCTGGTGCAGCAGTTCGCGGCCGACCCGGCGACCTGCCTCTTCGGCACGCTGTCGCTGTGGCAGGGGGTGGACGTGCCGGGTGACGCCTGTCGGCTCGTGATCATCGACCGGGTACCGTTCCCGCGACCGGACGACCCCGTGAAGGCGGCACGTGCCCGAGCCGTCGAGCAGGCCGGTGGCAACGGGTTCATGCAGGTGGCCGCGACCCACGCGGCGCTCCTGCTCGCCCAGGGCGCGGGCCGCCTCATCCGGTCGACTGACGACCGCGGCGTGGTGGCCGTGCTCGACCCCCGGCTCGTCACCGCACGCTACGGCACGTTCCTGACACGGTCGATGCCGGACTTCTGGCGCACGACCGACACCGAGCTGGTGCGCTCCGCGCTCCGGCGGCTCGCGTAGCGCCCCGCACGGGCGCGACCTAGTCTGACCGGGTGACAGCACCTCGCAGCAGGACCAAGATCGCCGTCGTCGGTGCCGGTGCGGTGGGGGCCACCCTCGCCTTCACAGCGCTGGCGCGTGGCACCGCCAGGACGGTCGCCCTCCAGGACGTCAACCGGGCCAAGGTCGAGGCCGAGGTGCTCGACCTGCAGCACGGCGGGATGTTCGTCCCCCAGGCCGAGGTGATCGGCTCGGACGACGTCGAGGTGTGCCGCGGCGCCGACGTCGTGATCGTCACCGCTGGAGCGAAGCAGCGGCCGGGACAGTCTCGACTGGACCTCGCGGAAGCGACCATCTCGCTGACCCGCAAGATCCTCCCGGGCCTCCTCGAGGTCGCGCCCGACGCCATCTTCCTGATGGTGACCAACCCGGTCGACGTCGTGACGTACGCGGCACAGCAGATCTCCGGGCTGCCGCCCGAGCGGGTCTTCGGCTCGGGCACGGTGCTCGACTCGTCACGGCTGCGCGGGGCGCTCGCACAGCACTGCGGGGTGGCGACGGCGAACGTGCACGCCTACATCGCCGGCGAGCACGGCGACTCCGAGATCGCGCTGTGGAGCTCCGCTCGCATCGCCGGGGTGCCGCTCCTGGAGTGGGAGGCGCTCCCGGGCCGCCCGCCGCTCGACGACGCCACCCGGAAGGTGATCACGCGCGACGTGGTCGAGTCCGCGTACCGCGTGATCGCCGGCAAGGGGGCGACCAACTACGCGGTCGGGCTCGCCGCGACGCGGATCGTGGAGGCGGTGCTCAACGACGAGCACCGTGTGATGCCCGTCTCCACCCGGATCGAGAACTTCCACGGGATCAGGGACGTGTGCCTGTCCCTGCCGACGCTGGTGGATGCCCGGGGCGCGACGACCGTCGTCGACACCCCGCTGTCCGAGCAGGAGGTGGCCGGCCTCCGGTCGTCGGCCGCGAGCGTGCGGTCGGTGCAGCAGCGATTCGGGCTCTAGCCGCAGAGCGTCGACGTCACAGGCTGCGCAGGACGGCGACCACCCGGCCGAGGACCTGTGCTTCGTCCCCGGAGATCGGGTCGTACGCGGAGTTCTGGGGCATCAGCCAGGTGTGACCGCCGGTCTGCTTGAACGTCTTGACCGTGGCCTCGCCGTCCAGCATCGCGGCGACGATCTCACCCTGCTCCGCGACTTTCTGGCGACGGACCACCACCCAGTCCCCGTCGCAGATGGCCGCGTCGATCATCGAGTCGCCCGCGACCTTGAGCAGGAAGAGCTCACCGTCACCCACGACCTGGCGGGGGAGCGGGAAGACGTCCTCGACGACCTGCTCGGCCAGGATCGGCCCACCGGCGGCGATACGACCGACGAGCGGCACGTAGGACGGCGTCGCGACCTCGCTCTCGGACCCGTCCGGGGTCGGCAGGCTCGACGACGCGACCGGTGAGCCCGCGGTGGAGGCCGCTCCGTCGCCCGCCGAGGGGTCCACGACCTCCATCGCCCGCGGACGGTTAGGGTCGCGGCGCAGATATCCCTTGCGCTCGAGCGTGGTGAGCTGATGCTTGACCGACGACGGGCTGGCCAGGCCGACGGCCTCGCCGATCTCCCGCATCGTCGGTGGATAACCGCGGCTCTCGACCGAGGCGCGGATCGTCTCGAGGACCCTTCGCTGGCGCGGGGTCAGCCGGTCCGGACCGGTGGAGATCTCGGAGACGGACGCGAGCGTGCCGTCGTGCGTACCGGACCCGGCGCCTTCGGTCTCGCGTGTCGTCGTCATGCGTCTCTCCCGTCAAGAACCAGACAAACCTGTCATCGCTCCCGTCAGAGTAGGGCAGATCCGCACCGACATCAAACATCTGTTCGAGATCTCTCGACGCGTGTCGGGTCGCCGTGATACCAATGTGTACAAGCGTTCGACGAACATACGTTTGACGGACAGGTGTTCGAGAGGCCCGTGCGGCTCCGGGAGGGCGAAGCAATGGCATCGATCGCAGTGGTCTCGCAGGCCGCAGGCTTCCTGGGCCTCGGTGGCCTACGCCTCACGGTTCGCGGGCGCCGCGTGCTCGTCGCCCTGGCGGTGCTTCTCCTGGCCGTGCCGGCCGTCGCCTGGGGTGCCAGTGCCGTCGCGGACGCGCCGGACCGTGCGCAGGAGGTGCGGCTCGAGACCGTGGCGCCGGGCGAGACGTTGTGGGAGTATGCGCGGTCGGTGGCGACCCCGGGCGAGGACCTGCGGGACGTCGTCGCCGCGCTGCAAGAGCTGAACGGGCTGGGCGGCGCGGAGCTCAGGGCGGGGCAGGTCCTGGTGCTGCCGCTCGACTAGCGGCACGTGGTGTTGCACCGAGGGCTGGCTGGCGCATACTTTCGTCGGGCAGCCGGGCACGGGCCCGGCCCGACCGCAGGAGACTCCGGATGCACTGCCCGTTCTGCCGACACGCCGACTCGCGCGTGGTCGACTCTCGTACCGCCGACGACGGATCGTCGATCCGACGCCGCCGCCAGTGCCCGAACTGCCAGCGCCGTTTCACCACGATCGAGACCGCGAGCCTCTCCGTCGTCAAACGTTCGGGCGCGACCGAACCGTTCAGCCGTGACAAGGTCGTCGCCGGGGTGCGCAAGGCGTGCCAGGGTCGGCCGGTGAGCGCCGACGACCTGGCGCTCCTGGCGCAGCGGGTCGAGGAGACGCTGCGTGGCTCGGGCAGCGCGGAGATCGACGCCTACGAGATCGGCCTGGCCATCCTGGGTCCCCTCCGGGAGCTCGACGAGGTCGCCTACCTGCGTTTCGCCTCGGTCTACCAGGCGTTCGACTCGCTCGACGACTTCGACGCAGCGATCACATCCCTGCGCGCGGAACGGGCCGAGCGCGAGACGGCCGCGGGTACGGCGCCCGGCGGCTCGGTGGAGGAGGCTCCCACCGCGTCCACGTGATCGGAAAAGCCCTCGCGCCCGCGGGCCGAGGGGCGCATGCTGGGCCTATGACAGACGACAAGAGGACGACCGCCCCCGGCGACGATGCCAAGGCACGGTTCAAGGAGGCCCTGGACAAGAAGAACGCTGCGCGCCACCGCACGTCCGACTCCGAGCGGAACACCGGATCCGTGCACGGTTCGGAGACCGCCGGTCCCGTGCAGCCGATGTTCCGGCGCAAGTCGGGCTGACGGACCTGACGACGAAGGGCCCGCACCATGGTGCGGGCCCTTCGTGCTCCGGTGCGGCGTGCGTGGTCAGCCGGCGGCGGGCCCCGGCGGGAACTCCGGGCGCTCGAACGCGTCGCGGATCCGCAGCCGCACCGTGGTGTCCATCGCCATGAGCTTCTTCGAGGCCCCACGCTGCGTGACGTCGGAGATGTCGGTGACCACGTAGCCGAGGTCCCCCCGCGTGGCGAGCATCTGGGCCTCGATGTTGGCACCATGGTCGGCGAAGACCTGGTTGACGGCAGCGAGCACGCCCGGCACGTTGCGGTGGAGCAGTGCGATCCGCCCGACCCCGGTGTGCTCGAGCTGCAGGTTCGGCAGGTTCACCGAGAGCGTCGTCGAGGCGGTCAAGAAGTACTCGCGCAGCTTCTTCGCGACGAAGTGACCGATCGACTCCTGCGCCTCGAGGGTCGAGCCGCCGACGTGCGGGGTGAGGATGACGTTGTCGAGGCCGCGCAACGGCGACTCGAAGTGGTCGCCGCGCTTCTTCGGCTCGGTCGGGAAGACGTCGACGGCCGCACCGGAGAGGTGGCCCGAGAGGATGTGCTCACGCAGGGACTCGACGTCGACGACGAAGCCGCGCGAGAGGTTGAGGAAGATCGCCCCCGGCTTCATCCGCGCGAACATGTCACCGGTGAACATCCCGGCGTTCCCGGGGCGCCCGTCCACGTGGATCGTCACCGCGTCGGCGACCTCCAGGAGCTCGCCCAGCGTCTCCACGCGGTGGGCGTTGCCGAGCGCGAGCTTCTCGGCAGCGTCGTAGAAGACGACCTTCATGCCCAGGTTCTCGGCCAGCACCGAGAGCTGGGAGCCGATGTTCCCGTACCCGATGATGCCGAGCGTGCGGCCGCGCACCTCGTGCGAGCCCTCGGCCGTCTTGTCCCAGACGCCGTCGTGCAGCGCCTTGTCCCGCACGGTGAGCCGCCGGGTCAGGGCGATGATCTCCGAGACCGCCAGCTCGACGACCGAGCGGGTGTTCGAGAACGGTGCGTTGAACACGGCGACGCCGTGCGACGACGCCGCCTCGAGGTCGATCTGATTCGTCCCGATGGAGAACGTGCCGACGGCCAGCAGGCCGGGCACGGACTCCAGGACGCGACGGGTGACCTGGGTCTTGGAGCGGATGCCGAGGATCTGGAAGTCGGCGAGCGTCTCGATCAGCTCGGCCTCGTCGAGCGCGCCGGAGCGCGTCTCGACCTCGATCCCCGCATCGCGGAGGATCTCGACAGCAGCGGGATGGACGTTCTCAAGGAGTAGGGCGCGCAGCACGGACCTATGGTGCGCCTCCGCGACGCGACCCACAAACCCGTCTCACCCTTCGTCCACCAGGCCGTCGGGAAGGTCTCGGGCGTGCAGCACGACGAGCTGCTGCGTCGTCCGCGTCATGGCCACGTACAGGTCGCCCCAGCGACCCGGGCCGGACGCGACGTCGGCCGGCTCGACCAGCACGACGGCGTCGTACTCCAGGCCCTTCGCCTCGCGGGGCGAGGTGACGACCACCTGGGCGTCCTCGGGGCGCTGGGCGGCGAGCCGTGCGGCCTCGGTGGCCCCGAGCGCGTCGGTGAGCGCCGCCGCCACCCGCTCGTCCAGGTCTCCGACGGCGTGCTGCCCGGCGATGATCGCCACCCGTCCCGACCCGTCGGCGGCGACGTGCTCGCGGGCGAGGTCGGCCGCCCGGGCGGCGGCGGCCGCGACCGGGTCGCCGACCCGGTCGACCTGGAGGGCACCGGGCACGTCGCGGGCAGCGGTCAGCGGCGAGACCGGGAGCCCGGCCGCCGTCGCCATGCGCTGGGCGGCGTCGGCCACGGCCGCGGGGGTCCGGTAGCTGACGGTCAGCTCGCTCAGCCGCCAGCCGTCGCGCAGCACGGGATCGAGCGCCGCGGGCCAGGAGTCCGCGCCGGCCGCGGACGACGTCTGGGCGACGTCACCGACGATCGTCATCGACCGGGACGGGACCCGGCGCACGATCGCGTGCCACGCCATCGGGCTCAGCTCCTGCGCCTCGTCGACCACGACGTGGCCGTAGGTCCAGGAGCGGTCCGCCGCGGCGCGCTCGGCGGTGGTCAGCACCGGACCGGTCTCGGTGAACCGGGCAGCCAGGGTCTCGGCGTCGACGAGCCCGCCGCCGGCCCCGGTGGACTCGAGCACCGAGCGTGCATACTCCAGCTCGGAGGCGCGCTGCGCCTCGGCGGCGCGGGCCTCGGCCCTGGCCAGCGAGTCGTCGACCCCGAGGAGCTCGGCCGCCTCGTCCAGGAGCGGGACGTCGGACTCCGTCCACGGCGCGTCGGGCGATCGGCGCAGCAGCCCGCGCTCGGGAGCGCTGAGCTCGGGGGCGGCCTCGGCCAGCCGGTGGGGCTTGGACCACAGGTCGGCGACGAGCTTCTCGGGCGTGAGCGGGAACCAGGCGAGGTTGAGGGCGACCCGCACGTCGCGGTCCGCCCGGAGGTCCTCGTTCAGCACCGCGACGTCGTGGTCGGACAGCTCGGAGTCGGTGCGCACGCGGTACTGGTCGACGAGCCGCGCGAGCATCTCGCGCACGAACGTGGCTCGCGCCTCGTTGTGCGGCTTGTGGGTCCGGCGGGCGCGGCCGATCGCGTCGCGGACGTCGCGCCGCCTGACCTCGAGGTCGACGCCGTCGATGCGCACCGGCACGTCCCGGGCCGGGATCCGTTCGCGGGCTCGCACGGCACGCCGGATCGCCGCGCGCCACAGGAGCCGGCCCTTGATCTCGGCGACCCGGCCCTCGTCGACGGCGTCGGCACGCAGCCCGGGCAGGAGCTCGGCGATGGTCGTCGAGACGACGCCGGTCTCGCCCAGCGAAGGGAGCACCTGGTCGATGTAGCGCAGGAAGGCGCGGCTCGGGCCGACCAGGAGCACGCCCGAGCGCTCCAGGACCCGCCGGTGCGCGTAGAGCAGGTACGCGGCGCGGTGCAGCGCCACGGCCGTCTTGCCGGTGCCGGGCCCGCCCTGGACGACGAGGGCGCCGCCGAGGTCGTCGCGGACGATGCGGTCCTGCTCACCCTGGATCGTGGCGACGATGTCCGCCATGCGACCGGTCCGTCGGCTGGCGAGCGACGCCAGCAGCGCGCCCTCCCCGGAGAGCGAGGACACGTCGAGGCCGTCCGCGACGGCGTCGAGGTCGAGCACCTCGTCCTCGTACCCCGTGACGGTCCGGCCCGCGGTGACCACGTGACGACGACGGCGCACCCCGTCGGGGTGCATCGCCGTCGCCCGGTAGAAGGCCTGGGCGGCGGGTGCGCGCCAGTCGGTGAGCAGCGTCCGGTGCTCCTCGTCGGTGAGGCCCAGCCGTCCCACGTAGCGCACCTCGTCGTCGTCGAGGTCGAGCCGCCCGAAGGCGAGCCGGTCCTCGACGGCGTCGAGCTGGGCCGCACGGTCGGCGTACAGCGTCGCGAACGCGTCGCGCTCGCTCCGGTTCTGGGGCGAGCCCGACGGCCCCACCCGGCGGACGTCCGCCAGCCGCTCGCGCGTGGTGGCGCGCAGCGCGTCCAGGCGGTCGTACAGGCGGGTCACGACCGCCTGCTCGCGCGCCAGCTCCTCGTGCCTGCCCGCCACACGTCCTCCCGATGCTGCTCGATCTGCGGCCGACCATCATTCCATGCGTCGCGGCACGAGCGCGCCGCCCGCTGCCGGGCGCCGACGACGCGCCGGGTCGTGGGCGATGACGCGGCGGGTGCGACGGCATAGGATCGCGGTCATGATCAGCGGCGACGGGGGACGCGCCGGGTCCGAGGACGGAGAGTCGGCGGAGCCGGCCGTGGTGCTGCTCGTCGAGGACGACGACGGCGACGCACTGCTGGTGACCGAGCTGCTCGCCGACGCCGAGATCGCGATCGAGGTGCGCCGTGCGACGTCGGTGGCCCAGGCGGCCGAAGAGCTCGCCCAGACCGCCGTGGACTGCCTGGTCGTGGACCTGGGGCTGCCGGACGCGGTCGGTCTCGCCGCGGTCGAACGTCTGCGTCGCTCGACCGAACGTCACTCGGTGCCGCCGGCCCTCGTCGTGCTGACGGGGCACGCCGGCATCGACCAGGGCGTGCGAGCCGTCGCGGCGGGCGCGGACGACTACCTCGTCAAGGGCGAGACCGGCCCCGACCTCCTGGCGCGCTCGTTGCGGTACGCGCTCCAGCGCCGGCGGTCGGCCGCGCAGCAGCGGGCCCTGTACCGCAGCGAGGTACGCGCCGCGGAGACGGCACGGCTCGAACGTGCGCTGCTGCCGAAGCCGCTGGTCGAGGACGTCGCCGTGTCGGTGATGGTCGGGTACCTGCCCGGGGGTAACGGGCTGCTGGGTGGCGACTTCTTCGACTCCGTCGAGATGGCCGACGGCACGGTGCTGTCGATGATCGGGGACGTGGCGGGGCACGGGCCGGACGAGGCCGCGCTCGGCGCGACCCTGCGCACGGCCTGGCGCACGCTGGTCCTGACCGGGACGCCGCCTGCCGACGTGCTCGGTCACCTGGAGCGCGTCCTGGTGACGGAGCGGTCCCAGCCGGAGATCTTCGTGACGCTCTGCCAGGTGGCCGTCGCGGCCGACCGCGGCTCGATCGACGTCTACCTCGCCGGGCACCCCGCCCCGATGCTCCTGACCGGTCCCGTCGGGGCCGTCCGCTGCGACGTGGTCGAGCCGACGTCGCGCGGTCGCGCGCTCGGCATCCCGATCGACGGTGGCTGGCGCCCGCAGCGGCTGGAGGTCGACGGTCCGTTCGCCGTGCTCATGTACACCGACGGGCTGGTCGAGGCCTCCGTCGCGGACTCCGCGGCCGGCCCGGAGCGGCGGGGTCGCCGTGGGCCTGAGCGGGTCGGCGTCGACGGGCTGCACCGGCTCGTGCAGCAGGAGCTCGACGGGTCAGGGTTCGTGGGCGTCGTCGAACGTGTCCTGCGTCGGGTGCGGGCGATCCACGGTGGTCCGCTCGTCGACGACGCGGCCATGCTCGTCGTCGGGTGGACCGGCACGCGCGAAGTGATCGGCGAGCGTTCGTCGACGCTGGCGGACTCGGCGGAATGGGCGCGCTGGTGAGCGAGCGTTCTTCGGTGCTGACGGGCCTGCGGCGGCTCCTGCGCGGGGCGGGCGTGGTGCTCCTGCTGGTCCTGGTGGTGGCGTTCGTCGCCGTCCTCGTGTCGCTGCGGCTGCTGGCGGACGGCGCCGATGCCGAGGCCATCGAGCTCGCCCGGGTGTGGAACGAGGTCGTGCTGGTCGTCGTCGGCGTGCTGGGCATCGTGGCGGTGGTCCTCGGCTGGGTGGTCTGGCAGGCGGTCCAGCGTGGGGTGACCGCGCCCATCGGGACCCTTGCCGCCGAGGTGCGCAAGGCCAGCACCGGTGAGCACGACCACGAGATCCCGCGGGTGGGTACCGGTGAGGTCGCGGCCCTGAGCCAGGACGTCGAGCACATGCGCCGCGAGCTGGTGCGCCAGGTCGCCGAGGCCCGCGAGGCGCACGTCGAGGCCAGGGACGCCCAGGACCGGCTGCAGGAGCAGGCCGGGGAGCTGGAGCGGTCGAACCGCGACCTCGAGCAGTTCGCCTACGTCGCCTCGCACGACCTGCAGGAGCCGCTGCGCAAGGTCGCGAGCTTCACGCAGCTGTTGCAGAAGCGCTACGGCGACCAGCTGGACGACCGGGCGGACCAGTACATCGCGTTCGCCGTGGACGGCGCCCACCGCATGCAACGCCTCATCCAGGACCTGCTGAGCTTCTCCCGGGTCGGCAGGACGGGGGAGGCCCCGGAGGACGTGGACCTCGAAGCGGTCCTGCGGCAGGTGCTGGCCGACCTCTCCCACCGGATCGAGGACGAGGGAGCGGAGGTCACCCACGACCCGCTGCCGGTGGTGCGGGGCGAGAAGAGCCTGTTGACGATGCTCCTGCGCAACGTCGTCGGCAACGCCCTGAAGTTCCGCCACCCCGACCGCCCGCCCCGGGTGCACCTGACCGCCGCTCGCGGCGAGGACGGAGAGGGCTGGGAGCTGGCGTGCCGCGACAACGGGATCGGCATCGACTCCCAGTACGCCGAGCGGGTGTTCGTCATCTTCCAGCGGCTGCATCCCAAGGAGGTGTACAGCGGGACCGGCATCGGGCTGGCCCTCGTCAAGCGGGTGGTCGAGCATCACGGCGGGCGGGTCTGGATCGATCCCGACGCCACGCTGGGCACGACCATCCGGTGGACCCTTGCCGGGTCCGCTTAGGGTGGCGGGATGACGGAGCAGCAGGTCGGTATCGAGGTCCTTCTGGTGGAGGACGATCCCGGCGACGTCCTCATGACGCGCGAGGCCTTCGCCGAGCACAAGGTCGCCAACCAGCTGTCGGTGGTGTCCGACGGCGTGAGCGCGATGGAGTTCCTGCGGCGCGAGGGCGAGTACGCGCAGGCCCCGCGGCCGGACCTCATCCTGCTCGACCTCAACCTGCCGCGCATGGACGGCCGGGAGGTCCTCGGGCTGGTGAAGGAGGACCCGGTGCTGAAGCACATCCCGGTCGTCGTCCTCACCACGTCGGAGGCGGAGGAGGACGTGCTGCGCTCCTACGCGCTGCACGCCAACGCGTACGTGACCAAGCCGGTCGACTTCGAGCGGTTCATCGACGTCGTGCAGCAGATCGACGAGTTCTTCGTCTCCGTGGTCCGGCTCCCGCGTCGCTGAGGTCGGGAAGATCTCGGGGGGCACGCTGGTTGTCCCGAGGGACGCTGTTGCGTCGTGGTGGTCGAGACGAGGAGGAACGGGTGCTGGACCCGCAGGGGATCTACGAGGTGGACGACGAGGCGATCGAGCGCACGTTCGGCGACGAGCCGGCGGCGAGCGGTGCGCCGGTCCTGGTGCACGCTCTGCGCGGCTTCGTCGATGCGGGGTCCGCCGGTGAGATCACCGTCGGGCACCTGCTCGAACGGTTCACGGCCACGCGACTGATCACCTTCGACGTCGACCGACTCGTGGACTATAGGTCGAGGCGTCCGGCGATGACCTTCGACGCGAACCGGTGGGCGGACTACGACGAGCCGTCGCTCGTGGTCGACCATCTGACGGACGGCGAGGGCACGGGATTCCTCCTGCTGCACGGCGTCGAGCCGGACGTGCAGTGGGAGCGCGTGGTCCGCGCGGTGCGCGAGATCGTGGAGCGGTTCGGCGTGTCCCTGACCGTCGGCGTCCACGGGATCCCGATGGGGGTCCCCCACACGCGCCCGCTGACGTTGACGGCGCACGGCACCCGCGAAGGGCTGGTCGAGGACTACACCTCGTTCTTCGGCCAGGTGCGGGTGCCCGGTTCGCTGGGCGCGCTCCTGGAGCTGAGGCTCGGGCAGACCGAGCACGACGCGCTGGGAGTGACGGTCCACGTACCGCACTACCTGGCGCAGTCCCGCTATGTACCCGCCGCCGTCGTCGCGCTGCAGCACCTGGAGAAGGCGACCGGGCTGGCGCTCGGGACGGACCGGCTCGCGGAGGCAGCGGCCGAGACGCAGGTCGAGGTCGCCGAGCTCGTGGCCGAGAACGAGGAGGTCGCCGCCGTCGTGCACCAGCTCGAGGAGCAGTACGACGCCTTCACCCGGTCGGTGGGCCGGACGAACCTCCTCGCCGAGGACGCCGCGCTCCCGACGGCCGACGAGCTCGGTGCCGAGTTCGAGAGGTTTCTCGCCCAGCGCGACGACGGCTGACCAGAGGGTCGCGACGCCGGGACCGGTACCGCGCGCATCCCGTGCGGAACGTAGTGGTCCATGCCACACTGTCGGGCGTCGCACCTGCTCACCGGCCCACGGACCGGTTCCGGCGCGGTGCGACGGCGGGTGCCCGTCCGGTGCACCCGTGCACCGGACGGAAGGTCGAAGGATCAGCATGGCGCAGGGTTCTGTGAAGTGGTTCAACTCCGAGAAGGGCTACGGGTTCATCGCCCAGGACGGCGGCGGGGCCGACGTCTTCGTCCACTACTCCGCGATCGAGACGCAGGGGTACCGAACGCTCGACGAGGCCCAGCGGGTCGAGTTCCAGATCACGCAGGGACCGAAGGGTCCGCAGGCGGAGCAGGTCGTCCCGCTCTGAGGCGGCACGTCCCGCCGCAGGCCGCCCCTCGGGTCTCGGGGAGCGGCCTGCGGCGTCTCAGGGCAGCGGCGCGGCCGACCCGACGAGGCGAGCCAGGTCGCCACCCGTGACGGTCTGCGCGGGCACGGCCAGGGATCGCAGGGCGCGCGCCAGCCGGGTGTCGGCGAGGTCGGGTCCGTCGGACGCCGAGCCGTCGGTCTGCGGAGCGACGGCGGCGATCACGACGTTGCCGTATCGACGGCCCTTGAGCACGGCCGGCTCGGCGATCAGGGCGAGGCGTCCGTGCCCGGCGGCGTCCGGGTCGAGGGACGCCGCGAACGACGCCAGCTCGCGCCGCGTCAGCTCCAGCGGTGGCCGGTCGGCACAGTTCACCAGGAGCAGCCCGCCAGGCCGCAGGACCCGTAGCGCCGCGTCGGCGAAGGCGCGGCCCGCGAGATGTTCGGGGGTCGCGTCGCCGGCGAACGCGTCACGCACGACGACGTCGAACGACGCGGCCGGCAGGGTCGACAAGGCGTGCCCGGCGTCGTCGGCCCGGAGCCGCAGCCGGGGCGACCGGGGCAGCGAGAACCACTCGCGCACGAGCGTCAGCAGGCGGGCGTCGACGTCGACGCCGAGCTGGCGGGAGTCGGGCCGGACGTGCTCGATCTGCCGGGGGAGGGCGCACCCCGCGGCGCCGAGGTGGAGGGCGCGCACGGGCCCCGGGTCGAGCAGGTCGACGACGGCGGCCATCTGCTGGAGGTACTCGAAGGCGAGGAAGCCCGGGTCGTCGAGGTCGAGGCAGGAGCTCGGCACGCCGTTGACGTGCAACGTCACCCGCCCGGCGTGGTCGGGGTCGGGTTCGAGGTGCGCCGTCCCGGTGTCGATCGGCACCGGGCCCGAGGGGAGTGTCGGTGCCTCGCGCGATGATCGGTCCGGACGGGTGGTGCGGGAGCGTCGAGCCATGGGGACAGTCTCTCGTGCGACACGCCTTGACAGGATCGAACAGACGTTCGAAGATGCGAGGGCGGGGCGGTCCCGCCGAGGGGTCAGGAGGTGTGCGATGACAGCACGAGGCGGTGCACCCGTGCCCGACCGTGTGGACAGGCTCCTGGCGCGGGCCGACGCGGAGCTGGCCGCCGCGGTCGCTGCCACCGCAGCCGCGGAGCGCTTCGTCCACGCCCACCTGGCGGCCTTGCGCTCTGCCGCCGCGGTCGTGGCGCTCCACGGGGACGCGCCCCGGGGGCGCGCGAGGGCGGTGTGGGACCTGCTGACCCGGGTGGAGCCCGAGCTGGCGGCGTGGAGCGTGTACTTCGCGTCCGGTGCGCGTCTGCGGGCAGCCGTGGACGCCGGGCACGGCGAGGACGTCACGCCGGCCCGCGCGGACGAGCTGCTCGCGTGCGCCGAGGACTTCCGGGACGAGGTGGGTCTCCGGCTCGACCCGGACGCCGGCTTCTCCCTGCGGGCTGCACGCGGTGCCGTGACGGCGGCATCGTGAGCCGCGGTCCGCGCTCCACGGACGTGCGGCGCGACTGGGGGGACGACGAGGAGGGCTCGTCGATCCTGCACGTCGACATGGACGCGTTCTTCGCATCGGTCGAGCTCGCGCGGCGGCCGGAGCTGCGGGGGCTGCCCGTCATCGTCGGCGGCCGGGAGCGGGGCGTCGTGCTCGCGGCCACCTACGAGGCGCGTGCCTACGGCATCCGGTCGGCGATGTCGATGGCCCACGCGCTGCGTCGGTGCCCGCAGGCCGTCGTGGTGCCGCCGGACCATCGCCGCTACCGGGACGTGTCCCGCTCGGTGATGGCGATGCTGGGCGACGTGACGGCGGTCGTCGAGCAGGTCTCGGTCGACGAGGCGTTCCTCGACGTGGCCGGCGCACGGCGTCGTCTCGGCAGGCCCACCGCCATCGGCGCGGCGCTGCGCGAGCAGGTGCGCGCGGAGCACGGCATCACCTGCTCGGTCGGCATCGGCCGCAACAAGCTCGTCGCCAAGCTGGCCTCGACGCACGCCAAGCCCGACGGTCTGCTCCTGGTGCCCGCGGCCGCGACCGAGCGGTTCCTGCGCGAGCTCCCGGTCGGCGCGCTGTGGGGCGTGGGGGAGAAGACGGAGCAGGTCCTGGCCCGCTGGGGCATCAGCACGGTCGCCCAGCTCGCCGACACCGACGTCGCGGTGCTGCAGGCCGCCGTCGGCCGGGTCTCGGGGGCGCACCTGCACGACCTCGCCTGGGGACGGGACCCGCGCCCCGTGGTCGCGGGACGCGCCGAACGGAGCATCGGTGCCGAGTCCACGTTCGGCCGGGACCTGCACGACCTCGCCGAGGTGGCGCGGCGGCTCCGCGAGCTCAGCGACCGGGTGGCGGGCCGGATGCGCCACCAGGGAGTGGTGGCGCGGACCGTCGCCCTCAAGGTGCGCACCAGCGACTTCCGGACCATGTCACGGTCCCGCACGCTCGAGGTACCGACGGACGTGGCGCAGGACGTGTACACGGTGGCTCGCGGGCTGCTCGCGGCGGTCGACCTCGAAGGGCTGCCGGTCCGTCTCGTCGGGGTGCGGGGTGAGAATCTCCGCGCCCGGGCAGAGCTCACGTCTCAGCCGTCGCTGTTCGACGACGACTCGCAGCTCGGGGCGCGACGCGACGCGGAGCTGGCGGTGGACGCCGTGCGAGAGAGGTTCGGCTCGGCCGCCATCGCCCTCGGGGCGTCGCCGACTACCGTCCAGCGCCCGGCAGGCATATCCTAGGGGCAGGCCACGAAACTACAGCGAGATCGGGGGGCCCGATGCCTCTGTCAGAGTACGAGCAGCGCGTCCTGGAGCAGATGGAGCGCGCGCTCGAGAGCGATGACCCCCGGCTGGCCACGACGCTCCAGCGTTCGCGCCATCGTTCACCGCTGCGGTACGTCCTCGCAGGGCTGTGCGTGGTGCTGGGCCTGGTGCTCCTGGTGATCGGGGTCGCATCGTCGTTGACCCTGCTGGGTGTCGCAGGATTCGTCCTGATGTTCGCGGGCGTCGTCTACGCGTTCTCGGCGCCGCGCAAGAAGGGGCCGCAGGGGGTCGTCGCTGCGGACGGCACCGTGGACCCCTCCTCTGCCGCTCACGCGGGTTCGGGCGAGCGCCGGAACCGGGCTGCGGCACCGAGCAAGGGCCCGGGCTTCCTGGCTCGCCTCGAAGAGCGCTGGGACCGCCGGCGAGACCAGGGTCGTTAGACAGGGCCGCGAGGCGCTGGGCTGACGCACCAGGCCGACGACCAGGCCGACGACCAGGCCGACGGGCTCGGCTCGGCGCGACCTACGAGGTCCGCCGGACCGGTTTGCTCACGACCTGTCGGTCAGGCGCTGGGTCACCCGCGCCGCCACCTCGGCGAGGTCCGGCTCGGTGACGTCCGGCCGGCCCGGCTCGACGTCGTCGGACGCGCCGCCGGTCATGTCGCCGCTCTGGTCTGCCGGCCCGGCGTAGCGCGCCCGTTCGACGGCCTCCGCGAGCGTGGTGAGGTCGTCGTGCACCTCCGGCACCGGCGCCCTGCCGCGCGCCCTGGTGACCGCGTCGACCACGGCCCCGGGGGCCTGTCGCGGTGTCGTGGGCGGGGGCAGCGACACCCCCTCGCGAGCCAGCGCCGCGACCACCTGCTGCCACGCCTGCTCGGCGTCGACCGGGCCTGTGTGCCGCCGTCGCCGTAGCAGCAGGAACGCGGTCGTCCCCGCTCCCGCGAGCAGGCCCGCAGCCAGCGCCACCCAGGCCCACGCGGGCAGGGTGTCCGCGGGCTCCGGCTCGACGGCGACCGGCGGCTCGGTCGGCACCGGCTCCGTCGGCTCGCTCGGTTCAGGCTGCTCGGCGGCCGGTGGTGGCACCTCCCGCTGAGGGGCCGGGTCGGCCGGGGCGTCGATCTCGGCGGTGGTGTAGGCGGGGGCGGTCCCGGTCTGCGTCGCGGGCGTCGGTTCGAACCGCACCCAGCCGGCACCCTCGAAGTAGAGCTCCGGCCAGGCGTGGGAGTCCTTCCCGGTCACCTGCCAGCGGGAGCCGTCGCTCGCTGCGTCGTCGACGGCCTCGCCGGGGAGGAAGCCGACCCCGAGCCGCGTGGGGATGCCCAACGTGCGAGCCATCACCGACATCGTTGTCGCGAACTGCACGCAGTACCCGGTGCGGTGCTGCAGGAAGTCCCAGACCGGGTCCCCGGTGCCGCCCCGGGGCAGCTGCGTGGAGTAGGTGAACGTGGCGGGGTCGCGCAACCACTGCTGGAGGGCGACGGCCTGCTCGTAGGCGTTGTCGGTCTCGCCGACGACCTCCGCTGCAAGGGCTGCCACCTCCTGCGAGTGCTCCGTCTGCGGAACCGTGAGGTAGGCGTCCTCGGTGACGCCGGCGCCCGCGTCGCGCAGGAGCTGCGGGTCCAGGTCACGGGGACGCACGCCCATCGTGTAGACGTCGCCCACGTCGGTCCGGTCGCCGACCACCTCGTCACGCAGCGGGTCGTAGCCCCAGGTGCCGCCGGCGTCGACCCGCCGGGGCTCGATGGCGACGGGCAGCTGGTCGTCCCTCAGCGAGCCCACGGTCACCGACAGGTCCTGCCGCTCCTGCAGCCCGCCGGTGGCGAGGTCGTCCGGCCACAGCAGCTCGTCGCCGGCGAACGGCCGGCCGTCGCGCTCCTCCCCGCGCTGCCACCGCCGGCCGTCGAAGGCGGTGGCCGTGTAGCTGCGCAGCGGCCCCACGTCCTCCTCGACGCCCGTGTAGGTGAGCACCACCTCGCCCGACCGTTCGGTGAGGCTGCTCAGCACGTCGAGGTCCTCGGAGAGCTGGATGGTGTCACCCGTGGTCGTGAAGTTCTGGTACCAGGCCCCCGCGTACCCGGGCAGGCTGCTCGACACCGCGGCCACGAGGCCGGCCGCCACCGCGACGACGAGGGCGACGGCGGTGGTGACGACGCTCCGCGCGCTCTCGGCCCGCCGCACCGCGGCCGGCGGACGTTCGGTACGCGGCCGCCGACGTTCGCCGGCCGCGACCGAGAGCAGCAGGAGCAGCGCCGCGACGACGACGACGAAGACGGCGGGAGGGACCGACCCGACGAGGACGAGCGGAGGGCACCACAGGGCGAGCAGCGGGATCCCGACTGCCGCCGGCCAGCGCAGACCTCCCGCGAGGGCGTCGCCGAGGAGCAGCACGGCGAGGGTGCCGCCAGCCGTCAGCAACGTGATCGGCAGCGTTCCCGGTACGGGGGCGACCTCGGACCGGATGATCTCGCCGGCGTCCCCCAGGCGATCCACCACCCGGCCCACGGCGTCGGACCCGATGAAGAGCTGCGGCTGGGAGGTCGGAGCACCGTAGGTGGCCAGCACGTACCACGCGGCGACGGCCGCGCCGCAGAGCGTCGGGACGACGGAACCTCCCGCGGTCTCGCCGCGTCCGCGTCCGCGTGCACGCCGTTCGAGCAGGGCCCGCGTGATCCCGGTGGTGGCTGCGACCAGCGCGATGCCGACGAGTCCGGTGCGTACCCAGTCGCCCGGCAGCACGAGGGCGGTGAGCGCGAGCATGGAGGCGCCGACGGCTACCGCCACCAGGACGGTCGTGGCGATCAGCCGGGCCGTCGGGCCGGCGTACGACGGGATCATGCGACGCTCTCCGTCAGCGTCGACCACGCCCGCTCCACGGGGGTGCCGGGGGTGCACGGCGCGACGCGCCACCCGGCGGCCCGCAGGTCGTCGGCGGTCGGGCCGACGTCGTGACGCATCCCGGCGGCACGGGGGACCACGAGGAAGGCCCAGCCGACGCCGTCGGCACCGAGGGACGCGAGGGCGTGGCGCTGCGGTCCGCCGCTCCTCGGCCCGATCACGGCGACGGTGACCTCGGATCCCGTCCGGTCGGCGCGCAGCGACCGGACGGTGGTGGTGAGGGCCCGGTCGGCCTCGCTGCCGCGCAGGCCCGTGAGGTCCACGGTCGCGTCGAGCAGCTGTGCGCGGCCGCTGCGGCGGCCGGCGGCGTGCTCGGTGCGTCCCGGGGTGGTCGTCGTGGCGACCAGGCGGGTCGGGTGCCCGGCCTCGAGGAACGACGTCGCCACCGAGGCGGCGAGCTCGACGGCCCATTCTCCGTCGTCGACGACGTCCCGGGCGGGCGGACGCGCTCCGGGGCGGTCGTCGGGCGGTGGGGCCAGCAGCTCGCGGTCGAGCAGCACCGTGACGGGACGCAGCCCGGCGCTCTCGTCGGCGCGGACCATCAGCCGGCCCTGGCGCGCCGAGCCGGCCCAGTGGACTCGGCGGGGGTCGTCGCCGGGGACGTACTCGCGCAGCACAGAGTCGTCGCTGGAGGCGAGGCGGGCGCCGACTGCCGCGCGGTCGACGTCTCCGAGCGCCGCGGCCCGCGCGGGCAGGGCGGTGGTCCGCGGCCAGACCGAGACGCGCGTCGCCCTGCCGAGGGGCTGGGTGGTCCGCGCCAGGCCGAAGACGTCGGTGCGGGTGGTGAGCACCGGGCCCAGCGGCCAGCGGCCGCGGCGCACGGGTGCGAGGGAGTACTGCACGTCGATGCGGTCGGGGCGGGCGCGCACGCGCGCGTGGATCCCGGACGGTCCGGCGAGCTCGTGGGCGGCCTGCTCGGACAGCCGCAGCCGGGCGAGTCTCTCGTAGGCCGCGCCGGTGCGCGCGCGGGCCCGGACGGTCAGGCGGGTGGTGGCGGGACGACCGGCGACCACGGGGTCCGGCTCGATGGCGCGCTCGACGTCGAGCGCGCCACGCCCTGCCTCGAGCCGCTGCCACCCGAGCGTGGCGCACGCGGCCGTGACCGCCAGGACCGCGGCGGCACCGAGCCCGACGACGTCGGGCAGATCGAGGACGATGCCGGTCGCCACGAGCACCGCCCCTGCCACCAGCAGCGCGCCGCCACGCCCGGTCGGTCGTACCCGGGCCAGGCGTCGGAACGCCGACCCACCTCCCTGTCCTGTCATGTCAGTGGCTCGGGTTCGCGGCCCTGCCGAGCGTCGCGCGACGCTGCGCCGCCGCGGGTGAGGTGACCCCGGCCGGGACCACGGTGCGGTCGACCACGTCGCGCACGATCTCCACCGCGCTGACGCCGGCCAGCCGTGACTCCGTGGACAGGATCAGCCGGTGCGCCAGGACCGGTACGGCGAGCGCCTGGACGTCGTCGGGCAGCACGTGCTGGCGGCCCACCATGGCCGCGTGGGCCTTGGCGACCCGGAGGAGCTGGAGGGATGCTCGCGGTGAGGCGCCGAGCCGCAGCCCGTCGTGCTCACGGGTGGCCACGACGAGGTCGATGACGTACTGCTTGACCGCGGGGGCGGCGTGCACGGCGCGGGCCCAGGCCGCGTAGCGGATCATGGCTTCCGCCGTCGTGACGGGCTCCAGGTGCGCGAACGGGTCGGTGGCCTGCTGGGAGTCGAGCATGCGCATCTCGGCGTCGTTGTCGGGGTAGCCGATCGCGAGCCGGGCCATGAAGCGGTCGCGCTGGGCCTCCGGCAGCGGGTAGGTGCCCTCCATCTCGACCGGGTTCTGCGTGGCCAGCACGAGGAACGGCCGCGGCAGGGTGTACGTGGTCCCGTCGACGGTGGTCTGGCCCTCCTCCATGCACTCGAGGAGGGCGGACTGCGTCTTGGGCGACGCACGGTTGATCTCGTCGCCGATGACCACGTTGTTGAACACCGGGCCCGGCCGGAACTCGAACTCTCCGCTCGACGAGCGGTAGATGTTGACCCCGGTGAGGTCGCTCGGCAGGAGGTCCGGGGTGAACTGCACCCGGCCGACGCGGCAGTCGATGGTCCGGGCGAGCGCCTTCGCGAGGGTGGTCTTGCCGACGCCCGGGACGTCCTCGACGAGCAGGTGACCCTCGGCCAGGAGGACGGCGACGGTCAGCCGGGCGAGGTCGGGCCGGCCCGGCACCACGGACTCGACGGACGCACGGACCCGTGCGGTGGCGGCGACCAGCTCACCGAGCCCGGCGCGCAGCGCATCGGGGCCGGTGTTGGTCTGCTGGACCGGGACAGGACCGCCGCTGACGGCGCTGGTGGCGTGGTCGGTCTGCACAGGGAGGGCCTCCGGTCGTCCGTCATGGTGCTGCGAGCAGCCTAGTCGTTCCGTGACCTGCACGTGATGTCGATCACGTGGTGGACGCCGAGGCCCTCCACCACGCTCCACCGCAGCACCGATCCGCTGACCTGCGTGGACGTTCGTCAAGTCCCGCGGATGGGTAGTTCCACCCATGTCAGACCGCGCCTGGTGGAGGAAAGTGGAGTAGCGTGGAGGGAGCGGGAGCCCGAGGGGAGGTGCGGACCGTGGCAGCAGCACTGGGGGACCAGTTCCCGGGTACGGGGCTGCTCCTCGGCACGTACACCCCTCGGCTCGACGAGAAGGGCCGGTTGATCCTCCCGGCGAAGTTCCGCGCCCGGCTCGCCGCAGGGCTCGTCATGACGCGAGGTCAGGAGCGTTGTCTGTTCCTGCTGCCGATGGACGAGTTCTCCCGCATGTACGAGCAGGTCCGGCAGGCGCCGGTCACCAGCCGGCAGGCACGCGACTACCTGCGCGTGTTCCTGTCGGGGGCGAGCGACGAGGTGCCGGACAAGCAGGGCCGCGTGGTGATACCCGCGGCGCTGCGCGAGTACGCCGGCCTCGGCCGGGACGTCGCCGTGATCGGCGCCGGTACCCGTGTCGAGGTCTGGGACGCGCAGGCGTGGGAGTCCTACCTGGCCGAGCAGGAGTCGTCGTACTCCGACGTGGCCGAGGAGATCTTCCCCGACCTGCAGTTCTGACGGCACCGGACAACAGCACAGGCACCATCGGCCCGCACGACGAGGCCTCCTCCCGCGAGGGTCTGGCGCACTTCCCCGGCGCCAGAACGACGCGGAGGGAGACCTGGTCGGGCGGGCCGCAGCGAACCGGCACGACCTCGGAGAGGGGGCAGCATGAGCACGGACGACGACGGAGCACGGCCCGCGCAGGACCGGCACGTGCCCGTGCTGCTGCAGCGCTGCGTGGACCTGCTCGCGCCGGCGCTCGCCGAGCCGGGCAGCGTGCTCGTGGACTGCACCCTCGGGATGGGCGGGCACACCGAGGCCGTCCTCGAGCAGCTCCCCGGGGTCCGCGTGCTGGGCGTCGACCGCGACAGCCAGGCCCTCGAGCTCGCGTCCGCGCGGCTGGCGCGGTTCGGCGAGCGCTTCGTGCCCGTGCACGCCGTGTACGACGAGGTCGGCGACGTCGCGGCCGACCACGCCGGCACGTCCGACGGGCTCGTCCAGGGCGTGCTGATGGATCTCGGGGTGTCGTCGCTCCAGCTCGACGAGGCCGGGCGGGGCTTCGCCTACGCCCAGGACGCGCCCCTGGACATGCGGATGGACCAGTCGCGCGGGATGACGGCGGCGGACGTGCTCAACACCTACGACGAGCGCGACCTCGCGCGGATCCTGCGGGTGTACGGCGAGGAGCGGTTCGCGCCCCGCGTCGCCCGGGCACTGGTCCGCCGGCGCGAGGAACGGCCGTGGGAGCGGACGGCGGAGCTGGCCGACGCCGTGCGTGCCGCCATCCCGGCGGCGGCACGCAAGACGGGCGGCAACCCGTCGAAGCGGACGTTCCAGGCGCTGCGCATCGAGGTGAACGGCGAGATCGAGGTGCTCGAGCGTGCAGTGCCCGCCGCGATCGAGACGCTCGCCGTCGGTGGCCGGATCGTCGTGGAGTCGTACCACTCGCTGGAGGACCGGATCGTCAAGCGGGCCATCGCCCGCGGCACCACCTCGAGTGCGCCGTCGGGGCTGCCCGTCGAGCCGGAGACGCACCGGCCCTACCTGGAGGCCCTGACCCGGGGCGCCGAGGTGGCCGACGCCGTCGAGCTCGAGCGCAACCCACGGTCGGCGTCGGTCCGCCTGCGGGCCGCGCGCCGGGTGCGTCCCACACCCGACCACCTGATCACCAGCCCGACCCGGAAGGAGCCGCGATGAGCGCCCTGCGAGCACCCGCCACGTTCCCGGAACGCCGCGGCGAGCCGACGCCGCGCCGGGCACCGCTCACCGCCGTCGAGGGCGGGGCCGGGCGCCGGCTCGACGCCGTCCGGGCGCCGCTGCAGGCGGCGTCGGGGCTGCCGTTCATGGTCCTGTGCGCCGTCGTGCTGGTCGGGGCACTGCTCTCCGCCCTGCTGCTCAACACCTCGATGGCGCGCGGATCCTACGAGATGTCGCGCCTGCAGCGTGAGGTCGGTCTCGTGGCCCAGGACGTCCAGGAGGTCCAGGCGGAGCTGCGGGAGGCCGAGTCGTCGCTGCCCCAGCAGGCGAACCGGCTGGGCATGGTCCCGGCCGAGGACATGACGATGCTCTCCGTGCTCGAGGGCGAGATCCTCGCGGGGGCCCCGGAGGGACCGTGAGCGCGACACGCCCGGCGCGGCCCCGACGATCCGGCCCGACCCGGACGCAAGATCGAGGGGTGACGAGACAACCCGCCGGCCGGAGCCGCGCGACGCGGAGCGCCGGTGCGGCCGGCCGGAAGGCCGCCACGAGCCGACGGCGGCCACCACCGTCGCCACCGGCGAAGGGGCGGACCCCTCGCCGGCGCGAGCCGGGGGACCCCGCACGCCGGCAGCGGTGGCTCATCGTCCTCGCCGCGATCGTCCTGACGGTGTTCGTCGGCAGGCTCGTGCAGGTCCAGGTGGTGCAGGGGGCGGCGCTCGCCTCCGACGCCCAGCAGGACCGGCTCGCCACGCAGGTGACGCCGGCGCACCGCGGGGACATCCTCGACCGGGACGGCACGGTCCTGGCCACGTCGGTCGACCGGTACTCGATCATCGCGGACCAGGAGTCGATCCAGAACTTCCGGGGCAACTCCCGGCACGACGCCGAGGGAGACCCGGTCCAGGACGGCGCCCTGGGCATCGCCCAGCTCCTGGGGCCCGTGCTGGGCGAGACGGAGGAGACGCTCGCCGCCAGGCTCAACGGCGAGGACCGGTACGTGAAGCTCAAGGAGGGCGTCGTGCCCGAGGTGCAGCGCGCCGTCACCGAGCTGGACCTGCGGGCGTACATCCGCACCGAGCTGAGCTCGAAGCGGACCTACCCGTCGGGCGCGGTCGCCGGACCGATCCTGGGGTACGTGAACTCCGAGATGGACGGCCAGGGCGGGGTCGAGGCGGCGTTGGACGACGTGCTGGCCGGGACCGACGGCACGCGCACGTACGAGCGGGGGCGCGACGGTGTGCCGATCCCCGCCTCGGAGATCGAGTCCGTGGTGGCGGTGCCCGGCCAGGACGTGTGCCTGACGATCGACGCGGACGTGCAGTGGAAGGCGGAGGAGCTCCTCGACGACGCCGTCCGCGACACCGGCGCGGCGTACGCCATGGCGATCGTCCACGACCTGCGCACGGGCGAGGTCGTCGCGATGGCCGACTCGGGCGACGTCGACCCGAACGACCGCACGACCGACGCCGTCGCCGACGGCTCCCGCGCCGTGAACGTGGTCTTCGAGCCAGGTTCGACCGGCAAGGTGATCGCGATGGCCGCGGCGCTCGAGGGCGACTACTGGGAGCCCACCGACCAGTTCGAGGTGCCGGACACCTACACCGTCGACGGCGAGACCTTCAGCGACTCGCACCCGCACCCGGTCGAGCGGTGGACGCTGGCAGGGATCCTGGCGCAGTCCTCCAACACCGGCACGGTGATGATGGGCCAGGAGATCCCGTGGGCCGTGCGGTACGACTACCTGCGCAAGTTCGGCCTGGGCGAGCGGACGGCCCTGGGGCTGCCCGGCGAGAGCGCCGGGCTGCTGCCGGACGAGAACATCGACGAGATCGAGAACCGCACGCCGTACACGGTGCTCTTCGGGCAGGGCGTGGCGGTGAGCGCGATGCAGGCCACGCAGGTCTTCTCGACGATCGCCAACGACGGCGTCCGCATGCCTGCCACCGTCCTGGCGGGCACGCAGACGCCCGACGGCGTCCGTACCGACGCGGAACCGGGCGAGGGCGAGCGGGTCGTCTCGGAGCGGACGGCCGACGACGTGCTGACCATGATGGAGGCCGCGACCAGCGAGGAAGGGACCGGATCGGCCGCGCAGGTGCCCGGCTACCGGGTGGCCGGCAAGACCGGCACCTCCCAGATGTTCGAGGGCGGCGGCACCACCTACGTGGCGTCGTACATCGGCGTCGCGCCGGCGGACGACCCGCGCTACACGGTGTCCGTCTTCCTCAAGAGCCCTCGGTCGTCGATCTACGGCGGGGTGGTCGCTGCGCCGGTGTTCTCCGAGCTGATGGGCTACACGTTGCGCAAGGAGGGCGTGCCGCCCTCGACGCGTCCCGTCGACCAGTTCCCGCTGACCTGGTGACCTGTCAGCAGCAGGTAGGTTCTACCCCGTGACATCCCCGACCGATCGCATCCGTCCCACGGATCCTGTCCCGCGTCGGCTGGCCGACCTCGCCGCGGCCTTCGGGCTGACCGCCGCGTCCTCCGGACCACCCGCCGACACCGTCGTGACGGCCGTCGCCAGCGACAACCGGGCCGTGGTCCCGGGAGACCTGTTCGTCGCCCTGCCCGGTGCACGCAGCCACGGTGCGGCGTTCGCCGCGGACGCCGTGGGTCGGGGTGCGCCGGCCGTCCTGACCGATGCCGCCGGGGCCGGTCTGCTGGCCGGTCTGGACGTCCCCGTGCTGGTCGCCGCCGACGTGCGCGCCGTCCTGGGGCCCGTCGCGGCCTGGGTGCACGGCGCGCCGGCCCAGGACCTGACGACGTTCGCGGTGACGGGGACCAACGGCAAGACGACGACGACGTACCAGGTGGACCACCTGCTGCGCGCCCTCGGGCACCGTGGCGGGCTGGTCGGCACGGTCGAGACCCGCGCCGGCGACCAGGTGCTGCCGAGCAGGTTGACGACCCCGGAGGCCGCCGATCTCCAGGCGCTGCTGGCGAGGATGCGCGAGATCGGCGTCGACGCGCTGGCGATGGAGGTCTCGTCGCACGCCGTGACGATGCGCCGGGTGGACGGCATCGTCTACGACGTGGCCGGCTTCACCAACCTGAGCCAGGACCACCTGGACTTCCACGGCGACCTGCCGACCTACTTCGCGGCCAAGGCCGAGCTGTTCACCCCGGCACGGTCGCGGCGCGGCGTCGTCGTCGTGGACGACGCCTGGGGCGAGCGGATGGCGGCGACCGCCGGCGTCCCGGTCGAGACGGTGCGCACGCTGCCCGCCGAGGCGGACGCCCCTGCGGCGGACTGGACGGTCTGCGACGTCGTCCCGCACGGCACGGGCTCGGCCTTCACGCTGACGCACACCGACGGTCGCGAGCTGCGGACCTCCACCGCGCTCCCGGGTGGCTTCAACGTGGCGAACGCGGCGCTCGCCGTCGTCATGGTGCTGGCTTCCGGTGCCGCCCTGGAGGACGTCGCGGCCGCCCTCGAGGCCGCGGACGGGCTGTCCGCCCGGGTGCCCGGCCGCATGGAGGTGGTCGGCGCCGGTGGTGCGGGGCACCCGCGCGTGGTCGTGGACTTCGCGCACAACACCGACGCGCTCGAGCTCGCGCTGGCGGCGCTGCGGCCGACGACGGCGGGCCGCCTCGTCGTGGTCTTCGGGGCCACGGGCGACCGCGACCCGGGCAAGCGGCCCGCGATGGGCGCCGCAGCCGTGGCGGGCGCCGACGTCGTCGTGCTGACGGACGACGACCCGCACGACGAGGACGCCGCGAAGATCCGCTCCGAGGTGCTCCCCGGGGCCGAGGCCGCCCGGGCGAGCGCCCGTGCGACGGGGCGCGACGTCGTCGTGCAGGAGGTCGCCCCCCGCGACGAGGCCATCCGGCGAGCCGTGCTGGAGGCAGGTCCGGACGACACCGTGCTGGTCGCCGGGCGCGGCCACGAGACCATCCAGGAGGTCCGGGGCGTCGACGTCGCCCTGGACGACCGTGTCGAGGCCCGCAGCGCCCTGCGTGCCCGTGCAGAGAGGACCCCTTCCGCATGATCGAGCTCACTGCCGCCGAGGTGGCCGACGCTACGTCCGGGACGCTGCTCGCCGAGGCCGGCGTGGCCGTGACCGGGCCCGTCGTCGTCGACTCGCGGCTGGTCGAGGCGGGGTCGCTCTTCGTCGCGGTGCCGGGGCAGAACGTCGACGGCCACGACTTCGCGGCGGCAGCCGTCGCGGCCGGTGCCGCGCTCGTGCTGGCGACCCGACCGGTCGACGGCGTCCCGTGCGTCGTCGTGGGGGACGTCCAGGTCGCGCTCGGTGAGCTCGCCCGCGTGGTGCTGGAGCGGGTGCGCGCGGCGGCGGAGGTCCGCGTGGTGGCCGTGACGGGTTCGGTCGGCAAGACGACGACGAAGGATCTGCTCGGCCAGCTCCTCGGGCCGGACGTGGGTCCGGAGGCGATCGTGGTGCCCGCCGGTTCCTTCAACAACGAGATCGGGCTGCCCCTGACCGTGCTGCGGGTCACCACCGCCACCCGGGTGCTGGTGCTGGAGATGGGCGCCGACGCGCCGGGCGACATCACCGCACTGACACGACTGGCCCCGCCGGACGTCGGGATCGTCCTCGCGGTCGGCACGGCACACCTGGGCCGGTTCGGCGACGTCGAGACGATCGCACGCACCAAGGGCGAGATGGTCGAGGGTGTCCGCCCGGGCGGGACGACGGTCCTCAACGTGGACGACTCGCGGGTCGCCGCGATGGCCGCCCGGGCCGCCCCGACCACCGCCGTGGTCACCTTCGGCACGATCCCGGCGTCGAGCGTCCGCGCGCGCGACGTCGTGGTCGACGGCGGACGGGCACGGTTCACGCTGACCACCGCCGACGGCTCCGCCCCGGTGACGCTGCGGCTCGTCGGCGCTCACCACGTGACCAACGCGCTCGCCGCTGCGGCGGCGGCTCTCGAGCTCGGTGTGCCCCTCGACGCGGTCGCCTCGCGGCTGTCGGAGGCCGGGCCGTTGAGCCCGCACCGCATGGCCGTCGTCGAGCGGTCGGACGGGGTGACGATCGTCGACGACTCCTACAACGCGAACCCGGACTCGATGCGGGCGGCGTTGCGTACGCTGGCCGTGATGGCGGGGCGCACCCGCCGGTCGGTCGCCGTCGTCGGTGAGATGCTCGAGCTCGGCGACGCCGCGCGCGTCGAGCACGACGCCATCGGGCGGCTCGCCGTCCGGCTCAACGTCAAGCGCCTCGTCGTCGTCGGCGAGGGGGCGTACCACGTCCACGAGGGGGCCCAGCAGGAGGGCTCCTGGGGAGAGGAGTCGGTGTTCGTGCCTGATCTGGAGGCCGCGCGGGAGGTGCTCTCCGCCGAGCTGACCGAGGGCGACGTCGTCCTCGTCAAGGCGTCGCAGGGCTCCGGCCTGTGGCGGCTCGCCGACCAGCTCGTGGAGGCAGACGCGTGATCGCGGTCCTCGCAGCCGCCGGCGTCTCGTTGCTGGTCGCGCTCCTCGGCACGCCCCTGTTCATCAAGTTCCTGGTGCGTCGCAACTACGGCCAGTTCGTCCGCCAGGACGGCCCGACGGCGCACTTCACCAAGCGCGGCACGCCTACCATGGGCGGCGTGGTCATCATCGGGGCCACGCTCCTGGGGGTGGCGGCGTCGATGATCTTCGCCGGTCGGCCACCGAGCGCCTCGGCGCTGCTGGCGCTGTACCTCATGACCGGCCTGGGGCTGGTCGGGTTCCTGGACGACTTCACCAAGATCCGCAAGCAGCGGTCGCTCGGTCTGACGGCGCGGGCCAAGATCATCGGCCAGGGGTTCGTCGGCATCTCCTTCGCGGTGCTGGCCCTGGAGTTCCCCAACGCGAACTCCCGGACGCCCGCCTCGACGCGGATCTCGTTCCTGCGCGACACCAACCTGGACCTCGCCTTCGCCGGTGCGACCGTGGGCCTGCTCCTGTTCGTGATCTGGGCGAACTTCCTCATCACGGCCTGGTCGAACGCGGTGAACCTCACCGACGGTCTCGACGGGCTGGCCACCGGGTCCTCGCTCATCGTGTTCGGTGCGTACGTGCTCGTCGGGATCTGGCAGCTCAACCAGTCGTGCCAGCGGGTCGCTGCGGCCGGACCGGGCTGCTACGAGGTCCGCGACCCGCAGGACCTCGCGATCGTCGCGGCCGCGATCATGGGCGCCTGCGTCGGCTTCCTGTGGTGGAACGCGAGCCCGGCCAAGATCTTCATGGGCGACACCGGCTCGCTGGCCCTGGGTGGCGCGCTCGCCGGGCTGTCGATCCTCAGCCGTACCGAGATCCTCGCGGCGATCATCGGCGGCCTGTTCGTCATCATCGTGATGAGCGACATCATCCAGATCGGGTCGTTCAAGCTCACCGGCAAGCGGGTCTTCAAGATGGCGCCGCTGCATCACCACTTCGAGCTGTCCGGGTGGGGCGAGGTGACGATCGTCATCCGCTTCTGGCTCATCGCCGGGTTCTTCGCCGCGCTGGGGATGGGCGTCTTCTACGCCGAGTGGGTCGTCAGTTGACCGGATCGTCCGGGCCGGTGGACGGAGCGCGCGTGCTGGTGGCCGGGCTCGGGGTGACCGGGCGGGCCGTGGTCGCCGCCCTGTCCGGGCGCGCGGCGTCCGTGGTCACGGTGGACGCCCGCGCCCAGGACGCCGACGTCGTGGGTGCCGACGCGACGGCCGCCGCGGTCGCCGAGCGGCTCGTGGCGGCGGCCGACCTCGTGGTGGCGTCGCCGGGCTGGCCCCCGTCGGCAGCGCTGCTGACGGCGGCGCGGAGGGCCGGCGTGCCGGTGTGGAGCGAGGTGGAGCTGGCGTGGCGGCTGCGCGCCGGCGCCCCGTGGCTCGCGGTGACGGGCACCAACGGCAAGACCACCACCGTGCGGATGCTGGCGTCCATCCTCACCGCGGCGGGCCTGCGGACCGCCGCGGTGGGCAACGTGGGCACCCCCGTGCTGGCCGCGGCGCAGGACACCGACCTCGACGTGCTCGCCGTGGAGCTCTCCAGCTTCCAGCTGCACCACACGGTCTCGATGGAGGTCGAGGCCGGCGCCGTGCTCAACGTGGCGGCCGACCACCTCGACTGGCACGGCTCGCCGGAGGCGTACGCCGCCGCCAAGGGCCGGGTCTACCGCGGGGCGCGGGTGGCGTGCGTGTACAACGTGGCGGACCCGCGCACCGAGCAGCTGGTGCGCGACGCGGACGTCGCGGAGGGAGCGCTCGCGGTCGGGTTCACCCTCGGTGCGCCCGGACCGGGACAGGTCGGCGTCGTCGAGGGGGTCCTCGTGGACCGCGCCTTCCACGCACCGGCCGACGCCCGGGACCGGTTGCGCACCGCCGCGGAGCTGGGGACCCTCGACGACCTGGCGCACCTCGGGCCTGACGGCGCGCCGCCGCACGTCGTCGCCGACGCCCTGGCCGCCGCGGCGCTCGCCCGGGCGCACGGTGTCGAGGCGCGTGCCGTGCGTGACGGCCTGCGAGCCTTCCGCCCGGACGCCCACCGTGCCGCCGTCGTCCGCCACCTCGACGGCGTGGCCTACGTCGACGACTCGAAGGCCACCAACGCGCACGCGGCCGCGGCCGCGCTGGCGGCCTGCCCGCCCGGCACCGCCGTGTGGATCGCCGGCGGGCTCGCCAAGGGCGCGTCCTTCGACGACCTGGTCGCGAGCCGCGCGGACCGGCTGCGTGCCGCCGTCGTCATCGGCACGGACCCGGCGCCGTGGACCGACGCGCTGGCCCGACACGCACCCGAGATCCCCGTCGTCGTGGTCGATCCCGGCGACACTGGCACCGTGATGTACCGGGCGGTGGGAGCCGCACGGGAGGTCGCCGTCCCCGGCGACACCGTGCTGCTCGCACCGGCGGGGGCGTCCATGGACCAGTTCTCGTCCTACGCCGAACGGGGTGACGCGTTCGCCGCGGCGGTGCAGGACCTGGCGTAGGGAGCACGATGGCGGTCACCCAGGGGGTGCGGCGAGGCACGGACAGGCCGTGGCTCGGGCAGTGGAACTCCGCCGCCACCAGCTACTACCTGCTCGTGGGCGCCACCGGGCTCCTGCTGGTGATCGGGCTGATCATGGTGCTGTCGAGCACCACCGTCACGTCGATCGCCGCGGGCGACTCGCCGTACACGGCCGGCCTGGACCAGGCGCGCTTCGCGCTGATCGGCATCCCGTTCATGATCCTGGCGATGCGCCTGCCGCTGCGCTGGTACAAACGTCTCGCCTGGCCCGCCCTCGTCGCGGCGATCGCTCTCCAGTCCCTCACGCTGGTCCCGGCGCTCGGTCTCGGGGCGGGCGGCAACGTCGGCTGGGTGCGCCTGGGCGGGATCGTCGTGCAGCCCGCCGAGGTGAGCAAGCTGGCGCTGGCGCTGTGGCTCGGTGCCGTGCTCGGCCGCAAGCAGCACCTGCTGGGCTCGTGGGGGCACGCGTTCCTCCCGGCGGTCCCGGGCGCCCTCGTCCTGCTCGGCCTGGTGCTGGCCGGCCACGACCTGGGCACCATGCTCGTGATGGCCGGGCTGGTGGCAGGGGCGCTGTGGGTCGCCGGGGCGCCGTCGAAGATGCTGGTCCTCGGCGGTGCCGTCGCGACCTTCGTCGTCGTCGCGTTCTTCGTCGTCGGCAACACGAACCGCATCGGGCGCATCATGACGACCTACGGCGGCTGCACCGACCCGCAGGGTGAGTGCTACCAGTCGCTGCACGGCCTGTGGGGCCTCGGCACCGGCGGGCTCTTCGGCGTCGGGCTCGGGGCGAGCCGGGAGAAGTGGCGGTACCTGCCGGAGGCGCACAACGACTTCATCTACGCGGTCATCGGCGAGGAGCTCGGGCTGCTGGGCACCCTCCTGGTGCTCGCGCTGTTCGCCGTGCTCGGGGTGGCGATGGCCCGGGTGGTCCGCCGGCACCCCGACCCGTTCGTGAAGATCACCACGGCGGCTGTCGCCTGCTGGGTCGTGGGGCAGGCGTTCCTCAACATCGGCGTCGTCGTGGGGGTGTTCCCCGTCATCGGCGTGCCCCTGCCGCTCGTCTCGGCGGGCGGGTCGGCCCTGGTGGCGACCATGGTCGCGCTCGGGATGGTGATCAGCTTTGCGCGGTCCGAGCCCGGCGCGCCCGAGGCCTTCGCCGCCCGTGGCGGAGTGGTGCGGCGATCGCTGACGGTGCTCGGCCGGGGGCGCCGCGCGGGCCGGTAGGGTCCGGCGTGTGAACTCCTCCTCCGTACGATCCGTCGTGCTGGCCGGCGGCGGGACCGCCGGCCACGTCAACCCCCTCCTGGCCGTCGCGGACGAGCTGCGCGCACGGGAGCCCGAGGCGTCGTTCCTCGTGCTGGGCACCGCCGCCGGTCTCGAGGCCGACCTGGTCCCCGCCCGCGGCTACGAGCTGCGCGAGATCCCGCGCGTCCCGCTCCCGCGCCGTCCCAGCGTCGACCTCCTGCGCCTGCCCGGCCGGCTCGGGTCGGCCGTGAAGGCCGCCGAGGCGGCGATCGACGAGATCGGTGCCCGCGCCGTCGTCGGCTTCGGCGGGTACGTCTCGACGCCCGCCTACCTCGCGGCCCGCCGCCGCGGCGTCCCCGTGGTCATCCACGAGCAGAACGCGCGACCGGGCCTGGCGAACCGTCTCGGTGCCCGCTGGGCCGCGGCCGTGGGGACCACGTTCGCCGAGACCGCGCTGCCGGGCGCGACCTGCGTCGGGCTCCCGCTGCGGGCGGAGATCGCCGCGCTGGTCGACGAGCGCGAGCGCGACGCCGCCGCCGCGCGCCGGCGTGCGGCCGAGGCGCTCGGCCTCGACCCGACGCTGCCCACGCTCCTGGTCACCGGCGGTTCGTCGGGTGCCCTGCGCGTCAACGAGGCCGTCGCGGGCGCGGCGGACGCGCTGCTCGGCGCCGGTCTGCAGGTGCTGCACCTGACCGGCCGGGACAAGTCCACGCCCGTGCGTGCCGCGGTCGACGAGGCGGTCTCCGCCGGCGGGCATGACGCGGCGCGCTACCAGGTGCGCGAGTACCTGTCCGAGATGCACCAGGCGCTCGCGGCCTGCGATCTCGTGGTGGCACGGTCCGGGGCGGGGACGGTCTGCGAGCTGACGGCCCTGGGGCTGCCCGCCGTGTACGTCCCGCTGCCGATCGGCAACGGCGAGCAGCGGCTCAACGCCTCCGGGGTCGTGGGTGCCGGCGGCGGGCTGCTGGTCGACGACGCCGAGCTCGACGCCGCCTGGGTCGCCGCGCACGTGCCTCCGCTCGTCGGGGACCGGGAGCGCCTCGCGGCGATGTCGGCGGCCGCGGGCTCCGTCGGAGTGCGTGACGCCGCTGCCCGGATGGCGGACCTGGTGGCCGACGCCGCGGCGGGCGGCGCGCGATGAGTGGCCCGGGGTCGGGCAGCGCCCCGGTGCCCGTGACGGAGCTCGGCCGCGTGCACCTGATCGGCGTGGGCGGAGCCGGCGTCTCCGTGGTGGCGCGGCTCCTCGCGGCTCGCGGTCTCGACGTGCAGGGTTCCGACGCCGTCCGGAGCCCCGCGCTCGACGCGCTCGAGTCCGACGGGGTGCGGGTGTGGGTGGGCCATGACGCCGGCCAGGTGGTCGACGCGACGGGGGCGGCGCGGGTCGACACCGTCGTGGTGTCCTCCGCGGTCCGCCCGGACAACCCGGAGCTGACGGCGGCACGAGCGGCCGGCGTGCGGGTGCTGCACCGCTCGGAGGCCCTCGCCGCCTTGATGGCCGGTCGGCGGGGGGTCGCGGTCGCCGGGGCGCACGGGAAGACCACGACGTCCGCGATGGTCGCGACCGTCCTGCGCGCCGGCGGGCTGGACCCGTCTTTCGCGATCGGCGGGACGGTGCGCGTCCGCGACGACGGCGGCGGCGAGCAGGCCGTCCCCGGCGGCCATGCCGGAGCGTCGGACCTGGTCGTCGCGGAGGCCGACGAGTCGGACGGCTCGTTCCTCAACTACGCGCCGACGGTGGCGGTCGTGACGAACGTGGAGGCCGACCACCTCGACCACTACGGCTCGCAGGAGGCGTTCGAGCAGGCGTTCGTCGACTTCGCCGCGCGGATCACGCCGGACGGGTGGCTGGTGGCCTGTGCCGACGACCCCGGCTCGGCGCGGCTCGCGGCCGCGCACCGGGAGGCCGGCGGTCGTGTCGTGACGTACGGCACCGCTGCAGGGGCCGACGTCGTCGTGCGGGACGTCGTGGTCGGTGCCGGGACGGTGCGCGCGACCGTGGGCGGAGGGCTGCTCGGCCCCGGTGAGCACGTGCTGGACCTGGCGGTGCCGGGCGCGCACAACGTCCTCAACGCCACCGCCGCCGTCGTCACCGCCGTGCTCCTCGGGGTCGCCCCCGCCGAGGCCGTGCGCGGCGCGGCGGAGTTCGTCGGCACGGGCCGGCGCTTCGAGCCCAAGGGTGCGGCGGACGGCGTCCGCGTCTTCGACAGCTACGACCACCACCCCACCGAGGTCGAGGCGCTGCTGCGTGCCGCGCGACCCGCGGCGGGGGAGGGCCGGGTGCTCGTGCTCTTCCAGCCGCACCTGTACTCGCGGACCCGGGCCTTCGCGGACCGCTTCGCGTCGGCGTTGGAGCTGGCGGACGAGGTCGTCGTGACGGGTGTCTACCGCGCCCGGGAGGACGTCGACCCGACCGTCACGGCGCGCACGATCACCGACCTGTCCGACGGCACGCTCTCGGGCGGGTCCCTGCGGCCGGTCGAGGACCGGTTCGCGGCGGCGGACGCCGTCGCCGACCTGGCGCGTCCCGGCGACCTCCTGATCACGGTCGGAGCGGGTGACGTCACCGAGCTCGCCGATGTGATCCTGGCCCGGCTCCGCGCCCGGCCCGGCGTGGCGGGTCCCGGTGGGAGGCCAGACGGCGCGACCATGGGGTGATGCGCCCGCCACCACGTCCTCGCACGTCCCGGCGTCCGTCGCCCCCGGCGGCGGGCGCCGGCTCGGCGGGGAGCCCGGCGCGCCCGAGGCCGGAGAAGGGCAAGGGGTCGGCGACCTCGCAGCCGTCGGGCCGGCCCGGGTCGGCCCGCTCACCGGGCCGGTCCCTGGAGCGTTCGACGGGCAGCGCGGCGAGCGCCGGCAGCGCGGCGAGCCCGAGCGATGCAGGGGCGGGTGCGCCCGGCCGGGTCTCCTCGGCGATGGCCGACCGGCTCGCCGAGCGCTCGGCGATGCGACGTCACCGCTCGTGGCGCGTGGTGGTCGCGCTCGTGCTCGTGCTCGCCCTGCTCGGTGGTGCGGGGTGGGTGGCTGGTTGGTCCGACCTGCTGGCACTCGAGCGCAGCGAGGTGAGCGTGTCCGGCGAGGGGACCACGGTCGACGCGGACGCGGTCCGCGAGGTGGTCGAGGCCTCGGCCGGGACGCCGCTGCTGCGGATCGACAGCGGTGCGATGCGCCGTGAGATCCTCGGCTTGCGCGGTGTCAAGGACGTGAGCGTCGAACGCTCGTGGCCGCAGGGGATGGACGTGGTGCTCACCTCGCGCGAGCCCGTGGCGGCGGTGCCCGACGGCGGCCGCTACGTGCTGGTCGACGCGGAGGGTGTGCACGTGGGGTCGCGCCAGAAGGCTCCCCGGAGGCTGCCCGTGGTCTCGGTCCCGCTCGACGACGAGTCGGTGGGCAGCCTGCAGGCGGCGCTGGCCGTCGTCGCCGCTCTGCCGACGCACCTGGCCCGTGAGGTCGAGCAGGTCAGCGCACAGACGCAGGACGACGTGGAGACCGTCCTGCGTGACGGCGTGAGCGTGCGCTGGGGCGGGGCCGGCAGCCTCCCGCTGAAGGTGGAGGTCGTCCAGACCCTGCGCGAGGTCGCGAAGGACGCCGGGGTGATCGACGTGTCGTCGCCGGAGCTCCCGGTGACCCGGTGAGGCTGAGCGGTCGCGACACGCCGGGCCACGTCCGGCGGGCGCCGGTCCGGGCGACCTACCGTCGTCACAGCAGCAACCTGACATAACTCTCACCTTCAACTACAACCTGAAGGTTGGACGACGACGGTGGGGTCAGGACCCGGAACGACCCGAGAGGCAACGACGTGGCAACTCCGCAGAACTACCTGGCAGTGATCAAGGTGGTCGGCATCGGCGGTGGCGGCGTGAACGCCGTGAACCGCATGATCGAGGTCGGCCTCAAGGGCGTCGAGTTCATCGCCATCAACACGGACGCTCAGGCGCTGCTGATGTCGGACGCCGACGTCAAGCTCGACGTCGGGCGCGAGCTCACCCGCGGCCTGGGCGCCGGCGCCGACCCGGAGGTCGGGCGCAAGGCCGCCGAGGACCACGAGGAGGAGATCGAGGACGTCCTGCGCGGGGCCGACATGGTCTTCGTCACGGCCGGCGAGGGCGGCGGCACCGGTACCGGCGGCGCGCCCGTCGTGGCCCGGATCGCGCGCTCGCTGGGCGCGCTGACGGTCGGCGTCGTGACGCGGCCGTTCACCTTCGAGGGACGGCGCCGGTCCGTCCAGGCGGAGCAGGGGATCGAGGCGCTCCGCGAGGAGGTCGACACCCTCATCGTGATCCCCAACGACCGCCTGCTGTCCATGTCCGACAAGAGCGTCTCGGCGATCGCCGCGTTCCACTCGGCGGACCAGGTGCTGCACTCCGGCGTGCAGGGGATCACCGACCTCATCACGACGCCGGGCCTGATCAACCTCGACTTCGCCGACGTCAAGTCGGTGATGCAGGGAGCGGGCTCCGCCCTCATGGGCATCGGGTCGGCGCGTGGCGAGGACCGCGCGGTGCAGGCGGCCGAGCTGGCGATCTCCTCGCCGCTGCTCGAGGCCTCCATCGACGGCGCCCACGGGGTGCTGCTGTCCATCCAGGGCGGCAGCGACCTCGGGCTGTTCGAGGTGCACGAGGCGGCGCGCCTCGTGCAGGAGGCGGCGCACCCGGAGGCGAACATCATCTTCGGCACGGTGATCGACGACGCCCTCGGCGACGAGGTGCGGGTCACGGTCATCGCGGCCGGGTTCGACGGCGGGCTGCCGAAGACGCGCGAGGACTCCCGCGCCCTGGGCCAGGTCGCCGGTGCGAGCTCGTCGTCAGCCGGGGACAGCGCCCGTACCGCCCCGGCGGCGTCGCCCCACGGCGGCTCGCCCGCGACCGCGCCGGTGCCCGCCGCCGAACCGGCCCACGCCCGGCCCCGGCCGATCCCGGCCGACCCCGACGACGTCCCCGCGAGCCTGCAGCCGGTGGGCTCCGGGCAGCCGCGTCCTGCCTTCACCGTGGTCGAGGATGGCGCCGGCGAGGGCGTGACGGTGGAACGGCCGGTCGAGGTGCCCCGGGTGGCCGAGAGATCCCGGCCCGAGCCGGAGCTCGACGTGCCCGACTTCCTCAAGTGACGTCGTCGGCCACCTGGGCCCAGGAGGCGCTCTTGCCCGCGGACCTCGGAGCCGGGCTGCTGCGCGTGGACCTCGGTCCGGGCGTCGTGGCCGGCTTCACCACGCGGCACGGGGGCGTGTCGCCCGCTCCGTGGTCCTCGCTCGACCTCGGCACGACGACCGGGGACGAGGAGGCCCGGGTTCGGCGCAACCGCGCGCAGGTGGCCGACTGGATCGGGGCGCCCGTCGCGTTCGCGAACCAGGTGCACGGGCCCACGGTGCTGACGCTCGGGAGTGCGGAGCGCACCGAGTGGGAGTCGTCGACGCCGCCGCTGAGCGCGGGGGAGGCCGACGGGCTCGTCACCGCCGAGGACGGGCTGGGTCTCGGCGTGCTGGTGGCGGACTGCGTCCCGGTGCTCCTCGCGGACCCCGTGGCACGTGTCGTCGGCGTCGCGCACGCCGGTCGTCGAGGGCTCGTGGCCGGCGTGGTCGACCGTGCGGTCGAGGCCATGGTCGCTCGCGGGGCGCGCCTCGACGACCTGCGGGCCGCCGTCGGACCGGCCGTGTGCGGGCCGTGCTACGAGGTGCCCGAGGACCTGCGCGACGAGGTCACCGCCGTCGTCCCGGAGGCTTGGGCCGTCACCGAGGCCGGGACCCCCGCCCTCGACCTGCCGGCCGGCGTCCGCGCCCGGCTGGCCGCGCTGGGTGTGCCCGCGAGCCGGCTGGAACGCTGCACCCGCACCGATCCCGACCTCTTCTCGCACCGGCGGGCGACGGCCGCGGGTGCGGTCACGGGCAGGCAGGCGGGTGTGATCGTGCTCGGCTGAGTCCGTGCCGTGCACGGCGTGTCGTGCGGCGCTTACCGCGCGCTGCTGGTTACCGTCAAGTCACAGACCTACCGACGAAACGGAGCAGGGCGATGGGCGGAGCGCTTCGCAAGACGATGCTGTACCTGGGGCTGGCCGACGACCAGCGCCCCGACGGGGAGTACCTCGACGAGTTCGACGAGGAGCTGGAGCCGGTGCGCGACGACGACTACCAGGCCGAGGTCACGCCTCTGCACCGGGACGGAGCACCGATGGACGCGTTCGCCGGTGGCGACCTGCGACGGATCACCACGATCCACCCCCGGTCGTACAACGACGCCCGGCTCATCGGTGAGGCCTTCCGCGGCGGCACCCCGGTGATCATGAACCTCTCCGACATGGACGACGCGGACGCCAAGCGCCTCGTCGACTTCTCGGCCGGCCTGATCTTCGGCCTCCACGGGTCGATCGAGCGTGTGACGAACAAGGTCTTCCTGCTCTCGCCCGAGCACGTGGAGATCACCGGCGAGGAGCAGGTCGCCGAGCGGCCCGACCCCCGCGCCGGCGCCTTCTACAACCAGAGCTGACACGACCACGACGCGGGGCCCCGGGGCCCCCCCCCGGCCCCCCCGCCGGGGGGCCGGGCGGTGGCCCGCGGGGGGGCCCGACAACCCCCCCGCCCTCCACCCCCCCCGCGGCGGGCCCCGCCACCCCCCCCGGGGCCCCGCGTCGTGCGTCCGGTAAGTTGCCCTCGTGAGTGTGATCTTCGGCGTCGTCTACTTCGCCCTGTTCCTGTTCCTCGTCTGCCTCATCGTCCGGCTCGTCTTCGACTGGGTGCAGGTCTTCGCCCGGGAGTGGCGTCCGCGCGGCATCGTGCTGATCCTTGCGGAGGCGGTGTACACGGTCACCGACCCGCCCCTGCGCGCGCTGCGGCGCGTCATCCCGCCGTTGACGCTGGGCAGCGTCCGCCTCGACCTGGCGTTCCTCGTGCTGTTCTTCGCCACGTCGATCCTTTTGCGCGTGGCGGGATTCCTCTCCGCGACCGCCTGACCGGCCGGGCTCGCCGGCAACCCTTCTCCCGGTCCCGCGACACGCGGGACCAGCCCACGCCGGACCTGTGAAGACACCGTGAGCGCGGCTCCCCCGGGGGGCCGTCGCAGCGGGCGTCCGCTACCGTGGTCATCCACGGACGCTCCGGGTCCGTGCACTGGACCGCGCTACGGCAACGAGGTGACACGATGGCACTGCTGACGGCAGAGGACATCCTCAACAAGAAGTTCTCGGCGACGAAGTTCCGCGAGGGCTACGACGTCGAAGAGGTCGACGACTTCCTCGACGAGGTCGTTCGCACGCTCACGTCCGTGCAGGAGGAGAACGACGACCTGCGATCCAAGCTCGCCGCGGCCGAGCGCCGTGTGGGTGAGCTGAGCCGCAGCGAGGCCGCGCAGCAGTCCGCCGAGCAGCCAGACGTCGCGGCGCAGGTCCAGGCAGCGGCCGCCGCTGCGGCCGCTGCGCAGCCGGCCGGCGACAAGCCGCACGCAGAGCCGGAGTCGGCCACCGGCATGCTCCAGCTCGCCCAGAAGCTGCACGACGACTACGTGCGCTCGGGCCAGGAGGAGGGTGACCGCCTGATCTCCGAGGCGAAGTCGGAGGGCAGCCGCATCGTGCGCGAGGCGGAGGAGACGAGCCACCGCACGCTCTCCCAGCTCGAGCAGGAGCGTTCGCTCCTCGAGCGCAAGATCGACGAGCTCCGGCTGTTCGAGCGGGACTACCGCACGCGGCTCAAGAGCTTCCTGCAGAACCTGCTCGGTGACCTGGACGCCCGCGGCTCGGCGCTCCCGCCGCAGCGGCAGAACGCCGGCGCGGGGCGTCCGCAGGAACTCTGAGCGGACCTCCGGAGCGGTCCCTGCGCGGACCGGCCTTACCCCAGGACACGCCACCTCGGCGCGTGCTGTTGTGCGGGCCGGTCCGCGCACTTACGCTGCGGTGACCTCACGAACGGAAGGGCAGCGAATGGCCAAGCTCTCCACCTCCCAGCGAGAGACGGTCCGGGGCGAGTTCCCGAACCTCGCGCGGGACGTCAAGAAGTTCCCGGTGCGTGACGGGGAGGACCCCTGGACGCTCCAGGAGGTGTCCGAGCTCGCCTTCCTCCTGCTGGAGGACCGTGAGCGCTACACCCGGGAGCTGGCCGCAGCGGACGCCGAGCTGAGCGACCTGTTGCGCAACTCCGGGGACGGTGCGGGGGACGACCAGGCCGACTACGGCTCGAGCGCCCTCGAGCGCGAGCAGGAGCTGACGCTGGTGAACAACCTGCGTGACCTGCTGGCGCAGACGTCGCACGCGATCGGCCGGATCAGCAACGGCACCTACGCCACCTGCGAGATCACCGGGCACCCGATCGGCAAGGCGCGGTTGCAGGCCTTCCCGCGGGCGACGCTGTCGGTGGAGGCGAAGGCGCGCGAGGAGCGGCGCTGACCGTAGAATCGGGCGCGATGTCCTCCACGCCCACCGGTGCCGAGCCGGTTCCCGAGATCCCCGACGAGCCCGAGACGTCTGCACCGACGCTCCCTCCCGAGACGTCGGTGCGCCGCGGCCGGCTGGGTCGGTGGGCGTTCTTGCTGGCGGCGGTGGTCCTCGTCGTCGATCAGCTCACGAAGTGGTGGGCGCTGTCCGCGCTCACCGAGGGCGTGCGCGTCGCGCTCCTGGGTGACCTGCTCGGCCTCACCCTGGTGTTCAACCCGGGGGCGGCCCTGTCCTTCATGGCCAACGGGTACACCTGGGTCCTCACGATCGTCGTGGTGGCGGTCGTCGTGGTCATCGTGCGGGCGATGCGCCGGCTGGGTTCGGCGGGCTGGACGGTCGCGCTCGGGCTGCTGCTCGGCGGTGCCCTCGGTAACCTCGGCGACCGGTTGCTGCGCCAACCAGGGTTCGCCCGCGGTGAGGTCGTGGACATGATCGCCTACGCCGACTTCTTCGTCGGCAACGTTGCCGACATCGCGATCGTGGCCGCGGCGGGCATGATCATCGTGCTGTCGTTCCGCGGCATCGGGATCGACGGCAGCCGCGAGGCCCGGGACGCCGCCTGATGACAGTGCGCACGCTGCCGGTGCCGGACGGCCTGGCCGGAGAGCGGGTCGACGTCGCCCTCGGGCGCATGCTGGGCTTCTCGCGCACGCAGGCGGCAGAGCTCGCCGCCGCCGGAGCGGTGCGTCTCGACGGCCGGGAGGTCGGCAAGTCGGACCGGGTGGCCCCCGGTGGCTGGCTGGAGGTCGACGTGCCCGAGGTGTCGTCGGCGCCGCCGGTCGTCGCCGAGCCCGTCGAGGGGATGCGGATCGCCTACGAGGACGACGACGTCGTGGTCGTCGACAAGCCGGTCGGGGTCGCAGCGCACCCGTCGCCGGGGTGGACGGGACCGACGGTGGTCGGAGCCTTGGCGGCGGCGGGGTACCGGATCTCGACGTCGGGGGCGGCCGAGCGTCAGGGGATCGTGCACCGGCTGGACGTCGGGACCTCCGGCCTGATGGCCGTGGCCAAGAGCGAGCTGGCGTACACCGGACTGAAGCGCGCCTTCAAGGAGCGCACGGTGGACAAGGTCTACCACGCGCTGGTCCAGGGCCACCCCGAGCCGACGACCGGGACCATCGACGCGCCCATCGGCCGGCACCCGCACCACGACTACCGGTTCGCCGTGGTGGCGGAGGGCAAGGCGTCGGTGACGCACTACGAGGTCCTCGAGATGCTCCCGGCGGCCTCGTTGGCGCAGGTGCACCTGGAGACGGGTCGGACGCACCAGATCCGCGTGCACTTCGCGGCGTTGCGGCACCCGCTGGTGGGTGACCTCACGTACGGCGCGGACCCGGTGCTGGCATCGAGGGTCGGGCTCGAGCGGCAGTGGCTGCACGCGATGCGGCTGGGTTTCGAGCACCCGCTGACGGGTGGCCGCGTCGAGGTGAGCAGCGAGTACCCCGACGACCTGCAGTCGGCTCTCGAGGTCGTCCGCGGCGCCTACGCCTGACGGCGCTTGTCCCGGTGGCAGCAGCGGGCTACTCTCGTGGCGACGGGTGACACGAGTCACCCACGACCTCGACGAGGAGGACGCATGTCATCACCCCACGCAGCGGCACGAGCGAGCGCACGGCAGCCGCGCCGCCGGCTCGTGCCTGCCGTCGCCGCAGGAGCAGCTCTCGTGACCGCCATCGCCACCATGCCCGGCGCGCAGGCCGCCCGGCCCGACCTGGTCGACGCCACCGACCCGGACTTCGGCCCGCACGTGACCGTGTTCGGTCCCAGCACGCCGCAGGACGAGATCCAGGCCACGATGGACTCCCTGCACGACCGGCAGGTCGACGCCGAGATGGGTACCGACCGGCACGCCGTCTACTTCCTGCCCGGCACCTACGGCTCGGCCGAGGATCCGTTGCAGATCGACGTCGGGTACTACACCGAGGTCGCCGGTCTGGGCGCCTCGCCGTCCGACGTCACCGTCGACGGCACGATCGAGGTGCGCAACCGCTGCCTTTCGGACGACCCCGCGAACCCGAACTGCATCGCGCTGGTCAACTTCTGGCGGACCGTGTCGAACCTGTCGCTCGACGTGAACACCGCGGGCCAGGGCGACTGCGAGGCGACGACGAACTTCTGGGCGGTGTCGCAGGCTGTCTCGATGCGTCGTCTCGACGTGCGCGGCCCGCTCTCGCTCATGGACTACTGCTCGGCGGGCCCGCAGTACGCCAGCGGCGGCTTCATCGCCGACTCCCGGTTCGACACCGAGGTGACCAACGGCTCGCAGCAGCAGTGGCTCACGCGCAACAGCGAGCTCGGTGGCGGCTGGTCCAACGCGGTGTGGAACCAGGTCTTCGCCGGGGTCGACGGTGCGCCGGGCGAGCAGAACTTTCCGACGGAGCCGTACACCACGCTCGAGACGACGCCGGTGAGCCGTGAGAAGCCGTACCTGTTCGTCGACGACGAGGGGCGTTACCAGGTGCGCGTCCCCGCCGCGCAGACGGATACTCGCGGCGTCTCGTGGGCCGACGGCCTCGCCCCCGGCCGCACGCTGCCGATCGCGGACTTCTACGTCGCACGGCCCGGCGACTCCGTGGCGAGGATCAACAGCCAGCTGGCTCGCGGAAAGCACCTGCTGCTCACGCCCGGCGTCTACGACGTCGACCGGAGCATCTCCGTCAAGCGGCCGGGCACGGTCGTGCTCGGCATGGGGCACGCCACGCTCACCGCCGTCGACGGCGCGGTGCCGCTGACGGTCGCCGACACCTCCGGGGTCGTCGTGGCCGGTGTCTCCATCGACGCCGGGACCGAGGAGTCGCCGGCGCTGCTGCGCATCGGCAAGGAGCGCGGCAAGAACCACAGGTCGGACGCCGCCGACCCGATCACGTTGTCCGACGTGTACTTCCGGGTGGGCGGCCCGCACGTCGGCAAGGCGGACGTGGCTCTCGACGTGAACTCGCACGACGTGCTCATCGACCACACCTGGGTGTGGCGCGGCGACCACGGCGTCGAGGGCTTCGCGACGGACGGGTCCGCGGGCGTCAACGGCGACACGGAGCGCTGGGCCACGAACGTCGGCCGCAACGGCGTGGTGGTCGACGGCGACCGCGTCACCGCCACCGGGCTCTTCGTCGAGCACTTCCAGGAGCACAACACGATCTGGAACGGCGAGGACGGCACCGTGGTCCTCTACCAGAACGAGCTGCCCTACGACCCGCCGACCCAGGCGGACTGGACGCAGCCGGACGGCACGCTCGGCTGGGAGGGGTACAAGGTCGCCGACGACGTCGAGCGGCACCGCCTGTTCGGCGCGGGCGTGTACGTGTTCAACCAGAACAACCCGGAGATCATCACGGAGAACGGGTTCTCGGTGCCGCAGGTACCGGGGGTTCGGCTGCACCACCTCATGACGGTCAACCTCAGTGCCGGCACGATCCAGCACGTCGTCAACGGGGTGGGCGACGCGGTGCCGCCGTCGACGTCGGGGTCCCCGGAGTACGTCGTGGACTACCCGGTGCCCTGACCGGCGCCGAGCGGCGTCAGGTCGACGATCGCACGACGACGCGGGCGGGGTCGTCCGGCCAGGGCGGCCGCCCGTGCCCGTCGAGCACCGCCAGCACGCTCGCCGCCAGGTGCTCGGACTGGGCCGTCACCGGTTGGGCCACGGTGGTCAGCGGGGGCGTCGTGACCCGGGCGGCGGGGGCGTCGTCGACGCCGATCACCGCGATATCGTCGGGGACCGCCAGGCCGGCGTCCCGGGCGCCGGCGAGCAGGGCCAGGGCGACCTCGTCGTTGTACGCGGCGACGGCGGTGACGCCGCTCGCGTGCCAGGAGCGGACCGTCGCGCCGGCCGGCTCGTCCGTCCGCACGGCGGCCTGCCGGGGCTCGGGCAGCCCGCGTGCCGCGCAGGCGTCGCGGACCCCGGCGAAGCGGGCGTCGCCGAACCGGCGCAGCCGACCGTCCGTCGTCGTGGCGAACGCGACCCAGCGGTGCCCGCGGGCGGTCAGGTGGTCGACCTGGAGCACGGCGAGGTCGTGCTGCGAGCGGTCGAAGGCCCCGCCGTCGGCGGACTCGACCGACCCGACGACGGCGATCCCGGCCTGCTCCATCGCCCGCACGTCGGCGGGGAGGAACGGGGCGAGCCCGACGACGGCGCGTGGTGTCACGGCCCGCCACAGCTCGGCCAGCGCGCGCGAGTCGCGGTGGTGGTGGACCAGCACGAACAGCCCGCGCTCGGCGAGCACGTCGGTGAGGTGGTCCAGCAGCGAGTCCACGACGGGGCCGGTCGGCCAGTCGGGCAGCACGCAGACGACCAGGTCGCTGCGCCCGCGTCGCAGCGTGCGAGCGGCCGCCGACGGCGCGTACCCCAGCCGGGAGGCCGTCGCCCGGACGTGCTCGCGGGTCGCCTCGGAGACGGACGCACCAGGGGTGTCGTTGAGGACGTAGCTGACGGTGGTGCGGGAGACCCCCGCGGCGCGGGCGACGTCGGCACTCGTCACTGAGGCCACGGCTCCTCCTTCTCCGGGCGGGTGTTGGGAGCACTGTACGCGGACGGCGCGGGGCGGTGCCGGGGGATCCGGCGAGGGGCGTCGTCGAAGGTCGGTGGCGGCTCCTAGACTCGACCCCATGCCGGACGCACCTGAGAAGAACGACGACTTCGTCCACCTCCACGTCCACACCGAGTACTCGATGCTGGACGGTGCGGCCCGGATGAACGACCTGTTCACCGAGGTGGCGCGGCTGGGCCAGAAGGCGATCGCGATCACCGACCACGGGTACCTGTTCGGGGCGTTCGACTTCTGGAGCACCGCGCAGAAGTTCGGGGTCAAGCCGATCATCGGTGTCGAGGCGTACGTCACGCCGGGCACCAGCCGGCACGACCGCACCAAGGTCCAGTGGGGCGAGCAGCACCAGCGGCGCGACGACGTCTCCGCGGGCGGCGCCTACACCCACATGACGCTGTGGTCCCGGGACAACACCGGCATGCACAACCTGTTCCGGGCGTCGTCGTTGGCGTCCCTGGACGGCCAGATGGGCAAGTGGCCGCGCATGGACCGCGAGCTGCTCGAGACCTATGCCGAGGGCCTGATGGCCACCTCGGGCTGCCCGTCCGGCGAGATCCAGACGCGCCTGCGCCTCGGCCAGTGGGACGACGCGGTCCGGGCGGCCGGGGAGTACCAGGACATCTTCGGCAAGGAGAATTACTTCGTCGAGCTCATGGACCACGGGATCGAGATCGAGTCCCGCACGTCCAAGGACCTGCTGCGCCTGGCGGAGCACATCGGGGCGCCGCTGGTCGCGACCAACGACCTGCACTACACCAAGCAGGAGGACTCCCACGCGCACGAGGTGCTGCTGGCGGTGAACTCCGGGTCCACGCTGGACGAGCCGACCTACGACCAGGGTGGTAGCCGGTTCGCGTTCAGCGGCGACAACTTCTACGTCAAGTCCGGTGCCGAGATGCGGCGGCTGTTCGCCGAGATGCCGGAGGCGGTCGACAACACGTTGCTCATCGCGGAGCGGTGCGAGGTCTCGTTCGACACCGGCGCGAACTACATGCCGAACTTCCCGGTGCCCGACGGCGAGGACGAGATCTCCTGGTTCGTCAAGGAGGTCGAGCACGGCCTGCACCGCCGCTACCCGGCGGGGGTGCCGGACGAGGTCCGTGCGCAGGCGAAGTACGAGACCGAGGTCATCATCCAGATGGGCTTCCCGGGGTACTTCCTCGTCGTCGCCGACTTTATCAACTGGGCCAAGGAGCAGGGCATCCGCGTCGGCCCCGGCCGTGGTTCGGCGGCCGGCTCGATGGTGTCCTACGTGATGGGCATCACCGAGCTCGACCCGCTCGAGCACGGACTGATCTTCGAGCGGTTCCTCAACCCGGAACGCGTCTCCATGCCGGACGTCGACGTCGACTTCGACGAGCGCCGGCGCGCCGAGGTCATCCGCTACGTGAGCGACAAGTACGGCGACGACCGGGTGGCGATGATCGTCACCTACGGGTCGATCAAGGCCAAGCAGGCCCTCAAGGACGCCTCCCGCGTGCTCGGATTCCCGTTCGCGATGGGGGAGAAGCTCACCAAGGCGATGCCGCCGCCCGTCATGGGCAAGGACATCCCGCTGTCCGGCATCTTCGACCCCGAGCACGAGCGCTACTCGGAGGCCTCCGAGTTCCGGCAGGTGCACGACACCGACCCCGAGGCCCAGCGCGTGGTGGAGACGGCGCGCGGCATCGAAGGGCTCAAGCGCCAGTGGGGCGTCCACGCGGCGGGCGTGATCATGTCGAGCGAGCCGCTGATCGACGTCATCCCGATCATGCGGCGCCCGCAGGACGGCGCGGTGATCACACAGTTCGACTACCCGACGTCCGAGGGTCTCGGCCTGATCAAGATGGACTTCCTCGGGCTCCGAAACCTCACGATCCTCGACGACGCGCTCGAGAACATCACCATGAACGGCAAGGACGCGGTCGAGATCGAGCACGTCCCGCTCGACGACGTCGCCACCTACGAGCTGCTCGCCCGCGGCGAGACCCTCGGCGTGTTCCAGCTCGACGGCGGCCCGATGCGCTCGCTGCTGCGCCAGATGCGTCCCGACAAGTTCGACGACCTCTCGGCGGTCATCGCGCTGTACCGACCCGGGCCGATGGGCATGAACTCGCACGTGAACTATGCGCTGCGCAAGAACGGCATGCAGAAGATCGAGCCGATCCACCGTGAGCTGGCCGAGCCGTTGTCCGAGGTCCTGGACGAGACCTACGGTCTGATCGTCTACCAGGAGCAGGTGCAGCGCGCCGCGCAGATCCTCGCGGGCTACTCGCTCGGCCAGGCGGACCTCCTGCGCCGCGCCATGGGCAAGAAGAAGCCCGAGGTGCTCGCCAAGGAGTTCGTGAACTTCGAGGCCGGCTGCAAGGAGCGGGGCTACTCCGACGCTGCGATCAAGGCCGTCTGGGACGTCCTGGTGCCGTTCGCCGGCTATGCGTTCAACAAGGCGCACTCCGCCGGGTACGGGCTGGTCGCCTACTGGACGGCGTACCTCAAGGCGAAGTACCCCACGGAGTACATGGCGGGGCTCCTGCAGTCCGTGCGGGACGACAAGGACAAGATGGCGCTGTATCTCGGCGAGTGCCGCCGGATGCGCATCACCGTCCTGCCGCCGGACGTCAACGAGTCGGCCGCGAAGTTCACGGCCGTCGGTGACGACATCAGGTTCGGGCTGACGGCGGTGCGCAACGTCGGCGCGAACGTCGTCTCGGCGATCCTCGCGGCCCGCGAGGAGCACGGCGACTTCACCTCGTTCACCGACTTCCTCGACAAGGTGCCGGCCGTGGTGTGCAACAAGCGCACCATCGAGTCGCTGATCAAGGCCGGGGCGTTCGACTCCCTCGGGCACCCGCGCCGCGCGTTGCTCGTCGTCCACGAGCAGGCGGTGGACTCGGTGATCTCGGTCAAGCGCGAGGAGGCGAAGGGGCAGTTCGACCTGTTCGCCGACCTGGGCGCGGGCGACGAGAAGATGAGCTTCAGCGTCGACGTGCCGGACCTGCCGGACTGGGACAAGAAGCAGCTGCTCGCGTTCGAGCGGGAGATGCTGGGGCTGTACGTCTCGGACCACCCGTTGTCCGGCATGGAGCACGTGCTGGCGCGTGCGGCCGACACGTCCATCGCGTCGCTCATGGCCGACGAGGGCCGTCCGGACGGTTCCTCCGTCACCGTCGCCGGGCTGCTGACCTCCGTGCAGCGCAAGATGAGCAAGAACGGCAACCCGTGGGCGGCCGTGACCATCGAGGACCTGGAGGGTTCCGTCGAGGTCATGTTCTTCGGCGAGACCTACCTGGCCTACTCCACCGTCCTCGCCGAGGACCAGGTGGTCACGCTCAAGGGCCGGGTCCGTCGGCGTGACGAGCAGATGCAGCTCCAGGCGCAGGAGGTGACCCTGCCGGACACCTCGGCGGTGGCCGACTCCCCGGTGCAGGTGACCGTGCCCCACACGCGGTGCGTCGAGCCGGTGATGGTGCGGTTGCGCGAGGTGCTGACGTCGCACCCGGGACCGGCCGAGGTCCACGTGCACGTGGCCGAGCCCGGCAAGAAGACGGTGGTGCGCGCGGCCGACCGGCTGCGGGTCGAGAAGTCGCCCGCGCTCTTCGGCGACCTCAAGGCCCTGCTCGGCCCGAGCTGCCTGTCATGAGCGCCGCCTGGGACGACGGCACCGCGGGCCACCGGTTCCGCGTGGTGCCGGCCGTCTACCTGCTGCTGCGCCGCGAGGGTCAGGTGCTGCTGCAGCTGCGGTCCGGCACCGGCTTCATGGACGGGTACTGGGCGGCCGGCGCGGCGGGCCACGTCGAGGAGGGCGAGTCGGTGCTCGAGGCCGCCGTGCGGGAGGCGCGCGAAGAGCTCGGGGTGACCGTCGCACCGGCGGACCTCGAGGCGTTGACCGTGATGCACCGGGGACTGCCCGGCGGCCCGGCGCTGGAGCAGCGGGTCGACTTCTTCTTCGCGGCGAGCCGGTGGCAGGGCGACCCCGTGCTGCAGGAGCGCGACAAGGCGGCGGACCTGCGCTGGTTCCCGTTCGTGCACCTGCCGGAGCCGGTCGTGCCCCACGAGCTGGTGGTGCTGCGTGCCCTGCACGACGGCGCCGTCCCGCGCGTGACGGTCCGCGGCTTCGACGGTCCGGGACGCGCGGCAGGGGGCGTAGGCTCGCGCCCGTGATCCGACTCAACCCCGAGCAGCTCGTCTTCGTCACGGAACGGCACCTCGCGACGCTGACCACGCTGCGCGCCGACGGCACGCCGCACGTGGTCCCCGTGGCCTTCACCTGGGACGCCGAGCGGGGTGTCGTGCGGATCACCGCGCGGCGCACGTCGGTCAAGGCGCGCAACGCCCGCCGCCGGGGACCGGACGGTGAGCCGCCACGGGCTGCCGTCTGCCAGGTCGACGGCGGCCGGTGGATGACGCTCGAGGGGACGATCGCCGTCGTGGAGGACGCTGACGAGGTGGCCGAGGCGGTCCGCCGCTACGCGAAGCGGTTCCGGCAGCTCGAGCACGACCCGGACCGGATCGTGCTGCAGCTGACCCCGGACCGGGTGATGGCGTCGGCCTACATGTCGTCCTGAACGACGACGGCGGTCTCCTCGCCCTCGGGGCCGACGACCGTCACCCGTGCGCCGGCGCGCAGCTGACGCCCGCGCCGCGTCTCGGTCTCGCCGTCGACGCGGACGTCGCCGTCGGCCACGAGGTCGCGGGCGTGGTTCCCGGACTCGGCGAGGCCGGCGAGCTTGAGGAACTGGCCGAGCCGGATGACGTCGTCGCGGATCGGGACCTCGAGGGGGTTGTCCATGCCTCGTATTGTCCCAGCGACCACCGTCCGGGACGACCGGCCGGGCCCGTAGGGCACGGCCTAGACTGGGGACGTGATCCAACGCATCGATCTTCGTGGACAGGTCCTGTCCCGCGCCGAGCTGCTGAGGGTGCTGCCGCGCCCTGAGGTCGGCGTGGAGCAGGCCGTCGACGCCGTCGCTCCGATCCTGACCGACGTCCGGACCCGTGGCGCCGCCGCGCTGCGCGACCTGGGCGAGCGTTTCGACGGGGTGCGCCCGGATCATCTGCGGGTGCCCCGGCACGCGATCGACGAGGCCCTGGCCGGCCTCGACCCGCTCGTCCGCGACGGGCTCGAGGAGGCGATCGTCCGCGTGCGAGCAGTGCACGCCGACCAGATGCCCACCGAGCACACGACCGTCCTGGCCGACGGCGCGGAGGTGCGGCAGCGCTGGATCCCCGTCGAGCGCGTGGGTCTCTACGCGCCGGGCGGCCTGGCGGTCTACCCGTCGTCGGTGATCATGAACGTCGTCGCCGCGCAGGAGGCGGGCGTGCCGTCCCTCGCGGTGGCCTCGCCCCCGCAGAAGGACTCCGGCGGCCTCCCGCACCCCACGATCCTGGCGGCGTGCGCCCTGCTCGGCGTCGACGAGGTCTACGCGGTCGGCGGTGCCCAGGCGGTGGCGATGTTCGCCTACGGCGCGTACGGGAGCGAGCCTGTCGACGGAGAGGTCCTCTGCGAGCCGGTCGACGTCGTCACCGGTCCGGGCAACGTCTACGTCGCCGCCGCCAAGCGGCTCGTGCGCGGCGTCGTCGGCATCGACGCCGAGGCCGGTCCCACGGAGATCGCCGTCCTCGCCGACCACACCGCCGACGCGGGGCACGTGGCGCTCGACCTCGTCAGCCAGGCCGAGCACGACCTGATGGCGGCCTCGGTGCTCGTGACGCCGTCGGTGGAGCTCGCAGGCGCGGTGGAGGCGAAGCTGGTGGACCTCGCGGAGGCCACGAAGCACGCCGCCCGCGTCACGACGGCGCTCGCCGGACCGCAGTCGGCGGTGGTGCTGGTGGACGACCTCGACCAAGGGTTGTCGGTGGTCGACGCCTACGGCGCCGAGCACCTGGAGATCCAGACCGAGAGGGCCGCCGAGCTCGCCGAGCGCGTCCGGTCGGCGGGGGCGATCTTCGTCGGCCCGTACTCGCCGGTCTCGCTCGGCGACTACATGGCGGGTTCGAACCACGTGCTGCCCACGGGCGGGACCGCACGCTTCGCCAGCGGGCTGGGCGTGCACGCGTTCCTGCGCTCGGTGCAGGTCGTCGACTACTCCCGGGAGGCGCTGGCGAAGGTGGCCGACCGCATCGCCGCGATCGCGGTCGACGAGGACCTTCCCGCGCACGGCGAGGCGGTGCGCGGCCGCTTCTGAGCTGGTCGTGTCAGGGCGTGGTGGGACGATGGGTCCCATGCCCGCCCCTTCCGCCCTGCCGCCCCGGCTCGACCCGCTCGTCGTCGGCGGGATCGTGGGCACCACGACGTTCCGCCGTGCGCAGGGCTACCAGCGCGCGGGCATGGTCGCCTCCTGGCGGTGGGACGCCGACGGGCTCGTCCTGAGCGCGCGGGTGGCGGGCAGCGGCCCGCAGCCCTACGACTGCCGCATCTGGTTCGTGGTCGACGACGCGGGTCGCTACGCGTTCCACGCCTCGTCCTGCTCGTGCCCGGTCGCGGTCGACTGCAAGCACGTCGCGGCCACGCTGCTCCACGTCCGCCCGCACGGCGAGGAAGGCCGGAGCGGCACGGGCGGCACGGACTGGCGGGACCGTCTCGCCGCCGTCACGGGCGCTTCCGGTCCGACGGCGGCTCCGTCGTCCGGCGGAGTGCTGCCCGTCGCGCTGCGCTTCCGCCTCGACGGCGCCCTGGGGGAGGCCGCTCCCGGGCTGTCGGTCCGGCCGGTGGTCCCGTCGCGCGGCGGCGGCTGGAAGACGGCCCCTGAGGCGAGCTGGGACGCCCTGACCCGTGGCCTCTACGCGTTCGCCGGTGTCCGCGCCACACCCGTGCCGGAGGTGCGGCGCTGGTTCGCGGACCTGGGCGCCGCCCTCGAGGACCGCTCCGTGCGGTCCCGGGACGCGTGGCGTCCGCTCGACGCCGGCGGGCGAGGGTTGTGGGCGCTCCTGGCCGAGGCCGCAGACCTGCAGATCCCGTTCGTCGGCCACGGAGCCCGTGACGACGTCCACCTGGCGAGGGCGGCGACGGTCCGGCTCGAGGTCGCGGCGTCGGCCGACGGGGTGCGGTTGTCGCCCGTCGTCGCCCTGGACGGGGCCGACGCGTCCGGCGAGGCGCAGCTCGGCACCGTCGGCGACACCGGCCTGTACGCCGTCGAGACGAGAGACGGCCGGGCGGTGCTCCGGATCGGTCCGGCCTCGCAGCGACTCGGGGAGGGCGTCCGCGAGCTGGTGGCGCTCGGCCCCACCGACGTGCCGGCGTCGGACGTCGACGAGTTCTTCACCGAGCATCTGCCCGCCCTGCGCCGTGCCGCTCGCGTCGCCTCGGACGGGAGCGTGGAGCTGCCGGAGAACCCTCGGCCCCTGCTCGTCGCCACCGCCCTGTTCGGCTCGCCCGAGCACGCCGACCTGACCTGGACGTGGCGCTACCCGCGGGGAGACGGGGAGCCCCGTGCCGTCCCGCTGACGGGTGCGGTGGCGGACCCGGGCCGCGACCCGGAGACCGAGGCGGAGATTCGGGAGAAGGCCACGTCCGTGGTCCGCGGCATCGCCGGGTTCGAGCGGTTCGAGATCGACGACCACCAGCGGTTCACCGGGCTAGACGCCCTGGACCTGGCGCAGGACGTGCTGCCGGCGCTCGCGGCCGCCGAGGTGCGGGTCGAGGGCGACCCGGCGCCCGACTACCACCACCTGGACGGGCGCCCGCGCGTGGTCGTCGACGGTGCGCCGTCCGGACGCTCCGACTGGCTCGACCTGGGCATCTCGGTGACGGTCGCCGGCAAGGAGGTGCCGTTCACGAAACTCTTCACCGCTCTGGCGCACGGACGCAAGCGGCTGCTGCTCGTGGACGGTTCGTGGCTGCACCTGAACCAGCGCTCGCTCGGCCGGCTGCGCTCGCTCATCGAGGAGGCCACCGCGCTCAGCGACCGGCCGGGGCGCCTCAGCCTGAGCCGCTACGACACCCAGCTCTGGGGCGAGCTGGAGGAGTCCGCGGACGAGGTACGGGTCCCCGACCGGTGGCTCCGCTCGGTGGCGGACCTGCGCCGGATCGCCGACGGGGGTGGCACACCGGTGCACCTCGAGCCCCCAGAGGGGTTGCATGCTGACCTGCGTCCCTATCAGCACCAGGCGTACGAGTGGCTCACCTACCTGTGGCAGCACGGGCTCGGCGGCATCCTCGCGGACGACATGGGGCTCGGCAAGACGGTCGAGACGCTCGCCTTCCTCGCCCGCGTCCGCGCGGACGCGGCGGCCGACGGGCAGACCGCACTACCGTTCGTCGTCGTGGCGCCCGCGTCCGTCGTCGGCAACTGGGTCGACGAGGCTGCGCGCTTCACTCCCGGCCTGGAGGTGGCCGCTCTCGCCGCCACGACCAAGAAGCTGGGCCGTCGCCTGGCCGAGATCGTCGACGGCGCCGACGTCGTCGTCACCTCGTACGCCGTGTACAGGCTGGAGTTCGAGGCGTTCGACGCTCTCGAGTGGTCCGGCCTGATCCTGGACGAGGCCCAGTTCGCGAAGAACCCGCGCACCCGGGCGAACCAGACGGCTCGCCGGCTCGACGTCCCTTTCAAGCTGGCGATCACGGGCACGCCGCTGGAGAACAACCTCACCGAGCTGTGGGCGATGCTCGCGATCGTGGCACCGGGGCTGTACCCGTCGTTGCACCGCTTCCGGGCCGAGACCATCCGACCGGTCGCCGCCGCCGCCCAGGACGACGACGCCGCGGTCATCGCGGCGGGAAACCGTGCGCTGGAACGTCTCAAGCGGCGCATCCGGGTGCTGATGCTGCGACGCACCAAGGCGCAGGTCGCTCCGGAGCTGCCCGCCCGCCAGGAGCAGGTGCTGAGGGTGCCGCTCGCTCCCGACCACCGCAAGGTCTACGACACGCACCTGCAGCGTGAGCGGCAGCGGCTGCTGGGCCTGCTCAGCGACTTCGAGGCCAACCGCGCGGCGATCTTCCGCTCCCTGACGACGCTGCGGCGTCTCGCCCTGGACGCCGCACTCGTCGACGACGCCTACGCCGGGACCACCTCGACCAAGCTGGACACCGTCGTCGACCAGCTCGTCGAGCTCGCCGCCGAGGGACATCGAGCCCTGGTGTTCTCCCAGTTCACCTCGTTCTTGCGCCGCGTGGAGGAGCGGTGCGCGGAGGCCGGCCTGCCCGTGGCCTACCTGGACGGGAGCACCCGGAACCGGGCGGCGGTGATCCGCGGATTCAAACAGGGCACCGCTCCGGTGTTCCTCATCAGCCTCAAGGCGGGCGGCGTGGGCCTCAACCTCACCGAGGCGGACTACGTCTACCTGCTCGACCCCTGGTGGAACCCGGCGGCCGAGGCGCAGGCCATCGACCGCACGCACCGGATCGGCCAGACCCGCCGGGTGGTCGTCACCCGGATGGTCGCCGCCGACACCATCGAGGAGAAGGTCATGGCGCTCGCCCAGCGCAAGGCCGCGCTGTTCGACGCGGTCCTCGACGACGACGCCGGAGCGTTCGCCGGGGCGCTCGCCGCCGACGACGTGCGCGGCCTGCTCGACGGTTAGCGCACGCCGAGCACGAACGGGTGGACCGCTGCCGCGCCGGCCTGGCGCAGGAGCCGTGCCGCGACGGTGAGGGTCCACCCCGACTCGGTCCAGTCGTCCACCAGCAGCACGGTGCGACCCGGGAGGCCGGACAGTGCTGCCTCGCCGAGCTCGAGCCGCAGCCGCTGGACGACGCCGGCGAGCCGCATGGCCGAGTTCACGTCGTGCCGGCCTGGCTCCTCGGCTCCCGGCGCGGGACCGACGGCCCCGATGAGCGGGACGCCCAGGTAGGACGCCAGGCCGTTGGCCAGGTGATAGGTGAGCTGCGGCCGCGTCACGGAGCGCACGGCGACCACACCCTCGACGACGAGCCGCCGGTCGACACCGGCGTCAGGCGCGGCACCGGACCCCTCGTCGGCGCCACCAGCCGTACGGATCGCGTCCCAGTCGTCGAGCACCCGCGCCGCCGCGGTCCGGAGCGCGGTCGGTGTCTCGCCGTCCGGCGTCGTCGGCGCGAACAGCTCGCGCACAGGTCCCGACCATCCCAGCCCGTCGAACCGTGCGACGGCGCGACCGGGCTCGGCGCGCTCGGACTCCGGGATCTTGCCCTTGACGTCCAGCCCGAGCGTCGCCAGACCGGAGGGCCACATCTTGCGGGGCTCGACCCCGACGCCGGGACGGTCCATCTCCGAACGAGCCTCGGCGACCGACTCGCTGGACGGCGGGGGCGGCAGAGTCACCCCGCCGCACCGGTCGCAGCGACCGCACGTCCAGCCGTCGGGCAACGCCGGGTCGTCCAGCTGCGCACGCAGGAACCGCATCCTGCACCCCGTCGTGGCCACGTAGTCGAGCATCGCCTGGGCCTCCGTGCGGCGCGTCTCGGCGACGCGCTCGTACCGGGCGGCGTCGTAGACCCACTCGACCCCGGTGGCCACCCAGCCGCCCTTCACGCGGCGGACCGCACCGTCGACGTCCAGGACCTTGAGCATCGACTCGAGGCGGGACCGCTTGAGGTCGACGTACGTCTCGAGGTTCGCGGTCGACATCGTCTCGCCCGTCTGGGCGAGCGCAGCGAGGGTGGCCCGGACCTGGGGCTCGGCCGGGAAGGCCTGCGACCCGAACCAGTCCCAGATCGCCTTGTCCTCGTGCCCGGGCAGCAGCACGACGACGGCGTCGTCCACGCCACGTCCTGCACGGCCGACCTGCTGGTAGTAGGCGATCGGGGAGGACGGCGCCCCCAGGTGCACGACGAACGCGAGGTCCGGCTTGTCGAAGCCCATGCCGAGCGCGGACGTCGCGACCAGGGCCTTGACCCGGTTCTCCTTGAGGTCCTCCTCCAGCTGCGCACGCTGCGTCGGGTCGGTGCGCCCGGTGTACGCGGCCACGGCGAGTCCGGCGCCCCGGAGCTGGGACGCCACCTCCTCGGCGGCGGAGACGGTCAGGCAGTAGACGATCCCGGACCCGTCGATCTCCTGCAGCGCCTCGACCAGCCAGGCGACGCGGGTCGGCTGGTCCCCGAGCTCGAGCACCGCCAGGTGCAGGGACTCGCGGTCGAGGGCGCCCCGCAGCACGAGCACGTCGTCGGTCGTCACCAGCGCGCCGTCGTCGGCGGCCACGCCCGCACTGCGTCCGTCGGCGTGGACCGCCATCTGCTCGGCGACGTCGCGGGTCACCCGCTCGTTGGCCGTGGCCGTCGTGGCGAGCACGGGGATGCCCGGCGGCAGGTCGGCCAGCAGCGTGCGGATGCGCCGGTAGTCAGGGCGGAAGTCGTGCCCCCAGTCGGAGATGCAGTGCGCCTCGTCCACCACGACGAGCCCGGCGTCGGCCGCCAGGCGGGGCAGCACCTCGTCGCGGAACGAGGGGTTGTTGAGACGTTCCGGGGAGCACAGCAGGACGTCCACCTCGCCGGCGGCGATCTGGGCGTGCACCTGGTCCCACTCGGTGACGTTGGCGGAGTTGATCGTCACCGCGTGGATCCCTGCGCGCGCGGCGGCCGAGATCTGGTCTCGCATGAGCGCGAGCAGCGGGGAGACGATCACCGTGGGACCCGCGCCGCGGGCACGCAGCAGGCTGGTCGCCACGAAGTACACCGCGGACTTGCCCCAGCCGGTGCGCTGCACCACCAGCGCGCGGCGGTGGAACGCCACCAGCGCCTCGATCGCGCTCCACTGGTCGTCACGGAGCTCGGCGTCGTCCCGGCCGACCAGGGCTCGCAGCGCCTCGGTCGCCTGCTCGCGCAGTGTCCCGCCCTCGCCGCCGGCGGTGTCCATCAGGCCGCGCAGCATCGCGAGCTTGGCCCGCTTGGCGGCCTCCGACCGGTCGGTGGCGGGGCGCGCAGCGGCGGCGTCGGCCGGCGGGACGAGACCGTCGTCCGGTGGCGCGTCGTCGACCGGCGGGGGGACGTCGTCGTCCGGGGGGACGTCGTCGTCGGTCCAGGCGGGTACGAGGTCGGCGTACGGGTCGTCCGAGGAGGTCACCCTGCGATCGTAGGCCGAATCGGCGACAGCCCGCCGTGGTCGTCCACAGGCTCAGTGCGCGTGCTCTCGGACGAGCGCCACGGTGGAGGCCACGACGGCGACGAGCTCCGCGGCCGCGGCGACGAGCTCGTTCACCCCGACGAGCTCCGACGAGACACCGAGCAGGTCGGACGTGGCGGAGGTGATGAACGCCAGCAACGTCGCGGCGCCGAAGACGATGCCGCCCACCAGGGGCAGCCAGTGCCGCCACGTGAGCAGCAGCACGGCCAGGACCACGCCGCTGACGGCATTGACGAGGAAGAGCGGCCCCACGAGGTCGATGTCGTCGTAGCCACGGGTCCACAGCACGAGGTGCACCACGGCCGAGACCAGCACGCCGGACGCGGCCAGGGACCGCCACACCCAGGAGGGGCCGACGGCGCCTCGGCCGCGTGCCGCTGGCACCGGTCCGGTGGGGGCGTCCATGATGGACATGCTGCCACCCGGTATGGCCGACGTCACCACGAGACCTCCCAGGAGCCCGTCCCATGAACGAGTCCACCGTTTCCCCGCCTTCTCCCGGTGCCGGGTGCCGGTCACGCCGCCAGGTGCTGCGCGGCGCGGGCCTCGTGGCGGGGGCCGTGGCCGGCGGCGGCGTCCTGGTGGCGTGCGCGGAGGGGACGGGCTCGGACCGGTCGGCCGACGAGGTCAGCGCCTCTGCGGCGGGCCAGGCCGTGGTCGCCCTGGACGACGTGCCGGTCGGCGGCGCGGTGAGTGCCGAGGTCGCCGGCGTGCCGGTGCTCGTGACCAGGCCGACCGAGGACGAGGTGCACGCGTTCAGCGCGGTCTGCACCCACCAGGGCTGCACCGTCACCCCCGGCGACGGCGTCCTCGAGTGCCCTTGCCACCGTTCGGTGTTCTCGCTCACCGACGCCGCGGTGCAGGCCGGCCCGGCGCCCGAGCCCCTCGGAGAGATCGCCGTCGAGATCTCCGGTGCCGACGTCGTCGTCTCCTGACGGCAAGGCGGAGCACCGCCCGGTCGCTCGTAGACTGGGTCGGTGACCACCCCTGACGCTCCCGCGCTGCCGCTGCGCCCTGAGCTCGCCGACGAGGTGCCCTACGGCGCCCCGCAGCTCGACGTGCCCGTGCGGCTCAACGTCAACGAGAACCCCTACGCGCCGTCCGACGCCGTCGTGGAGACCATCGCCGAGCGCGTCGCGCAGGCGTCGCGCACGCTGAACCGCTACCCGGACCGCGACTTCGGGGACCTGCGGGCCGACCTCGCGGACTACCTGGCAGTGGAGTCGGGCGTGCGGCTCGACCCCGCACAGGTGTGGGCCGCCAACGGCTCGAACGAGATCATGCTGCACCTCCTGCAGGCCTTCGGCGGGCCCGGCCGCACCGCGGTGTCGTTCGCCCCCACGTACTCGATGTACCCCGAGTACGCGCGAGACACCCACACCCGGTGGGTGACCGGCCGCCGGGCCGAGGACTTCACCGTCGCCCCCGAAGAGGCGGTCGCGCTCATCGAGGCCGAGCAGCCGTCGGTCGTCCTGCTCGCCAGCCCCAACAACCCGACCGGCACCGCGCTGCCCACCGCGACGATCGAGAAGATCCTGGACGCCGCGGCGCGGGTGCCCGCCGTGGTCGTGGTCGACGAGGCCTACGCAGAGTTCCGGCGCGAGGGCACGCCGTCGGCGCTCGCGCTCCTCGACCGGTATCCGCACCTGGCCGTGACGCGCACCATGTCCAAGGCGTTCGCGGCCGCGGGCCTGCGGCTCGGCTACCTGGCGGCGTCGTCGGAGCTTGTCGACGCGCTCCGCGTCGTCCGGCTGCCGTACCACCTGTCGGCGGTCACCCAGGCCGCGGCCCGCGCGGCGCTCGAGCACCGCGACTCGCTGCTCGCCCAGGTGGCGGACCTGCGTGCGGGGCGCGACGAGCTCGTGGCATGGTTGCGCCAGCAGCACGTCGACGGCCGGCCGCTCCAGGTCGCCGAGACCGACGCGAACTTCGTCCTCTTCGGCGTGCTCGACGACCGGCACGCCGTCTGGCAGCAGCTGTTGGACCGCGGCGTGCTCATCCGTGAGACCGGCCCCGAGGGCTGGTTGCGGGTCTCGGTGGGAACGCCCGACGAGACGCAGGCGTTCAAGGACGCGTTGACCGACGTGATCGGCGAGAAGGAGCAGTGATGGCAGACCGCACCGCGCGCGTGGAGCGCACCACGAGCGAGTCGAGCGTCGTCGTCGAGCTGGACCTCGACGGCACCGGTCGGACCGACATCTCCACCACCGTGCCGTTCTACGACCACATGCTCACCGCCCTGGGCAAGCACTCCTTGATCGACCTGACCGTCCGGGCCACGGGGGACACCCACATCGACGCCCACCACACGGTCGAGGACACCGCGATCGTGCTCGGCGAGGCGCTCAAGCAAGCCCTGGGCGACAAGAAGGGGATCGCGCGGTTCGGCGACGCCCTCGTCCCCCTCGACGAGGCGCTCGCCCAGGCCGTCGTCGACGTGTCGGGACGGCCCTACCTGGTGCACTCCGGCGAGCCCGCCGGGCAGGAGTACCACCTCATCGGTGGCCACTTCACCGGGTCCCTCACCCGGCACGTCCTGGAGTCGGTCGCCCACCACGCCGACATCTGCCTCCACGTCCGGGTCCTGGCAGGCCGTGACCCGCACCACATCGTCGAGGCCCAGTTCAAGGCCCTGGCCCGCGCGCTGCGGGCCGCCGTCGCCCGCGACCCGCGCGTCGAGGGCATCCCGTCGACCAAGGGAGCGCTGTAGGGTGCCCAGTCCCTCCACACCTGACCAGCCCGGGCACCAGGAGCTGCCCGACGTGCCCGGAGACATCGAGATCCCCGACGACCTGTCGGGCCTCACGGGAGCACGCAGGGCGCCCGAGCTCGCGGTCCTGATCACCCAGGTCGCCGAGGCGGAGCCGCTCGCGGCCGCGTGCGCGCTGGCGGACATCGACGTCGACGTCGTCCCGACGCCGGTCGGTGCGCTCGGCGTGCTGCGCGACACCTCGGACGACCTGCCGAACCGCGCCGCCGTCTCGATCTCCCAGCTCGTCGCGGGCGTCCCGCTCGTGCTCGTCACCCGCTGGGGCGAGCAGCTCACCTGCGTGCGCTACGTCGACGGGACGGACGACGGTGAGCTGCCGCCCGGGCTCGTGCTCGGCGGCGCGCCCGACGCGCTCGAGGACCTCCTGACCGGACACCTCACGCTCGCCGACCTGCCCGGTGTGGTCTCGTCGACGGGCATCGGCCGGCTCAAGGCGGTGCGGATGCTCTCGCAGGTGGCCCGCAAGGGACGGAAGAAGAAGCGATGACGGCCGCTCCCGGCCTGCTGCCCGACGACGGCGCCGCCGCCGAGCTCAACGCGCGGCCCGCGCCTCACGGTGCCCCGACGACGCGTCCTCGCGTCGTGGTGCTCGACTACGGGTTCGGCAACGTGCGGTCCGCCGTGCGCGCCCTCGAGCGGGTCGGGGCCGACGTCGAGCTGACGGCCGACCGGCACGCCGCCGCGGAGGCGGACGGCCTGGTGGTCCCGGGCGTCGGAGCGTTCGCAGCCTGCATGGAAGCCCTCCGGGCGGTTCGCGGCGACCAGATCGTCGACCGTCGGCTCGCCGGCGGCAGGCCCGTGCTCGGAGTCTGCGTCGGCATGCAGGTGATGTTCGATGCGGGCGTCGAGCACGGCGTCCGGGCCGACGGCATGGGGGAGTGGCGCGGCGTCGTCGACCGGCTGGAGGCACCCGTGGTGCCGCACATGGGCTGGTCGGGCGTCGAGGCGGCGCCGGGATCCACCCTGTTCGCCGGGGTCGAGCAGGAGCGGTTCTACTTCGTGCACTCCTACGCGGCCCAGACGTTCACCCAGGGGCACGACGACGCCGCCGACCCGCGCTACGTCCCTCCGCGCGTCACGTGGTCCTCCCACGGTCCGGCCGGGGAGCCCGCCCGGTTCGTCGCGGCCGTCGAGGACGGCCCGCTGTCCGCGACGCAGTTCCACCCCGAGAAGTCCGGCGACGCCGGCGCCACCCTGCTCGAGAACTGGGTGCGGTCGCTGTGAGACGCTCCGGCCGCCCCGCCACCCCTCACGACTGGAGTCCTGACGCATGACCGAACGCCTCGTCCTGCTGCCCGCCGTCGACGTCGCCGACGGCCAGGCCGTCCGCCTGGTCCAGGGAGAGGCCGGCTCGGAGACCTCCTACGGCGACCCGCGTGCCGCCGCTCTCGACTGGCAGACCGGCGGCGCGGAGTGGATCCACCTGGTGGACCTCGACGCCGCGTTCGGGCGCGGCTCCAACGCGGAGCTGCTCGCGAGCGTCGTGGCCGAGGTCGACGTCCAGGTCGAGCTCTCCGGAGGCATCCGGGACGACGCGTCGTTGGAGCGTGCCCTCGCGACGGGCGCGCGCCGCGTCAACATCGGCACCGCGGCCCTCGAGGATCCCGAGTGGACGGCACGAGTCATCGCCGAGCACGGGGACAAGGTCGCCGTCGGCCTGGACGTGCGCGGCACGACGCTCGCCGCGCGGGGCTGGACGCAGGAGGGTGGCGACCTCTGGGAGGTCCTCGCGCGTCTCGACGACGCCGGCTGCTCCCGGTACGTCGTCACCGACGTCACCAAGGACGGCACGCTCCGCGGCCCGAACGTGCAGCTCCTGCGTGAGGTCGCGGCCAAGACGCCGGCCAAGGTCGTCGCCTCCGGGGGCATCTCCTCGCTGGACGACCTGGTCGCGTTGCGTGCACTGACCGGTGACGGCGTCGAGGGCGCCGTCGTGGGCAAGGCGCTCTACGCGGGCGCGTTCACGCTCCCCGAGGCGCTCGACGTCGCGGGGCGCCCATGAGGTCCATCCAACCGACCAGCCAGTTCGCCGGCGACGACGGCTCGGCCGACCCCGAGCTCGTGCGCCGGCTCGACGGCCTGCAGGCCGGCACCACCCCGCTGCGGGACGTCGTCGCACGTCTGGCGCAGACCCGCGTGCTCGTCCCGGTGCTCGCCGAGGTGGAGGCGACCGGCACGGTCGAGCACGACGGTGTCGAGCACACGGTCGACAAGGAGGCGTCCTCGGGCGTCGTGGCGCTCGAGTCCGCCGACGGACGGCGGGCCCTGCCGGTCTTCACGTCGGTCGCGTCGATGCGGGCCTGGCGCGCGGACGCACGTCCCGTCCCGGTCGAGGCGACGCGCGCGGCACTGTCCGCGGTCAACGAGAAGTGGTCGCTGCTCGTCGTCGACCCGGAAGGCCCGGTGACCGCGCTCGTGCCCCGACCCGCCGTCTGGGCACTGGCCCAGGGGATCGAGTGGCGTCCCGCCCTGGTGCCGACGGACGACGGGCTGGAGGTCGACGCCGAGGTGGCTCGCGCCATCGTCGACGCGGCCGCGCCCGTCCAGCACGTCGTGCGCGCCTCCGCCGAGCCGGGCCGCAAGGCCGAGGTCGCCGTCGTCCTGGCACTGGACCCGGGCCTGGACCGCGCGGGGCTGGACACCGTGCTCGGGCAGGTCAACGCGCGGCTGGCCGCGGCGAAGGTGGTCGCGGACCGGGTGGACTCGCTCGAGCTGCGCATCGCCGCGGCACGCTGACGCCGGCGCCTCAGCAGGGCACGAGCTCGGTGAACGACGCGGAGTCGTCGAGCATCTCGCGCAGCGTCGACTGCGGGACGAGCAACGACCGTCCGTCCGTCGTCTTCGCGTAGACGACGCCGATGACCTCGCCGTCGTCGTCCAGGGCCGCCGAGCCGGACGACCCGGGCTCCACGGGCGCGTCCGTGACCAGGACCTCGCCGAGGTTCTCGTGCAGAGGGTCCCTCGTGGTGCCGATGACCTGCCCGGCCGTCACGGTCAGGCGGCCGCCCGCCGGATAGCCCACGACCGTCACGTCGTCGCCCTGCTCGGGGTCGTCGTCGGCGATCCGCGGGTAGGACGGCAAGGGCTCCTCGGTGCGGACGACGGCGAGGTCCGCCAGCGCCGCGGTGCTCGCCGCCGACACGTCGAGGTCGCGGCCGTCGTAGGTGCTTACCTGCAGGGAGGCTGAGTCTGCGACCACGTGCCGGTTCGTGATGAGGGTGTGCTCGTCGACGGCGAACCCGGACCCGGTCGACAGGCTGCTGCATCCGACGTTCCGGATCCGCACGGCCATGCGCTGGACGGCGTCGAACCCGTCGGGGGAGAGCTGGTCCGACCCCTCGGCGGACAGCGTCGGTGCCGCGACCGACGGGACGATGTCCTCGGGCACAGGCGGCGGCATGTCGGGGACCTCTGCGCACGACGTGACGACCGCCGTGAGCAGGACGGCGGCGAGCCCGGCCGGTCTCCGAGCCGGCCGACTCACTGCGCGAGCTCCTGCTGGAGCTGGGTGTTCGCGTCGTTGGCCTCCGCGCACAGCGCCTCGACGTCGGCCGCGAACCGCTCCAGGTCGGCCGGGTCGTAGGCGTTACGGTCCTCCAGGTAGCCGATGAGCTGGAACTGGGCGGCCGTGCACTGGCCCAGGGCGGTGGCGACCACGCCGGCCGCCTCGCTCACACGCCGTTGGTAGTCGAGGTACTGCTGGCTGGCAACGTTCTCGTCGCCGAGCTGAGCCTTCTCGTCGGCCAGGTCGGTGATCCGCGCGGTCGCCGTGTCGAGCTGCTCACGCGCCGAGACGAGCTCGGCGGTCACACCGTCCAGCTCGGCCTGCAGCGACGCGACCTCCTCGGCGTAGCCGTGCGCCTCCGACTCCCACCGGCTGGCGTGGTCCTCCCAGGCGGACGTCGTCCGCCACAGGTAACCCACGGCGACGAGAGCCGCCACCAGCAGCACGGCGAGCACGACGGCGGTGATCTTCGCGGTCCGGCCGCGCCGGCGTGCGCGCCCCGGCCGCGCGGGATCGTCCGGCGCGGCGACGCTGGACGCGACCGGCGCCGTCGACGGCTCCCACGGGCCCGAGGACTGCGACATGTCAGACGACGGAGCCCGTGTACTTCTCGCCCGGCCCCTCGCCCGGCTCATCCGGGACGACGGACGCCTCGCGGAAGGCGAGCTGGAGGGAGCGCAGACCGTCGCGCAACGACCGGGCGTGCTGGTTGCCGATGTCCGGTGCGGCGGCGGTCACCAGCGCGGCGAGCGCCGTGATGAGCTTGCGGGCCTCGTCGAGGTCGAGGTGCTCGGCCGAGTCCTCCTCCGCCAGGCCGCACTTGACGGCGGCGGCGCTCATGAGGTGGACGGCAGCGGTGGTGATGACCTCGACGGCGGCCACGTCGGCGATGTCGCGCGTCGCCGTGCCGGCGTTCGGGACGGCACCGGGATCGGGGGTATGACCCAGGGGGTCCATCGTGGCCCCGTCTGGGCCCGGACAGACCGGTGGCCGGGCCCGCAGGAGCGGGCCCGGCCTCGGACGGCGTGCGGCGGGCGGGTGCCTCGTGCCTCGGCCCCCACCCTGTGCTGCGCTCCGGCTCAGCCGGCGGTGTCATGGCCGGCCGAGCCTGCGCTCCGCGGCGGGCGGGTGCCTCGTGCCTCGGCCCCCACCCTGTGCTGCGCTCCGGCTCAGCCGGCGGCGACCTCGGCGCGGAGCTTGGCGCCCAGCTCGGCGTCGACGTTCGTCCAGTACTGGAAGAACCGCTCGCGGATCTCGTCGATGGTGATCGACCGGCCCTGCCCGGTGAGGGTCTCGAGGAAGCGTGCCTTGGCTGCGTCGTCGAAGACCTCCCGGTACAGGGTGCCCGCCTGGCCGAAGTCGTCGTCCTCGGAGTGCAGGGTCTGCGCAGAGCGCATCAGCTCGCCGTCCGTCTCCCACGCCGCCTCGACGCCGCGCACCGGGTCGGCCACGGGGCCACCGGCGGCGCCGAACGAGTTCGGCGTGTAGACGCGGTGCTCCGGGCCGTTGAAGTGGTACTGCATGTTGCCCTGGTGCATGTAGTTCGCGACGGGGGCGGCGTGCGGCTGGTTGACCGGCAGCTGGTTGAAGTTGGTGCCGATGCGGTGGCGCTGCGCGTCCGGGTACGAGAAGACCCGAGCCATGAGCATCTTGTCGGGCGAGATGCCGGTGCCGGGCACCTGGTTGCCCGGCGAGAAGGCCGCCTGCTCGATCTCTGCGAAGAAGTTGCGCGGGTTGCGGTTCAGCGTGAACGTGCCGACCTTGATGCGCGGGTAGTCCTTCTTCGACCAGGTCTTCGTCATGTCGAACGGGTTGAAGCGGTACGACTTCGCGTCCTCGTACGGCATGACCTGGACGTAGACGTCCCACGAGGGGAACTCGCCGCGGTCGATGGCCTCGTACAGGTCGCGACGGTAGTAGTCGGCGTCCTCGCCAGCGATGCGCTCGGCGTCCTCGGCCGACATGTTCACCACACCCTGCTGGGACAGGAAGTGGTACTGCACCCAGAAGCGCTCGCCCTCGGCGTTCACCCACTGGTAGGTGTGCGAGCCGTATCCGTTGAGGTGCCGCCACGACTTCGACAGGCCGCGGTCACCCATGACGTAGGTGACCTGGTGGGCCGACTCCGGGGACAGGGTCCAGAAGTCCCACTGCATGTCGGCGTCGCGCAGACCCGAGGCGCCGAGGCGCTTCTGGGAGTGGATGAAGTCGGGGAACTTCATCGCGTCGCGCAGGAAGAACGTGGGCGTGTTGTTGCCGACGACGTCGAGGTTGCCCTCGGTGGTGTAGAAGCGCAGCGAGAAGCCGCGGACGTCGCGCCAGGTGTCGGGGGAGCCCTGCTCGCCGGCCACGGACGAGAACCGCAGGAGGGTCTCGGCCTTGGCGCCCGGCTGGAAGACGGCGGCGCTGGTGTACTGCGATACGTCCTCGGTGACCTCGAACTCACCGAAGGCGCCGCCGCCCTTCGCGTGCGGGTTCCGCTCCGGGACCCGCTCACGGTTGAACGACGCGAGCTTCTCGACGAGGTAGCGATCGTGGAGGACGGTGGGACCGTCGGACCCGACGGTCAGGGAGTGCTGGTCGCTCGCGACCGGCGTACCGGTCTGCGTCGTCGTGAAGGGGGTCGTCATAGAACGTCCTTTCTCAGGGCTTTCTCAGGGTTCGGGGACTTGCGCAAGGGGAGGTGGAGGGGGATCAGCGCGCCTCGGCGCACCGGGAGCACGTGCCCCAGAAGGTGACCTCGGCGAGATCGACGGTGAACCCGTGGGTGTCGCTCGGTGTCAGGCAGGGTGCGTGGCCCACGGTGCAGTCCACGTCGGCCACGAGGCCGCAGCCGCGGCACACCACGTGGTGGTGGTTGTCGCCGACGCGGCGCTCGTACCGGGCGGGGTGGCCGGCAGGTTCCATCCGCCGCAGCAGGCCCGCCGTGGACAGGGTGTTCAACGAGTCGTAGACGGCCTGCACCGAGGCGGTGCCGAGGTCGGTGCGCACGGCACGGATGACGTCGTCGGCCGTCGAGTGCTCGTGCCCGTCGAGCGCACGCAGCACCGCGAGCCGCACACCGGTCACCCGGAGACCGGCGGCACGCAAGAGCTCGTGCTCCGCGGTCGCCGTGTCGGCGGGGGTGGTGTGGGCCATGTCCGCAGCCTACGACGTTGTCTGGAATGATTCCAATCTGGCCGCGTGACGTACGTGACACGGTGGGGCTGTTCAGGTGCTGGCCGGTCCGGGGGTGGCTCGTGCTAGTCTCGTGTGCTGACCGACCCGACCGTTCTCGACGGCCGGGTGCAGCAAGTGGAGATCATCCCACCCGAGCACCGACGGGCGCCGTGCCGCGAGGCAGCGCCGACAGGGGCCGGGTCCGGTCGGACGGCACGCGTCGTCCTGCCTCCGGTCGTCGGCGTTCTGCGCTCGACGTCACCGGACGATGGCCTCCACCTGTTCGCTCAGGGCGGGGGCCTTCCTTCGTTCCTGGCGGTCTCACGACGACTTCTAGGAGCATCACCATCAGCGAGCCTCGCATCAACGACCGGATCCGCGTCCCCGAGGTCCGGCTCATCGGCCCGGGCGGGGAACAGGTCGGCGTGGTCGCCACAGGGGTCGCCCTCAAGCTGGCGCAGGACGCCGACCTCGACCTCGTCGAGGTGGCGCCGGACGCCCGGCCGCCCGTGGCCAAGCTCATGGACTTCGGCAAGTTCAAGTACGAGTCGGACATGAAGGCGCGTGAGGCGCGTCGCAAGCAGGCGAACACCCTCCTCAAGGAGATCCGGTTCCGCCTGAAGATCGACCCGCACGACTACGCCACCAAGAAGGGCCACGTCGAGCGCTTCCTGTCCGCCGGCGACAAGGTCAAGGTCATGATCATGTTCCGTGGCCGTGAGCAGTCGCGCCCCGAGATGGGCGTGCGGCTGCTGCAGCGGCTCGCGGACGACGTGGCGGAGCTCGGCTTCGTCGAGTCGATGCCCAAGCAGGACGGGCGCAACATGACCATGGTCCTCGGGCCGGTCAAGAAGAAGGCCGACGCCAAGAGCGAGCAGCGCAAGCGCTCCGCCGAGGTGGACGCCCAGCGCAAGACCAAGTCCGAGGTCAAGGCCGAGGCTCGCGCCAAGGCCGCCTCGCAGGAGCAGCCTGCCGCACCGGCCGAGAAGCCCGCCGAGGCCTCGGCTCCGGAGCAGGACGAGTCGACGTCGGCGCCGCGGCCCGCACCCAAGCCGAGCCAGCGGTCCAGCTGACGGCTCGACAGACCACCTGACACCGGGCCGGCGCACCGGCCGCGGTCAGCATCACGTCTCCTGCCCTCGGGCGGGTGACCGACACGAGGAGAGACGGCAGTCATGCCGAAGAACAAGACGCACTCCGGCTCCAAGAAGCGCTTCCGGGTGACCGGCAAGGGCAAGCTCATGCGCGAGCAGACCAACGCTCGCCACTACCTCGAGCACAAGTCGAGCCGCCGTACGCGTCGGCTCGCCGTGGACCAGGACGTCGCACCCGCCGACGTCAAGCGAATCAAGAAGCTGCTCGGCAAGTGAGCCTCGCCGGCGGCCGATCCCGCCGGTAGCCATCTTCCGACCCAAACTGCAAGGAGCATCACGTGGCACGCGTGAAGCGGGCGGTCAACGCCCACAAGAAGCGTCGTACGACCCTCGAGCGCGCCAGCGGCTACCGCGGCCAGCGCTCGCGCCTGTACCGGAAGGCCAAGGAGCAGGTCACCCACTCCTTCGTCTACTCGTACCGCGACCGGAAGGCCAAGAAGGGCGACTTCCGCAAGCTCTGGATCCAGCGCATCAACGCTGCGTCCCGCGCGCAGGGCATGACCTACAACCGCTTCGTCCAGGGCCTCAAGGCCGCGGGCGTCGAGGTCGACCGTCGCATGCTCGCCGAGCTCGCGGTCAACGACATCGCCGCGTTCAACGCGCTGGTCCAGGTCGCGAAGGACGCCCTCCCCACGGACGTCAACGCGCCCAAGGCCGCCTGAGCCTGCGCCGCACCACCCGGACGCCCGGACAGCCCACCTGCCGATGCCTCGCATCCCCGACGTGACCCTCGCCAACCCGCGAGCGGCGCGCGTCAAGCAGGTCAGGGCACTGTCCGGGCGTCCTGCGCGTTCGCAGCACGGTCAGCTGCTCGTCGAGGGTCCGCAGGGCGTCCGCGAGGCGGTCCGGCACGCCCCGGCCGCGGTACGCGACGTCTACCTCACGGAGGCCGCGGCGCAGCGCTACGCCGAGATCCTGGACGCCGCCCTCGAGGCGGCCCTGTACGTCCACGTCGGCACTCCCGAGGTCCTGGCGGCCATGAGCCCGGACGCCCAGGGGGTGCTGGCCGTCGTGCGTGCGGAGCGACCGACGCTCCAGGCGGCGCTCGGGACGCTGACCGAGGGCCGCCGTCGTCCCCTGCTGGTCGCCGTGCTGGCGACCGTGCGCGACCCGGGCAACGCGGGCACCGTGATCCGGGCGGCCGACGCCGCCGGTGCCGACCTCGTCGTCCTCGCCGGGGACAGCGTCGACGTGCACAACCCGAAGGTCGTGCGCTCCACCGCGGGCTCGCTCTTCCACCTGCCGGTCGTGTCCGGCGTCCCGCTCGCCGACGTGGTCGACGCCGTCCGCGCGGCCGGGTGCACCGTGCTCGCCGCCGACGGCGCGGGCGACCACGACCTCGACGACCTCCTGGACGTCGCCGGGCCGACGGCGGAGCGCCCCGCGGGGGTGCCGGACCTGGCGGAGTCCTCGGCCTGGGTCTTCGGCAACGAGGCGTGGGGCCTGCCGGCGGCGGACCGCGAGCTGGCCGACGCCGTCGTCCGCGTGCCGATCCGCGGCCGTGCCGAGTCGCTGAACCTGGCGACGGCCGCGACCGTCTGCCTGTACGCCTCCGGTCGCGCCCAGCGCTGATCGCGTCGGACCCGGGGCCTAAGATCGCCGGGTGCGACTCTTCACCGCGGTCTATCCCCCGGCCGACGCCTCGACGCACCTCGACCTGGCCCTCGGCGGCGTCAGGGCCTCCGCCGAGCCGGAGCCCGGCGTACGCCTGCGCTGGATCGTCCCCGAGCAGCGGCACGTCACCCTCGCGTTCCACGGGAGGGTGCCCGACGGCGCGGTGCCCGGCTACGTGGACTCGCTGCGGGAGGCGCTGGCCCAGGTTGAGCCGTTCCGGCTGTCCCTGGCCGGCAGCGGGACGTTCGGCGGACGGACCCTGTGGGTGGGGGTGCGCGACGGCGTGCCGACGCTGCGCCGTCTCACCGACGTCGTGACCGACGTCGCGGCGGCCGAGGGCGTCCCGGCGGAGGACCGGGTGGGCGGCCGTCCGCACCTCACGGTGGCCCGGGCCTCCGTCCAGCGCGGCGCGGTCGAGCGCCGCGGCGGGGGACGCGAGCGGCGACGCCCCACCGACGCCTCGCCCTTCGGGTCGTGGGCCCGCGCCTTGGCGGTCTACGCCGGTCCGCGCTGGCAGGTCGGCAGCGTGCACGTGGTCGCGTCCGAGCTTGGCGCCGGCCGGTCGGGCGGCCCGGCGCACTCCGACGTCGCGGTCCTGCCGATCGGCCGCGACGAACCGGTCGACGGGAGTGCCCCGGACGGGCACATAGACTGAGCCCGCCGCCACGCTCAACTCCAGGAAGGCCCGCATGTCTGCGCCCGAACCGCTGCCCGACCCGCTGGACGTCGCCGCCCTCGACACCGCCGTCGAGGCGGCCCTGGCCGACATCGCCGCGGCACCCGACCTCGACGCGCTGAAGGCCGTCCGCACGCGGCACACCGGCGACCGGAGCACCCTGGCGCTGGCCAACCGTGCTATCGGTGCCCTGCCCGGGCCGGACAAGTCCGCTGCCGGCAAGAACGTGGGACCGCGGCGGGGTCGCCTCAACCAGGCGCTGTCCGCCCGCCAGGTCGAGCTGGAGGCCGAACGCGACGCCAGGGTCCTGGCCGACGAGGCGGTCGACGTCACGCTGCCGACCGACCGCGCCCCGCGAGGTGCGCGACACCCGATCGAGTCGATCCAGGAGCGCATCGCCGACTTCTTCGTCGGGCTCGGCTGGGAGATCGCCGACGGACCCGAGGTCGAGACCGAGTGGTTCAACTTCGACGCGCTCAACTTCGGACCCGACCACCCCGCCCGGCAGATGCAGGACACGTTCTACGTGGCGGGCACCGAGGTCCTTGACGGTGCGCCGGACCAGGACCCGCCGAACCTCGTGCTGCGTACCCACACGTCGCCGGTGCAGGCCCGGTCCTTGCTGGAGCGCGGGGTGCCCCTGTACATCGCGTGCCCCGGCAAGACGTTCCGCACCGACGCCCTGGACGCGACCCACACGCCGGTGTTCCACCAGGTCGAGGGTCTCGCGGTCGACAAGGGTCTGACGATGGCGAACCTGGTGGGCACGCTGGACGCGTTCGCACGCGCGATGTTCGGGCCCGAGGCTCGCACGCGGCTGCGCCCGAGCTTCTTCCCCTTCACCGAGCCCAGCGCCGAGATGGACCTGTGGTTCCCGCAGAAGAAGGGCGGCCCGGGCTGGATCGAGTGGGGCGGTTGCGGCATGGTTCACCCGAACGTGCTGCGTGCCACCGGCGTGGACCCCGAGGAGTACTCGGGCTTCGCCTTCGGCATGGGGATCGAGCGCACGCTCATGCTGCGGCACTCCATCGCTGACATGCACGACATGGTGGAGGGCGACGTGCGCTTCTCCACCCAGTTCGGGACGGAGATCTGATGCCCCGCATCGTTGCTGACTGGCTCGCCGACCACGTCGACCTGCCCGGCGGCCTGACGACGGAACAGCTGGCGGCCGACCTGGTGCGGGTCGGTCTCGAGGAGGAGGAGATCCACCCGGCCGCCGTGTCGGGGCCCCTCGTCGTCGGCCGGGTGCTCGAGCTGACGGGGGAGCCGCAGAAGAACGGCAAGACCATCAACTGGTGCCGGGTCGACGTCGGCCCGGAGCACAACGACGACGACGGCGCCCGGGGGATCGTGTGCGGCGCGCACAACTTCGGCGTCGGTGACCTCGTCGTCGTCTCGCTGCCCGGGACGGTGCTGCCCGGCGGGTTCGAGATCGCGGCGCGCAAGACCTACGGGCACGTGTCGGACGGCATGATCTGCTCCACGAAGGAGCTGGGGCTCGGCGAGGACCACGACGGCATCCTGGTGCTCACCGACGCCGGTCACGACGCGGAGGCGCTCACGCCCGGCCAGGACGCGATCGCGCTGCTCGGCCTGGGCGACGAGGTCCTCGAGATCAACGTCACCCCGGACCGCGGCTACGCGTTCAGCTACCGCGGCGTCGCGCGCGAGTACGCGCACTCCACGGGCGCCGCCTTCACGGACCGCGGGCTCCCGGGCGCCCTGCCGACGTCGCCGCCCGCGGCGACCGAGGACGGGTTCGCCGTCGTGGTCGACGACGGCGCGCCGATCGACGGGCGGGTCGGCTGCGACCGGTTCGTGACGCGCGTCGTGCGCGGCATCGACCCGGCTGCCCCGACGCCGGCCTGGATGAGGCGCCGGCTCGAGGGATCCGGCATGCGGTCCATCTCGCTCACCGTCGACGTGACCAACTACGTCATGCTCGACCTGGGCCAGCCGCTGCACGCCTACGACCTGACCCAGGTGGCCGAGCCGATCGTGGTGCGCCGGGCCACGCCGTCCGAGCGGCTGACGACGCTCGACGACGTCGACCGCGCCCTGGACGCCGAGGACCTGCTCATCACCGACTCGCCGGACGGCGCCCGGGGCGCCCGGGTGCTCGGCCTGGCCGGCGTCATGGGCGGCGCCTCCTCCGAGGTGTCGGGGACCACCACCGACGTGCTGATCGAGGCCGCGCACTTCGACCAGGTCACCGTCGCCCGGACGGCCCGCCGGCACAAGCTGCCCTCCGAGGCGGCCAAGCGGTTCGAGCGCGGCGTGGACCCGCACCTGCCCGCCGTCGCGGCGCAGCGCGTCGTGGACCTGCTGGTCGAGCTGGCCGGCGGCACGGCCGACCCCGCCGTCGGCGACGTGGACACCACGACGCCGCCGCGGCCGATCCTGCTCGACGTCACCCTGCCCACCCGCACGGCGGGCGTGGACTACACCCGCGACCAGGTCGTCGCGATCCTCGACCAGATCGGCTGCGCCGTGGTCGACGGCAGCGGTGACCGGCTGGAGGTGACGCCGCCGACCTGGCGCCCGGACCTCACCGAGCCGGCGACCCTGGTCGAGGAGGTCGTGCGCATCGCCGGCTACGACCAGATCCCGTCGCTGCTCCCGGCCGCTCCCGGAGGCCGTGGCCTGACCGCCGAGCAGCGCCTGCGACGGTCCGTGGCGCGAGCGCTCGCGGACGCCGGTCTCGTCGAGGTGCTCACGTACCCGTTCATCGGGGAGCCCGACCTGGACGCCCTCGACCTGCCGGCCGACGACCCGCGCCGCGCGGCGCTGCGGCTCGTGAACCCGCTGGCGGAGGACAGGCCGCTGCTGCGCACCAACCTCCTGGTCACGCTGCTCGAGGCCGCCCGCCGCAACGTCTCGCGCGGCCTGGACGACGTGTCGGTCTTCGAGATCGGCCTGGTGTCCCGTCCGACGCCGGGCTCCCCGGCCGCGCCGCAGCTCCCGGTCGGTGTGCGCCCCAGCGCGGAGCAGCTCGACGCCCTCGCTGCCGCCACGCCGTCGCAGCCTCGTCGCGTGGCCGGGGTTCTCGCCGGGCACGCGGTGCCCACCGGTTGGTGGGGCGAGGGTCGGCCCGTCGACTGGGCCGACGCCGTGGAGGCCGCGCGGCTCGTCGCGCAGGTCGTCGGCGTCGACGTGGTCGTGTCCGCGGACCCGGACCACCAGCCGTGGCACCCCGGCAGGTGCGCGCGTATCGGCCTGCCGGACGGCACGCTCGTCGGCCACGCCGGCGAGCTCCACCCCAAGGTCGTCGAGCGGCTCGGGCTGCCGGCCCGCGCGTCGGCCTTCGAGCTCGACCTCTCGGCCCTGGCCGCGGCGGCGAGCGGAGCGCCCGTCGTGGCGTCGTCGGTGTCGGCGTTCCCCGCCGCCAAGGAGGACTTCGCATTCGTGGTGGACGCCGAGGTCCCCGCGCAGGACGTCCGCGCGGCGATCGTGGCGGGTGCCGGGGAGCTCCTCGAGGACGTGCGGCTCTTCGACGTCTTCACCGGCGAGCAGGTCGGTGCCGGCAAGAAGTCGTTGGCGTACTCGCTGCGGCTGCGCGCCGCCGACCGCACGCTGAGCGCTGACGACGTCCGCTCCGTGCGCGACGGCGTCGTGGCCGCCACCGCCGAGCGGGTGGGGGCGGTCCTGCGTGGCTGAGGGCGCGGTGCCTGCCGCCCGCACGGCGCTCGTCACGGGCGCGACCCGCGGCATCGGCCGGGCGGTCGCCCTCGGGCTGGCCGACGCCGGTCTCGACGTCGCGCTCCTGGCGCGCGACGAGGCCCGGCTCGCCCGCGTCGCGGCTGAGGTGCGTGACCGCGGCCGGACGGCGCTCGCGCTGCCGGTCGACGTCACGGAACCGGGTGCGGTCGCCGAGGCCGTGGCCCGGGCCGAGGCACCGGTCGCCGACGGCGGGCTCGGCGGCATCGACCTGCTGGTGAACAACGCCGGTCGCATCGACACCGAGGTTCCGCTCTGGGAGGCGGATGCCGACGAGTGGTGGCAGGTCGTCGAGACCAACGTGCGCGGCCCGTTCCTCCTGGCGCGGCACGTGGTGCCGGCCATGCTGGCGCGTGGCGGCGGCCGCGTGGTCGACGTCAACAGTGGTGCCGGCACGCACGACATGGCGGTGGCGAGTGCCTACAACGTGAGCAAGACGGCACTGCTGCGCCTCGGCCATCACCTGCACGTCGCCGGCACCGGGAGCGGGCTCCGCGTCTTCGAGGTGGCACCGGGCACGGTGGCCACCGACATGACGGGCTCGATGGCGATGCACGCCGACCGCACAGAGTGGACACCGGTAGAGCGCACCGTCGAGATGGTGGCCGCGATAGCGAGCGGTGACCTGGACGCGTGCTCCGGCTGGTACGTCCGGGTCACGCACGACACGCCGTCCTCGTTGCGCAAGCTGGTGGAGACCGGCACGGGCCCCACGTCCCGTCACCTGCGGGTGCTGCCCGCGAACGGCTCCGACCGGCTCGGACCGGACCTCACGGGACGCTGACGGCGGCGCGGCGCTCGGTCACCACGCACGGTCACTGACGCGCGTCGCGCCAGGCGACCCACTGCCGGACCAGGTCGAGGTCGAACTCCGGCCCGCTGGTGCCGATGGTGAACAGGGTGGCACCCGCGTCGACCAGGTCGTCGGCGATCTCCTGCGGGGGCCGCTTGACGCCGATGGATCGTTCGACCTGAGCGTCCGTGTCCCGGCCGACGTCGTCGCCGTGGGCCGCGAGCACGCGCGACTTGTGGCGCAGGGTCTCGGCGTCGCCGAACGAGTGCCACACGTCGGCGTGCTCGGCGACCAGTCGCAGCATCTTCTTCTCACCGCCGCCGCCGATGAGCAGCGGGATCTCGCGCGTGGGCGCGGGGTTGCCGGCCGCGAGGCGTGCACGGATGCGGGGGAGTGCCGCGGTGAGGTCGGCGATGCGCGTCCCGGCCGTGCCGAACTCGTAGCCGAACTCCCGGTAGTCCTTCTCGGCCCACCCGGCCCCGATGCCGAGGACGAGCCGACCGCCGCTGATGTGGTCGACGGTGCGCGCCATGTCGGCCAAGAGGTCGGGGTTGCGGTAGCCGTTGCCCGTCACGAGGGCGCCGATCTCGACCCGTTCGGTCTGTTCGGCCCAGGCGCCGAGCATGGTCCAGCACTCGAAGTGCTTGCCGTCGGGTTCTCCGGAGAGCGGGAAGAAGTGGTCCCAGTTGAACACGACGTCGACTCCGGCATCCTCAGCGCGAAGCACCGTGTCGCGGATCGTGGCGTAGTCGCCGTGCTGCTGACCGAGCTGATAGGCGATGCGGACGGGGCGTGAGGTCATGTCGGCACGCTAGCGCCGCGCGGTGCCTCGCTCAACGGGTGCACGGTGCGGCTCGCCACGGCGAAGACCCGCCGGAACTCCAGCGGCGTGCCGTAGGCCCGCTCGGGGTAGGCGTCCCGCAGCGCGGCACCGTACTCGTCCGCGAAGGCCGCCTGCAGTGCGGTGCCGTGGGTGTGGTCGTGCGCCGCCAGCGCCTGCAGCGTGGGCTGCGCCCCGGTCGCCGAGATCCAGCGGAGCACGGGGTCCGGGCCAGCCAGCACGTGCGTGTACGTGGTCTCCCACGCGTCGACGGTCCAGCCGGGCGCGGCGAGCAGGTCGAGGTACTCGGCCGGGTCCGCCGTCGCACGCCGGGGCACCGGTCCGACGACGGCGGCGTACGGCTCGCGGGCCGCCACCTCGCGGAGCAGGGCGTGGCTGGGCGCGTCGTGGTTGCCGGGGACCTGGAGGGCGAAGGTCTGGGTGGCGGTCGCGGCCAGGGGCCTCAGGAGGTCGCGGTGGCCGGGGACCCACTGCAGCGCGGCGTTGCTGACGACGAGGTCTGCGCGGGCCGTCGACGTGCGGTCGGCGGCGTGGTCCCGCAGGTCGGCGAGCTGGTACCGCGCCCGCGGGTCGTGGTTGTCCGCGGTCGCCCGCTCGATCATCGCGGGCGAGTCGTCGACGCCGAGGACGTCGGCGTCGGGCCAGCGTGCGCGCAGCAGCGCGGTGAGGTGCCCGGGACCGCAGCCGAGGTCGACCACGGTGGCGGGCTCTCCGGGGATGCGCGCGAGGAGCTCGGCGAACGGGCGGGACCGCTCGTCGGTGTATCGCAGGTAGGCGGCGGGGGACCAGTCGGCCACCGAAATCTCCCTTGACGTCAAGTATCTTGACATCAAGATACATCCCTACGGCAGCAGGAGCACCTTGCCGGTCGTCTTCCGACCCTCGAGGGCGGTGTGCGCCGCGGCGGCGTCCGCCAGCGGGTAGGTCGCCCCGACGCGGACCTCGAGGTCTCCACGAGCGGCGGCGCCGAGCACCTCGCCGGCCCGCCACTCGAGCTCGGCACGGGTCGCGGTGTAGTGCGCGAGCGTGGGGCGGGTGACGTACAGCGACCCGCCCGAGTTGAGCCGCTGCAGGTCGAACGGCGGCACCTGTCCGGACGCCCCGCCGAACAGCACCAGCGTGCCCCGTCGACGCAACGACGCCAGCGAGGCGTCGAAGGTGGCCGCACCCACGCCGTCGTACGCCACGTGCACGCCCGCGCCGTCGGTCAGCTCGTGGACGACGGCGGGCAGCTCGGCGGCGAGGTCGTCCATCGCCGCGTAGTCGATGGTGTGGGCCGCCCCTGCCGCGGACGAGAGCGCGGCCTTCTCCGGTGTCGAGACGGTGGTCAGCACCCGTCCGCCGCGCGCCGCGGCGAGCTGCGTCGCCAGGAGCCCGACGCCGCCGGCACCCGCGGTGAGGAGCACGTCGTGCCCCAGGCCCACCTCGAAGGTCGAGGCGACCAGGTAGTGCGCCGTCATGCCCTGCAGGGGCAGCGCGGCGGCGGTCGTCAGGTCGAGACCGGTCGGCACGCGGACCGCGACGTCGGCGCCGACCACGGCGAGCTCTGCGTACGACCCGGGCGCCTGGTGCCAGGCGACGCGGTCGCCGACGGCGAACCGGTCCACCCCCGGCCCGCACGCCTCGACCGTGCCGGAACCTTCCACACCGACCACGTGCGGGTAGTCCATCGGGTAGACGCCCGCACGGCGGTAGGTGTCGATGAAGTTCACGCCGGCGGCGGCCACCCGCACCAGCAGCTCACCCGGGCCGGGCTCCGGGTCGGGACGCTCGGTGTACTCCAGGACCTCGGGACCGCCCGCCGACCGGGCCACGACTGCACGCATGCTCCGAGCCTACGGCCCGCCCGTAGCCTGTGGTCGTGACCCTGGAGATCCGTGCCGCGACCGACGCCGACTGGCCGATCCTGTGGCCCCTCGTCGAGGCGGTCGTCCGTGCCGGCGAGACCTACGCCTACCCGCTCGACCTGACGTCCGAGCAGGCATGCGAGCTGTGGATGGAGCGTCCGCCGGGCCGCACCGTCGTCGCCGTGGACGACGACGAGATCCTGGGGACGGCGAAGATGGGGCCGAACCGCCCGGGCCACGGCGACCACGTCGGCACCGCGTCGTTCATGGTCGCGGACGCTGCGCGAGGGCGTGGTGTCGGCCGCGCGCTGGCCGAGCACGTGATCGACTGGCACCGGCAGGAGGGCTTCCTCGGTATCCAGTTCAACGCCGTGGTCGAGTCCAACACGGCGGCGGTGCGCCTGTGGCGGTCGCTGGGCTTCGAGGTGGTCGGCACGGTGCCCGGCGCGTTCCGCAGCCCCGCGCACGGTCGCGTCGGCCTGCACGTGATGTATCGCAGCCTCGGCCGACCTTCCACCTGACCACCACGTGGAATATCTTCACCGGCGTGCGCATAGGTATGTATAGTGTCGCGTATGGTCAGCACACCGGACGCCAGGTTCCGCGTCGCCGTCGCCGGAGCGTCCGGCTACGCCGGCGGAGAGTTCCTGCGCCTCGCCGCGGCGCACCCGCACCTCGAGATCGGCACCGTCACCGCGCACTCCAACGCGGGCAGCCAACTGGGCGAGGTGCAGCCGCACCTGCGGTCGCTGGCCGACAAGGTGCTCGAGCCCACCACGGCCGAGGCCCTCGCCGGCCACGACGTCGTCGTGCTCGGGCTGCCGCACGGCGCGTCCGGCGAGATCGCCGCCCAGCTGCCCGACGACGTCCTCGTCCTCGACCTCGGCGCCGACCACCGGCTGGCCTCTGCGGCGGACTGGGAGTCGTTCTACGGCTCCGCGCACGCCGGGACGTGGCCGTACGGGCTGCCCGAGCTGAGCCACGCGGACGGCACGCACCAGCGCGACCACCTGGCGGGGGTGCGCCGCATCGCGGTGCCCGGGTGCAACGTCACCGCCGTGACCCTCGGTCTGCAGCCGGGCGTCGCCGCCGGCCTCGTCAGCCCGACCGACGTCGTCGCCGTCCTCGCCAACGGGTTCTCCGGCGCGGGCAAGGCGCTCAAGCCGCACCTGCTCGCGGCCGAAGGCCTGGGCGCCGCCGTGCCCTACGCCGTCGGCGGCACGCACCGGCACATCCCGGAGATCGCCCAGAACCTGCGTACCGCGGGAGCGCCGGACGTCTCGATCAGCTTCACCCCGACGCTCGTGCCGATGTCGCGCGGGATCCTCGCCACGGTCACGGCGCGCCTTGCGCCCGGGCGCGGTGGCGCCACGTCCGCCGAGGTCCGCGCCGTGTGGGAGGAGGCCTGCGCCGACGAGCCGTTCGTCGAGCTGCTGCCGGAGGGGCAGTGGCCGTCGACGGCGGCGACCCTCGGCGCCAACGCGGCGTTGGTCCAGGTGGCTCTCGACGAAGGCGCCGGCCGTGTCGTGACGGTGACCGCCCTCGACAACCTGGTCAAGGGCACCGCCGGCCAGGCGGTCCAGGCCATGAACCTCGCCCTCGGCCTGCCGGAGACGGCCGGCCTGCGCACCGAAGGAGTCGCACCATGAGCGTCACCGCCCCGGCAGGATTCCGGGCCGCCGGCGTCGCCGCCGGCCTCAAGGACTCGGGCGGGCGTGACGTCGCGCTGGTCGTCAACGACGGTCCGCTGCGCACCGCGGCCGCCGTGCTGACGTCCAACCGCGTGCAGGCCGCCCCGGTGGTCTGGACGCGACAGGCAGTCTCGGACGGCGCCGCGCGCGCCGTCGTGCTGAACTCCGGCGGTGCCAACGCCTGCACCGGTCCCGAGGGGTTCGCCGACACGCACCGCACGGCCGAGCACGTGGCCGGGGTCCTGTCTACCGTTGCCGCCACGCCCGAGGAGGAGGTCGGGGCCGGCGACGTGCTCGTGTGCAGCACGGGCCTCATCGGCCTCCGGCTCGACCTCGACGCGCTGCTGAGCGGCGTGGACGCCGCCGCGGGATCGCTGACGGCCGACGGCGGCCCGGACGCAGCGCACGCGATCATGACGACCGACACGGTCGCCAAGACCGCGGTCGCCGAGCGGGACGGGTGGAGCGTCGGCGGCATGGCGAAGGGTGCGGGCATGCTCGCCCCCGGGCTCGCGACCATGCTCTCGGTGATCACGACCGATGCCGTCGTCGACCCGGCCACGGCCGATGCCGCGCTCCGCGCCGCCACCCGAACGACCTTCGACCGCGTCGACTCGGACGGCTGCATGTCCACCAACGACACCGTGATCCTGCTCGCGAGCGGTGCGTCCGGTGTCAAGACCGGCCTCGACGAGCTGACGGCCGCGGTCACCGAGGTCACCGCCTCGCTCGCGCGCCAGCTCGTCGCGGACGCCGAGGGCGCCAGTCACGACATCGCGGTCACCCTGCGGAACGCCACCACCGAGGACGCCGCGCTCGCGTGCGCCCGAGCGGTGACCCGGTCCAATCTCTTCAAGTCCGCCGTGTTCGGCAACGACCCGAACTGGGGCCGCGTGCTCGCGGCCGTCGGCACGGTGCCGCCCGAGGTCGCCCCATTCGACCCGCTGACGCTCGACGTCTCCATCAACGGCGTGCAGGTCTGCCGGGCGGGCGGCGTCGGTGCGCCACGGGAGCTCGTCGACCTGGCCTCCGACCGCGAGGTGCACGTGGAGGTCGACCTGCACGCCGGCGATGCGTCCGTGACCGTCTGGACCAACGACCTCACCCACGACTACGTCCACGAGAACAGCGCGTACTCCTCATGAGCGACCACGACACGGCGAGCGCCGCCGGACCCGCCTTCGACACCCGCACCGGCCTGCGCCCCGATCAGAAGGCCGAAGTCCTCATCGAGGCCCTCCCGTGGCTGCAGGAGTTCGCCGGCGCGCTCGTCGTGGTCAAGTACGGCGGCAACGCCATGATCGACGACGACCTCAAGGCGGCCTTCGCGCAAGACATGGTGTTCCTGCGCCAGGTCGGCCTGCGCCCCGTCGTGGTGCACGGCGGCGGTCCGCAGATCTCCCGGATGCTCGACCGCGTCGGCATCGCCTCCGAGTTCCGGGGCGGTCTGCGCGTGACCACGCCCGAGGCGATGGAGGTGGTGCGGATGGTCCTCACGGGCCAGGTCTCGCGCGAGCTCGTCGGGCTGATCAACGCCCACGCGCCCCGCGCCGTCGGGCTGTCGGGGGAGGACGGCGGGCTGTTCGGGGCCGTGCGCCGCCACGCCACGGTCGACGGCGAGCCCGTGGACGTGGGCCTCGTCGGCGACGTCGTCCAGGTCAACCCCTCGGCGGTGCAGGACCTGCTCGACGCCGGCCGCATCCCCGTGGTCTCCACCGTCGCTCCCGACATCGACGACCCCACCCAGGTGCTGAACGTCAACGCGGACACCGCCGCGGCGGCGCTCGCGGTGGCGCTCGGTGCGAAGAAGCTCATCGTGCTCACCGACGTCGAGGGTCTGTACACGAGCTGGCCCGACCGGGACTCCCTGGTGGAGCAGATCCCGGCCGGGGAGCTGGCGGCGCTCCTGCCGAGCCTGACGGCCGGCATGGTCCCCAAGATGGAGGCGTGCCTGCGGGCCGTCCAGGGCGGCGTGCCGCGCGCCTCGGTCATCGACGGCCGCCAGCCCCACTCCGTGCTGCTGGAGGTCTTCACCTCCCGTGGCAACGGCACGATGGTCGTGCCCGACGTCCCGCTGCGAACCGACCAGGAGCTCACCCCATGAGCGAGATCACCAGCACCGGCCGTGACCTGAGCGCCCCCGGGTGGACCGAGGCGTACACCCGATCGGTGATGGACACCTTCGGCCCGCCGCAGCGCATCCTCGTGCGCGGCGACGGAGCCTACGTGTGGGACGTTGAGGGCACGCGCTACCTCGACCTTCTCGCCGGCATCGCGGTGAATGCTCTCGGCCACGCGCACCCCACCCTCACGGCGGCGGTGAGCGCGCAGCTCGGCACGCTCGGGCACGTGTCGAACTTCTTCGCCACGCCCACGCAGATCACGCTGGCCGAACGCCTGCTGCAGATCGCCGAGGCGCCCGAGGGGTCCAAGGTCTTCTTCACGAACTCCGGCACGGAGGCCAACGAGGCGGCGTTCAAGATGACGCGCCGCACCGGGCGCACCCGGGTCCTGGCTCTCGAGGGCGGGTTCCACGGACGGACCATGGGCGCGCTCGCCCTGACGCACAAGCCCGGCTACCGCGAGCCCTTCGAGCCGCTGCCGGGCGACGTCGAGCACCTGCCCTTCGGCGACACGGACGCGCTGGAGGCTGCGTTCTCCCCGGCGGCCGTCGCCGAGCGGGGTGAGGTCGCGGCCCTGGTGGTCGAGCCGGTGCAGGGTGAAGCGGGTGTCCGGGCACTGCCCGAGGGCTACCTGGCGCTGGGACGCCGGCTCACCAGCGACGCCGGCGCGCTCCTCGTGCTCGACGAGGTGCAGACCGGCATGGGACGCACCGGCGCCTGGTTCGCCTTCCAGCACCCGGAGATCGGCGGGGGCGTCGTGCCCGACGTCGTCACGCTGGCCAAGGGCCTCGGTGCCGGGTTCCCCGTGGGCGCGGTCCTGGCGCTCGGGGAACAGGCGGCGACGCTGCTGGGCCGCGGGCAGCACGGGACGACGTTCGGCGGCAACCCGGTGGCCGCGGCCGCCGGCCTCGCCACGATCGGCGTCATCGAGCGCGACCGGCTGCTCGCCCGCGCCCACGAGGTCGGTAAGGTGCTGCGCCGGGCGATCACCGCGGGCGGCAACCCCCTGGTGACGGGCGTCCGCGGGCACGGCCTGCTCCTGGCGGTCGAGCTCGCGCGTCCCGTGGCACCGCAGGTCGCCGCCGCGGCACTCGACGCCGGACTGATCGTCAACGCCGTCGCGCCGGACGCCGTGCGGCTCGCCCCACCACTGGTCCTGACGGCCGATCAGGCCCTGGACGCCGCGCGCTTCTTCGCCGGTGTGACCGTCCCCGAGAACCCGGAGGAGGAATGATGCCCCGTCACTTCCTGCGTGACGACGACCTCACGCCGGCCGAGCAGCGCGAGGTGCTCGAGCTCGCGATGGCGTTCCGTGAGGACCGCACCGTGCGCACCCCGCTGGCCGGACCCCAGGGGGTGGCCCTCGTCTTCGACAAGCCGACCCTGCGCACCCAGGTCTCCTTCTCGACAGGGATCGCCGAGATGGGTGGCTTCCCGGTCACGGTCGACGGGCGGCTCGCCCAGATCGGGGTACGGGAGTCCGTCGCGGACGTCACCCGCGTGCTGGACCGGCAGGTCTCCGCGATCGTGTGGCGGACGTTCGGTCAGGCTCGGATCGAGGAGATGGCCGCCGTCTCCCGGGTGCCCGTGGTGAACGCGCTGACGGACGACTTCCACCCCTGCCAGCTCCTGGCCGACCTGGTCACGATCGCGCAGCACCGCGGCGGGATCGCGGCCCTGCCGGGCCAGCGGCTCGTCTACGTCGGGGACGCGGCGAACAACATGGCGGTCTCGTACCTGCTCGCCGGGGCGACCGCCGGACTGCACGTCGTCGTCTGCGGCCCTGACGGCTACCTCCCGACCGATGACGTCGTGGCCCGCGCCGACGGGATCGCCGCGACCACGGGCGGCTCGGTCGCCGTGACCACGGACGCCGCGGCCGCCGTCGTCGGCGCCGACGTCGTGGTGACCGACACCTGGGTGTCGATGGGCGACGAGGACGAGGCCACCCAGCGGGTCGCCGACCTCCTGCCGTACCAGGTCACGCCCGACCTCATGGCGGGAGCGAAGGACGACGCCCTCTTCCTGCACTGCCTGCCGGCCTACCGCGGCAAGGAGGTCGCCGGCGAGGTCATCGACGGCCCCCGGTCCGTCGTCTGGGACGAGGCGGAGAACCGTCTGCACGCCCAGAAGGCCGTCCTGACGTTCCTCCTGGAGCAGCGATGAGCGCGACGCCCGCCCACGGCCCGCTCACCACCAAGGCGGCGCGGCACGCGCGCATCGTCGAGATCGTGCGGCGCACCGCGATCCACTCGCAGGCGGAGCTCGCCCGCGAGCTCGCCGACGAAGGGCTGTCCGTCACCCAGGGCACGCTCTCGCGCGACCTCATCGAGCTGCGTGCCGAGAAGGTCCGCAGCGCGGACGGCTCGCTCGTCTACGCCGTGCCCGGCGAGGGCGGCGACCGCAGCGTGCAGGCCCCCGGCGTCGGCGGCCACGACTCCGGCTACCTCGCGGCCCGCCTGGCCCGGCTCTGCGCCGACCTCCTGGTCTCGGCCGAGGCGTCCGGCAACCAGGTCGTGCTGCGCACACCGCCCGGGGCCGCGAACTACCTGGCCTCCGCCATCGACCACTCCGTCTTCCCCGGGGTCCTCGGCTGCATCGCCGGGGACGACACGATCCTGGTGATCGCCCGGGACCCGGCCGGCGGCGACGAGCTCGCCGCACGGTTCCTCGAGCTCACGGCGTCACCGGACGCCTGAGCCTGTCAGACTCGACCCCTCAACCGCACAGCAAGGATGAAGTTTCATGACTGAACGCGTGGTGCTCGCCTACTCCGGCGGCCTGGACACCTCCGTCGCGATCGGCTGGATCGCCGAGGCGACCGGTGCCGAGGTCGTCGCCGTCGCCGTCGACGTCGGCCAGGGCGGTGAGGACATGGAGATGATCCGCCAGCGCGCCCTCGACTGCGGTGCCGTCGAGGCGTACGTGGCGGACGCGCGCGACGAGTTCGCCGACGAGTACTGCATGCCGGCGCTCAAGGCGAACGGCCTGTACCTCGACCGCTACCCGCTCGTCTCCGCGATCTCGCGTCCGGTCATCGTCAAGCACATGGTGCGGGCCGCCCGCCAGTTCGGTGCGCAGACGGTGGCGCACGGGTGCACCGGCAAGGGCAACGACCAGGTCCGCTTCGAGGTGGCCACCACCTCGCTCGCGCCGGACCTCAAGACGATCGCCCCGGTGCGCGACCTGGCGCTGACGCGGGAGAAGGCGATCGACTACGCGGAGAAGCACGACCTGCCGATCGCGACGACGAAGAAGAACCCCTTCTCTATCGACCAGAACGTGTGGGGCCGGGCCGTGGAGACCGGCTTCCTCGAGGACATCTGGAACGAGCCCACCAAGGACGTCTACTCCTACACCGACGACCCCACGTTCCCGCCGGTCGCCGACGAGGTCGTCGTGACCTTCGCCGAGGGCGTGCCCGTCGCGCTGGACGGGGTCGCGGTCTCCCCGCTCCAGGCGATCATGGAGATGAACCGCCGGGCCGGTGCCCAGGGCGTGGGCCGGATCGACATCGTCGAGGACCGCCTCGTGGGCATCAAGTCTCGCGAGGTCTACGAGGCGCCGGGCGCCATGGCGCTCATCGCGGCGCACCAGGAGCTCGAGAACGTGACTCTGGAGCGCGAGCAGTCCCGCTTCAAGAAGGGCGTCGAGCAGCGCTGGTCCGAGCTGGTCTACGACGGCATGTGGTTCAGCCCGCTGAAGAAGAACCTCGACGTGTTCGTCGACGAGACGCAGAAGTACGTCTCGGGCGACATCCGCCTCGTGCTGCACGGCGGCCGCGCCACCGTGACGGGGCGCAAGTCCGAGGCCGCGCTCTACGACTTCAACCTCGCGACGTACGACGAGGGCGACTCGTTCGACCAGTCGCACGCCAAGGGCTTCATCGAGATCTACGGTCTCGCCGCCAAGCAGGCCGCGGCTCGCGACGAGCGCTTCGGCAACGGCGTCGACTTCGGCACCGGAGACCTCTGACCATGGCCGACATCGAGAAGCGGTCCGACGGCGGCGCGGGGCCGAACGACGCGGTCGCTGCGCCGGCGTCGGTGAGCCTGTGGGGCGGCCGGTTCGCCGGCGGCCCCTCGCCGGAGCTCCAGGCGCTGTCGCAGTCGACGCACTTCGACTGGCGGCTCGCGGTGCACGACGTCGCCGGGTCGCGGGCGCACGCCCGGGTCCTGCACCGAGCCGGCCTGCTCGACGACGACGAGCTCACCGGCATGCTGGAGGCCCTCGACCGGCTCGAGGCCGACGTCGAGTCCGGCGCGTTCCTTCCCCGGCTCGGTGACGAGGACGTGCACACCGCCCTCGAGCGGGGCCTCATGGAGCGCGCCGGGGACGAGCTCGGTGGCAAGCTCCGTGCCGGCCGGTCGCGCAACGACCAGATCGCCACGCAGGTGCGGATGTACCTGCGCCAGAACGCCCGCCTGATCGCCCAGCAGGTCGTCACGGTCGTCGACGAGCTCATCACCCAGGCGGAGGCGGCCGGCGACGCGGTCATGCCCGGCCGCACGCACCTGCAGCACGCTCAGCCCGTGCTGCTCGCGCACCACCTGCTGGCGCACGCGTGGCCGCTGCTGCGCGACGTGGACCGGCTCATCGACTGGGACGTGCGCGCGGCCCGCTCGCCGTACGGGTCGGGAGCGCTCGCGGGGTCGTCGCTGGGTCTGGACCCGGCCGCGGTGGCCGCCGAGCTGGGCTTCGACGGTCCGGTCGAGAACTCGATCGACGGCACCGCCGCCCGGGACGTGGTCGCGGAGTTCGCGTTCGTCGCGGCGATGATCGGGGTGGACCTGTCGAGGTTCTCCGAGGAGATCATCGCGTGGAACACCAAGGAGTTCGGGTTCGTCCGCCTCGACGACTCCTGGTCGACCGGGTCGAGCATCATGCCGCAGAAGAAGAACCCGGACATCGCGGAGCTCGCGCGCGGCAAGTCCGGCCGGCTGATCGGCGACCTGACCGGGCTCCTGGCGACGCTGAAGGGCCTGCCGCTCGCGTACAACCGCGACCTGCAGGAGGACAAGGAGCCGGTCTTCGACCAGGTGGACACGCTCACCGTCCTGCTGCCGGCCTTCGCCGGCATGGTCCGGACGCTGACGTTCGACACAGGCCGCATGGCGGAGCTCGCACCGCAGGGGTTCTCCCTGGCCACCGACGTCGCCGAGTGGCTGGTGCGCTCCGGCGTGCCGTTCCGGGTCGCGCACGAGGTCGCGGGCGCTTGCGTACGGGTCTGCGAGGAGCGCGGCATCGAGCTGTGGGACCTCTCGGACGCCGACCTCGCGGCGGTGTCGAGCCATCTGACGCCGGCGGTGCGCGAAGTGCTGACGGTCGAGGGGTCCGTCGCGTCCCGGGACGCCGTGGGCGGCACCGCACCGGCGCGGGTCACGGAGCAGCTCGAGGCCGCGAAGGAGCGTGCCACCGAGTTCAGGTTCTGGGCCGAGGGCTGAGTGAGCGTCGGCGCGGAGGTGCTCGCCGCCGTCGTGCAGCAGGTGCACGACGGCGTCCCGCGTCTGCCCGGGCCGGGTGCGTCCGCCCCGTGGCGGACCACCCGGCTCGTCTGCGTCGACGGCCCTGCGGGGTCGGGCAAGACGACCCTCGCCACCCAGCTGGCTTCCGAGCTCGTCTGCCAGGTGGTGCACATGGACGACCTCTACGAGGGCTGGGAGGCCGGGCCCGACGGCGGCGCGGCACGACTGCGCTCGTGGGTGCTGGACCCGCTGGCGGCGGGCAGTGCGGGGGAGTACCGGCGGTTCGACTGGGAGGCCGGGACGTACGCCGAGGCGCACACCGTGCCACCGGCGCCCTTCCTCGTGGTCGAGGGGTGCGGGGCTGCCGCGCGGCAGGTCGACCCGTGGGCCGTGCTGCGGATCTGGGTCGAGGCCGGCGACGAGGAGCGGCTGCGGCGCGGCCTCGCGCGCGACGGTGCGGCGGCGCGGCCCCACTGGTTGAGGTGGATGGCCGACGAAGCAGCGCACTACGCTGCGGAGCAGACCCGCGCGCGGGCCGACGTCCACCTCGACGGCTTCGGCCGGTCGCGCACGACGGCGCCGGAGTCACGGGAGGCGATATGACGGGTACGACGGCGGGCACCTCGCGGACGGCGACCGTGCCGTGGCAGGTCCCCGGCCCGGCCTGGTACGACCGGGACGTGCACACCGTGGCGCGCGACCTGCTCGGCGCCTACGTCACGCGCCGGACGCCCGAGGGCGAGGTCACTCTGCGCCTGACGGAGGTCGAGGCGTACGCCGGGGCCGTCGACCCGGCGTCGCACGCCTACCGGGGCCGCACCGAGCGCAACCGGTCCATGTTCGGCGGGCCCGGCCGCCTCTACGTCTACCGTCACCTCGGCCTGCACCACTGCGTCAACGTGGTGTGCGGGCCTGTGGGCAGGGCCTCGGCCGTCCTCCTGCGTGCTGGCGAGGTCGTCGCGGGCACCGAGCTGGCGCGTGCGCGTCGCACGGCGGCGGGCCGGTGCGACTCCGACCGGCAGATCGCTCGTGGCCCCGCGCGGCTCACGGTCGCGCTCGCGCTCGACCGTGGGGACGACGGCGCGGGCGTGACCGACGCCGAGGGCGCCGTCGTCGTGCACCTGCCGGTGGACCCGTTGCCGCGCGCCGTCGCGACCGGACCACGCGTCGGTGTGGGCGGCGAAGGTGCGGACCCGTCCAGGTTCGGGTGGCGGTCGTGGCTCGTCGACGAGCCGACCGTGTCGGCGTACCGACCGGTGTCGCGCCGGGGGCGCTGAGACACGCGCGGGGCCGGCCGGCGGATCGGGCACACTAGGTGGGCGGCTCGGCCGGGCCGCGACGAACCACCCCGAGGAGCACACGGTGACCGACGTTCTCGATGAGCTGCACTGGCGAGGCCTGGTGGCGCAGACCACCGACGAGGCTGCGCTGCGCGACGCGCTCTCGGAGGGGCCGATCGCGTACTACTGCGGCTTCGACCCGACGGCGCCGAGCCTGCACCACGGTCACCTCGTCCAGCTCATCCTGCTGAGGCACCTGCAGCGTGCCGGGCACAGGGCTGTCGCGCTGGTCGGTGGGGCGACGGGGATGATCGGGGACCCTCGTCAGTCCGGCGAGCGGGTGCTCAACACCAAGGAGACCGTCGCCGAGTGGACGGAACGTCTCAAGGCGCAGATCTCCCGCTTCCTCGACTTCGACGGCGACAACCCGGCGGTCCTGGTCAACAACCTCGACTGGATCGACGGGATGTCGGCCATCGACTTTCTGCGCGACGTGGGCAAGCACTACCGCCTGGGCACCATGCTGGCCAAGGACACGGTGGCGCGCCGGCTGAGCTCGGACGAGGGGATCAGCTTCACCGAGTTCAGCTACCAGATCCTGCAGGGCATCGACTTCCTGGAGCTCTACCGTCGCCACGGGGTCACCCTGCAGACCGGTGGCAACGACCAGTGGGGGAACCTGCTCTCCGGGGTCGAGCTCGTGCGACGCTCCGAGGGCGAGACGGTCCATGTCATGACGACGCCGTTGATCACCAAGGCCGACGGCACCAAGTTCGGCAAGACCGAGGGTGGCGCGGTCTGGCTGGCGCCGGACCTGATGAGTCCGTACGCCTTCTACCAGTACTGGCTCAACGCGTCCGACTCGGACGTCGTGCCGTGGCTGAAGATCTTCACGTTCCGGACGCGCGAGGAGATCGGGGACCTCGAGCGTGAGGTGGCGGACCGCCCCTTCGCTCGCATCGCCCAGAAGACGCTCGCCGCGGACGTCACCACCCTGGTGCACGGCGCCGCGGCGACGGAGGCGGTGGTCGCCGCGAGCCAGGCGCTGTTCGGCCGGGGCGAGCTGACCTCGCTGGACGCCGAGACGCTGGGGGCCGCGACGGCGGAGCTGCCCCGCGCCGAGGTGCAGGTCGGGACGCCCGTGCTCGACGCGCTCGTGGACAGCGGCCTGGTGGCGTCGCGCGCCGCCGGTCGACGGGCGGTCGCGGACGGCGGCGCCTACGTCAACAACGTCAAGGTCGAGTCGGAGGACGCTCTCCTCCGGGCGGAGGACCTGCTGCACGGCCGGTACGCGGTGCTGCGGCGGGGCAAGAAGACCCTCGCTGTCGCGGACGCCGGCTGACCGTCCGGACCGGAAACATGCTCTGGCCTGCGGATTTGGTCCGGGGGCCGGAGCATGTGTAATGTTCTGGTCGTTCGCCCGAGAGGGAGGCACGGACACCGAGGAGACAGCCCACGGGCTGGGTACCGGTGGCCGGTCCCGCGGGTGGACCACCTCGAACCTTCAGATCGGGTACAGTAGTGTGCCCGATCGATCGAGGACCCACCCGATCCAGGTCGGCCGGCGCTCACGGAGCGAAGGTTGACCAAGAGGATCGGACCGGGTAAGGTTGAAGGGTTGCCCCGGACGGGGTCGGAGCGGTTGTTCCGGTCTTGGATGGTGTGCGTCGGTTGTTTGAGAACTCAACAGTGTGCTTGATAGTCAATGCCAAATTTTGAACCTTTTTGGTTCCTTTGGACTGGATTGAACAGCTAGTCTGTTTGGTCTGGCCAGTATCGATAGGCGACTGGCGGCTCTTTCGGGGGTTGTTGGTTGTTTTCTCTCTTTTACGGAGAGTTTGATCCTGGCTCAGGACGAACGCTGGCGGCGTGCTTAACACATGCAAGTCGAACGGTGAAGCCCAGCTTGCTGGGTGGATCAGTGGCGAACGGGTGAGTAACACGTGAGCAACCTGCCCTCCACTTCGGGATAAGCCTTGGAAACGGGGTCTAATACCGGATATGAGCATCTGCCGCATGGTGGGTGTTGGAAAGTTTTTCGGTGGGGGATGGGCTCGCGGCCTATCAGCTTGTTGGTGGGGTGATGGCCTACCAAGGCGTCGACGGGTAGCCGGCCTGAGAGGGCGACCGGCCACACTGGGACTGAGACACGGCCCAGACTCCTACGGGAGGCAGCAGTGGGGAATATTGCACAATGGGCGAAAGCCTGATGCAGCGACGCCGCGTGAGGGATGACGGCCTTCGGGTTGTAAACCTCTTTCAGCAGGGAAGAAGGCCTTCGGGTGGACGGTACCTGCAGAAGAAGCGCCGGCTAACTACGTGCCAGCAGCCGCGGTAATACGTAGGGCGCAAGCGTTGTCCGGAATTATTGGGCGTAAAGAGCTCGTAGGCGGTTTGTCGCGTCTGGTGTGAAATCCCGAGGCTCAACTTCGGGCTTGCATCGGGTACGGGCAGACTAGAGTACTGTAGGGGAGACTGGAATTCCTGGTGTAGCGGTGGAATGCGCAGATATCAGGAGGAACACCGATGGCGAAGGCAGGTCTCTGGGCAGTCACTGACGCTGAGGAGCGAAAGCATGGGGAGCGAACAGGATTAGATACCCTGGTAGTCCATGCCGTAAACGTTGGGCACTAGGTGTGGGGCTCATTCCACGAGTTCCGTGCCGCAGCTAACGCATTAAGTGCCCCGCCTGGGGAGTACGGCCGCAAGGCTAAAACTCAAAGGAATTGACGGGGGCCCGCACAAGCGGCGGAGCATGCGGATTAATTCGATGCAACGCGAAGAACCTTACCAAGGCTTGACATGCACCGGACGCTGCCAGAGATGGTGGTTCCGCAAGGTCGGTGCACAGGTGGTGCATGGTTGTCGTCAGCTCGTGTCGTGAGATGTTGGGTTAAGTCCCGCAACGAGCGCAACCCTCGTCCCATGTTGCCAGCGGGTTATGCCGGGGACTCATGGGAGACTGCCGGGGTCAACTCGGAGGAAGGCGGGGATGACGTCAAATCATCATGCCCCTTATGTCTTGGGCTTCACGCATGCTACAATGGCCGGTACAGAGGGCTGCGATACCGTAAGGTGGAGCGAATCCCAAAAAGCCGGTCTCAGTTCGGATTGGGGTCTGCAACTCGACCCCATGAAGTCGGAGTCGCTAGTAATCGCAGATCAGCAACGCTGCGGTGAATACGTTCCCGGGCCTTGTACACACCGCCCGTCAAGTCACGAAAGTTGGTAACACCCGAAGCTCATGGCCCAACCGGTTTTCCGGGGGGAGTGGTCGAAGGTGGGACCGGCGATTGGGACTAAGTCGTAACAAGGTAGCCGTACCGGAAGGTGCGGCTGGATCACCTCCTTTCTAAGGAGCACATACTGCTCGCTGCGGGGCTTGCCTCGTGGTGGGTGGTCATGCACAGCTGCTGTAGGCGCCGAACGTGCGTCTGGTGGTTGCTCTGGGTGGAACATTGACGAACGTCGGTCCGCTGGTGCGGTCGGCTGCTAGTACGTCTGCTGCTCTTGGGTGGTGGTCTGGAACGTGGTCGGCGTGGCTGGTGGGTTGGTTGAGCACACTGTTGGGTCCTGAGGCAACCGGCCATGGAAGTGGTCGGGGCTTGTCCTCGGATGGATACGGGTCGTTGGTCTGGTGCAGACCGCTCCACGGTTGTGGGGGTGGGTGCACCGGTGGGCCGGCGGGACCGTCCGTTGCTTGAGAACTGCACAGTGGACGCGAGCATCCCAGATGTTCAAGTATTATTCTTGGATTTCTGTAGCATATTTGTAGTGTGTGTCGAAGTTTTTAAGGGCACACGGTGAATGCCTTGGCACTAGGAGCCGAAGAAGGACGTTGTAGCCTGCGTTAAGCCTCGGGGAGCTGGCAAACGAGCTGTGATCCGAGGATGTCCGAATGGGGGAACCCGGCCGTAGTCATGTGCGGTCACCTGTACCTGAATTCATAGGGTGCAGGGGGGAACGTCGGGAAGTGAAACATCTCAGTACCGGCAGGAAGAGATATTCCGTGAGTAGTGGCGAGCGAAAGCGGATGAGGCCAAACCATATGCGTGTCAAGCTGTCAGGCGTTGCGTGTATGGGGTTGTGGGACCTTTCGAGGATCACTGACATGGTCCTGACCAGTAAGAAAGTCGTGTCATAGTCGAACCGCATTGAAAGGCGGACCGTAGAGGGTGGGAGTCCCGTAGACGAAATGGCGTGGCCTGGTGAAGGGGATCCCAAGTAGCACGGGGCCCGAGAAATCCCGTGTGAATCTGGCAAGACCACTTGCTAAGCCTAAATACTACCTAGTGACCGATAGCGGACAAGTACCGTGAGGGAAAGGTGAAAAGTACCCCGGGAGGGGAGTGAAATAGTACCTGAAACCGTGTGCCTACAATCCGTCGGAGCCTCCCTAGCAGGGGTGACGGCGTGCCTTTTGAAGAATGAGCCTGCGAGTTAGTGCTCGGTGGCGAGGTTAACCCGTGTGGGGAAGCCGTAGCGAAAGCGAGTCCGAACAGGGCGATGCAGTCGCCGGGTCTAGACCCGAAGCGAAGTGATCTAGCCATGGGCAGGTTGAAGCGCCGGTAAGACGGCGTGGAGGACCGAACCCACTTAGGTTGAAAACTGAGGGGATGACCTGTGGTTAGGGGTGAAAGGCCAATCAAACTTCGTGATAGCTGGTTCTCCCCGAAATGCATTTAGGTGCAGCGTCACGCGTTCCTTACCGGAGGTAGAGCTACTGGATGGCCGATGGGCCTCACCAGGTTACTGACGTCAACCAAACTCCGAATGCCGGTAAGCCAGAGCGTGGCAGTGAGACTGCGGGGGATAAGCTTCGTAGTCGAGAGGGAAACAGCCCAGACCACCGGCTAAGGCCCCTAAGCGTGTGCTCAGTGGGAAAGGATGTGGAGTTGCACAGACAACCAGGAGGTTGGCTTAGAAGCAGCCACCCTTGAAAGAGTGCGTAATAGCTCACTGGTCAAGTGATTCCGCGCCGACAATGTAGCGGGGCTCAAGTACACCGCCGAAGCCGTGGCACTCACACTTTACCCAGCATCCCCTTGAGGGGTGTTCAGGTGTGTGGGTGGGTAGGGGAGCGTCGTGTGGGCAGTGAAGCCGCGGAGTGATCCAGCGGTGGAGGCCACACGAGTGAGAATGCAGGCATGAGTAGCGAAAGACGGGTGAGAAACCCGTCCGCCGAATGACCAAGGGTTCCAGGGCCAGGTTAATCCGCCCTGGGTAAGTCGGGACCTAAGGCGAGGCCGACAGGCGTAGTCGATGGACAAGGAGTTGATATTCTCCTACCGGCGAAGAACCGCCCATACCGAGCCCGGTGATGCTAACCACCCCGGACCACCACCGTCACCTTCGGGTGACACCGGTGGCGAGGCGTGGGACCCGAACCGGTAGTAGGTAAGCGTGTTAACAGGGGTGACGCAGGAAGGTAGCCCGGCGTGGCGATGGTAGACCACGTCCAAGGCCGTAGCCGGCTTCGTAGGTAAATCCGCGAAGCACACACGGTGAGAGCTGACGGTGACCGCACAAGCGGGAATCGGGTGATCCTCTGCTGCCAAGAAAAGCCTCGACGCGAGGTTCTAGCCGCCCGTACCCCAAACCGACTCAGGTGGTCAGGTAGAGAATACCAAGGCGATCGAGCAAATCGTGGTTAAGGAACTCGGCAAAATGCCCCCGTAACTTCGGGAGAAGGGGGGCCCGAACTGTCCAACCCCTCGCGGGTGACGGCAGCAAGGGCCGCAGAGACCAGGGAGAAGCGACTGTTTACTAAAAACACAGGTCCGTGCGAAGTCGCAAGACGATGTATACGGACTGACGCCTGCCCGGTGCTGGAAGGTTAAGAGGACGGGTCAGCCTTCGGGCGAAGCCCAGAATTTAAGCCCCAGTAAACGGCGGTGGTAACTATAACCATCCTAAGGTAGCGAAATTCCTTGTCGGGTAAGTTCCGACCTGCACGAATGGCGTAACGACTTCTCCGCTGTCTCAACCGCGAACTCGGCGAAATTGCACTACGAGTAAAGATGCTCGTTACGCGCAGCAGGACGGAAAGACCCCGGGACCTTTACTATAGCTTGGTATTGGTGTTCGGTGCGGTTTGTGTAGGATAGGTGGGAGACTATGAAGCCCGCGCGCCAGCGCGAGTGGAGTCATCGTTGAAATACCACTCTGACCGCATCGACCATCTAACCTCGGTCCGTGATCCGGATCAGGGACAGTGCCTGGTGGGTAGTTTAACTGGGGCGGTTGCCTCCCAAAATGTAACGGAGGCGCTCAAAGGTTCCCTCAGCCTGGTTGGCAATCAGGTGTCGAGTGCAAGTGCACAAGGGAGCTTGACTGTGAGACCGACAGGTCAAGCAGGGACGAAAGTCGGAACTAGTGATCCGGCGGTGGCTTGTGGAAGCGCCGTCGCTCAACGGATAAAAGGTACCCCGGGGATAACAGGCTGATCTTCCCCAAGAGTCCATATCGACGGGATGGTTTGGCACCTCGATGTCGGCTCGTCGCATCCTGGGGCTGGAGTAGGTCCCAAGGGTTGGGCTGTTCGCCCATTAAAGCGGCACGCGAGCTGGGTTTAGAACGTCGTGAGACAGTTCGGTCCCTATCCGCTGCGCGCGCAGGAAACTTGAGAAGGGCTGTCCCTAGTACGAGAGGACCGGGACGGACGAACCTCTGGTATGCCAGTTGTTCCGCCAGGAGCACCGCTGGTTCGCTACGTTCGGAAGGGATAACCGCTGAAAGCATCTAAGCGGGAAGCCTGCTTCAAGATGAGGTTTCCATCCCCCTCGTGGGGTGAAGGCACCCAGCTAGACCACTGGGTAGATAGGCCGGAAGTGGAAGACAGGACCAACGACTGTCGCAGCTGACCGGTACTAATAAGCCAACAACTTCAACACAACACAC
>NZ_JBLUNY010000004.1:222375-257756 GCF_048065335.1 Isoptericola maris | reverse complement strand
CAGCACGTCGGTGCGGTCAGCGAGGTCCACGCCGTGCGCGGGGTGTCGTTCACCGCACGCCACGGCGAGTCCATCGGGATCGTCGGGATCAACGGCTCCGGCAAGTCCACCCTGCTACGCGCCATCACCGGCCTCATCCCACCCCACTCCGGCTCCGTCTACGTCGACGGCGAACCCGCCCTGCTCGGCGTCAACGCAGCCCTCATGCCCCAGATGACCGGCTCCAAGAACATCGAGATCGGCGGCCTGGCCCTGGGCATGACCCCCAAGCAGATCGACGACAAGTTCGACGAGGTCGTCGAGTTCGCCGACATCGGCAGCTTCGTCGACCTACCCATGAAGACCTACTCCTCCGGCATGGCCGCCCGCCTCCGCTTCGCCATCAGCTCGGCCGCCATCCCCGACATCCTCATGGTCGACGAAGCCCTCGCCACCGGCGACGCCGCCTTCAAGGCCCGCTCCAAAGCCCGCATCGAAGAGGTCCGCCAACAAGCCGGCACCGTCTTCCTGGTCAGCCACTCCATCTCCACCATCGAAGCCATGTGCACCCGCGTGCTGTGGATGCACCAAGGCCGCCTCGTCATGGACGGACCCGTCGACCAGGTCACCACCGCCTACAAGAAGTTCGTCCGCGCGCAGCGGAACAAGAGCTAGCCCTGGCACACCCCGCACCAGAACAGGTTGCGGCCGGCCAGCTCCTTGAGCAGCACGGGGGCACCGCAGACCCGGCACGGCTGCCCGTCACGGTGGTACACGTAGAACGCCTGCTCCGGCGGCACGGCTCCGGGATCCCCGTCGGAGTTCTGGCGGGTCCGGCGTCGTGCGTCCGCGGCACCGCCGTCGGCCGGCCCGGACCGGTGCTCGGGCCGCGTGGTGACGATCCGGCCGGTGTCCGCGCCGTCGCGCATCAGGACGACCAGGTCGTCCCAGACCGCCGCGAGCGCCGTCGCCGGGACGTCACGCCCCGGGCGCAGCGGGTCGACGCCCGCGCGGAACAGCGCCTCGGCACGGTAGATGTTGCCGACCCCGGCGATCACGGCCTGGTCCATGAGCTGCTGCCCGACGGTCACGCGCGAACGCCGGGCCCTGGCGACGAACGCCTCGCGCGCCGCGTCGAGGGACGCCCGGCCGCCGTCGGGCCGGATCGGGTCCGGCCCGAGCCTCGCCTCGACGCCCGCCTTCTCGACGGGCGTGAGCACCTCGCACGCGGTGGGACCGGTCAGGTCTGCCACGGCGTGCGGGCCCAGCAGACGAGCCCGCACCGCCCCCCGCGGGTCCGGCGGGACCCACTCCCCCGGCGTCGGCACGGGAGCGGGGAGCGAGTCGCGCTCACCGATCCGTCGCCGCGGTGCCCCGATGGCGTGCACGACGTCGGTGCTCCCGTCGCCAGCGAACGTCCAGGCCCCGTAGAGACCCAGGTGGACACGGAGCCAGTGCACGGGCTCCTGGGGCACGGAGGCTGACGGGGCGGCCGCGAAGCCGACGAAGAGCTGCTTCCCCCAGGCCTCGGCCGTCACCACCGTGCCGCCGTCGAGCAGCGACGCCCCGGCCGCGAACCGGCCCTGCGGGCTGGTGACGCGCACCGGACGGCCGCCGAACAGCTCGCGCAGCATGCGGGCGAGCCGGTGGACGGTGTGCCCCTCGGGCACGTCAGGCGGAGGTGCGCGACGCCTCGTAGGCGGCGAGCTGGTCGATCCGGCGCTGGTGGCGCTCGTCGCCGGAGAAGGGCTCGGCGACGAAGGCGTCGACCAGCGCCGCGGCCTCCTCGAGCGAGTGCATGCGTCCACCGACGGCGACGACGTTCGCGTCGTTGTGCTGCCGGCCGAGCGTGGCGGTCTCCCGCGACCAGGCCAGGACGGCGCGCACACCCGTGACCTTGTTCGCGGCGATCTGCTCGCCGTTGCCCGACCCGCCGATGACGATGCCCAGCGACCCGGGCTCCGCCACGACGGCCTCCCCCGCGGAGAAGCAGAACGACGGGTAGTCGTCCAGCGCGTCGTAGGCGTTGGCACCGTGGTCGATGACGTCGTGCCCCGCGGCGCGCAGGTGCTCGACGAGGTGGGACTTGAGCTCGAATCCGGCGTGGTCGGCGGCGATGTGCAAGCGCATGGCCCCATTCTCACCCACGCGCGACCCTGCGTGCCGCCTCGTCTCACCGACCATCCCGCTCGGTGCGTACGCTGGCGCCATGACGACCGACGCGACCGGGCTGCGGTCCGGCATCGACACTTCAGCACTCGACCAGGGCGTCCGCCCGCAGGACGACCTGTTCCGCCACGTGAACGGCCGCTGGCTCGACTCGTACGAGATCCCTGCCGACCGCTCCATGGACGGGGCGTTCCGTGCGCTGCACGACGCTGCCGAGGAGCAGGTCCGCGAGATCATCACCGACGCGGGCGCGGCGGCGCGGCGCGGGGAGGCCACGGGCTCCCAGGCTCAGGTCGGCGCCCTCTACGCGAGCTTCATGGACACCGAGCGGATCGAGGCGCTGGGCACCTCGCCGGTGCTCGACGAGCTCGCCGCGGTCAAAGGCGCGACCGACCGGGCGGCGCTCGCTCGCGTGCTCGGCACGCTCCAGCGCACCGGTGGGGGCGGCGCTGTCGCCTTCTACGTCGACAACGACGCCAAGGACCCCGAGACCTACGTGACGTACCTCGTCCAGGGCGGCATCGGCCTGCCCGACGAGGCGTACTACCGCGAGGACCAGTACGCACCGATCCGGGCGCGGTACACCCCGCACGTGGCGCGCATGCTGACGCTCGCCGGCGTCGGGCAGGATGCCGAAGGCCCGACGGCGGCGGACGCGGCGGAGCGGGTCGTCGCCCTCGAGACGCAGCTCGCCTCCCACCACTGGGACGTCGTGCGCGACCGCGACGCCACCGAGACCTACAACCCGACGACGTTCGACGCGCTGGTCGCCTCGGCGCCCGGCTTCGACTGGGCCGGCTGGGCCGAGGCTCTCGGAGCCCCGGACGGCTCCCTCGACGCGCTCGTGGTGCGCGAGCCCTCGTTCGCCACCGGCTTCGCCGAGCTGTGGGCGTCGGCCGACCTGGACGACTGGAAGCTGTGGGCGGCCTACCACCTGATCACCGCCCGCGCGCCCTACCTGGCCGACGCCGTCGTCGAGGCGAACTTCGACTTCTACGGGCGCACGCTCTCCGGCGCCCAGGAGGTACGGGAGCGCTGGAAGCGTGCCGTCACCGTGGTCCAGGCCGCGCTCGGCGAGGCCGTCGGGCAGGAGTACGTGGCGCGCCACTTCCCGCCCACGCACAAGGAGCGCATGGACGAGCTCGTCTCGTACCTCGTCGCGGCCTACCGGGAGTCCATCCAGGAGCTCGACTGGATGACCGACGAGACCAAGCAGCGCGCCCTGACCAAGCTCGACAAGTTCACGCCCAAGGTGGGCTACCCCGTGCGGTGGCGCGACTACTCCGGCCTCGAGATCGCCGCCGACGACCTGGTCGGCAACGTCCGCCGCGCCCACGCGTTCGAGCAGGACTACGAGCTGGGCAAGATCGGCCGGCCGCTGGACCGCGACGAGTGGTTCATGACGCCGCAGACCGTGAACGCCTACTACAACCCGGGGATGAACGAGATCGTCTTCCCCGCGGCGATCCTGCAGCCGCCGTTCTTCGACCCGGACGCCGAGGACGCGGTGAACTTCGGCGGGATCGGTGCGGTCATCGGTCACGAGATCGGCCACGGGTTCGACGACCAGGGGTCGAAGTACGACGGCGACGGGCGCCTCGAGGACTGGTGGACGCCGACCGACCGGGCCGAGTTCGAGCAGCGGACGAAGGCGCTCGTCGACCAGTACGGCGCCTACCGGCCGGCCCAGCTGACCGACGACGACGCGCACGTCAACGGCGCGCTGACGATCGGCGAGAACATCGGCGACCTCGGCGGGCTCTCGATCGCGATCAAGGCGTACCGGATCGCTCTCGGCGGCTCCCTGGACGAGGCCCCGGTGATCGACGGGCTGACCAGCCTGCAGCGGGTGTTCCTCGGCTGGGCCCAGGTGTGGCAGGCCAAGGGCAGGGACGAGGAGGTCGTGCGCCGCCTGGCCACCGACCCGCACTCGCCCAACGAGTTCCGGTGCAACGGCGTCGTGCGCAACCTCGATGAGTACTACGAGGCGTACGACGTCGCGGCGGGCGACGCGCTGTTCCTCCCGGCCGAGGAGCGCGTCCGCATCTGGTGACGGTGTCCGGCGTCGGGGCCGGTCAGTAGGTCCCGACGCCGGCGCGTGCCAGCGAGAAGCCCTTGCCGGTCGGGTCGTGCTGGCAGTACATGCCGTCCTGCTTGCTGGAGCAGGTGAAGTCACCCTCGGTCACGGAATCGCCGTAGGACACCTGGTCGAGCTTCTTCGGCGCCTTCTTGGGCATGTCGGCGCTGCCGACGCACGGCAGCGCCACCTCGCCCTCGGCGTCGATGGACACGACGTAGCCGGTGGCACCGTCGCAACCCTCCACCGGCGCGGGCTGCTGGTTCAGCTCGGCGATCGCGCACGAGACCTGCTTCTCGAAGATCTCGCACGAGATGTTGCGCGACGGCGAGGCGAACGTGCTGACCGACGCTCCCGGGTCTGCGGAGGCGGACTCGTCCTCCTCGTCCTCGTCCTTCGTCTCGTCGGCGCCCTGGCTCGCGACCGGTCCCGGCTCCGCCCCCGCCTCGACCGACGGCACGTCCGACCCGCCCAGCACGTTGATCGCGAAGACGACCGCCACGATGATCAGGATGGCGTCCGCCGCGATGAACGCGATCCAGCCGGGTGTCAGCCGCTTCCCGCTCCGCCTCGCCGCCGGTGCGGCCGGGTTCTGCGTGGTCCCGGCGGGCGGCGTGGGCTGCTGGTAGGCGTACTGCTGCGGCGTGTACCCGTACTGCTGCGGGGGCGCCTGGCCGTACGTCGGCTGGTGGTATTCGGGCTGCTGGTACGCGGCCGGCTGATAGGCGGGCTGGCGCACCGGCGCGGTGTACTGCGTCTGCTGGGGCGCCGGTGCGGGCTGCGGCTGGTGCACCTGGGTGGGTGCCGGCTGCAGCTGACCGGGAGCCGGGGGGATCGGCGCGTGCGGGCTCGCCGTCGGCTGGTGGACCGCCGTCGGGGGCGCAGGGGCGTGGCTCGGCGCGGGCGACGGCGAGCCCGTCGCCCGGGCGTCGGGTGCAGCGCCAGGGGCGAACGACGGCGGGCTCGCCGCGGACTGACGTCGCACGGGCTCGCGCGAGTCGCCACCGTGACCCTGGGCAGGGCCGGGCGGCGGCGGGGGCGGCGGCACGTTGCCGGACATCTGGACTCCCTCCCGGGACGGCCGGCCGCTACGACCGGCCGACGCGCTGACGCGCACAGCGCAGGATGTCACGACCAGGTCTCGTCCGTCGAACCCGCACCTCCTGCCGCTGACGGTCCGCCGAGGGCCGCGACGGCGTCGAGGACGGCGTCCAGGCCCGGTTCGAACTCGGCGCCGAACGTGTAGTCCGGCCGGGCGACGTACCCGCGCGCCAGCGCGGCCAGGTGCGGAAGCTCGTCCGCCAGGCCCGTCCCCGGGTCGAACGCCGCCACCATCTGTTCGCGCACCCCCGGAGCGGCCGGCACCGCGGACTCCTGGAGGACGAAGCCGTACACGTAGGCGTCCACCACCGTGTAGGCGCGCGCCGCGGCAGGCAGGGAGAACCCTGCTTCGCGCAGCACGCCGAGCACGGCGTCGTGGTGGCGCAGCGCGGCGGGCCCCGGCGAGACCCGCGACTCCATCAGCCCCAGCGCCCACGGGTGCCGGAACAGGACCGCACGGGCCGAGACGGCACGTCGTCGCAGCTCGGCCCGCCACCCGCCGGTGGGGTCCGGCGTCGCGACCTGCGCGAGCACGGCGTCGACCATCCCGTCCAGGAGGTCGTCCTTGCCCGCGGTGTGCCGGTAGAGGGCCATGGGCTTGTATCCCAGGGACGCCGCGACCGAACGCATCGTCACGGCGGCGATCCCGTCGGCGTCGGCGACGGCGGTCGCCGCCGCGAGGATCGCGTCACGATCGAGGGGCATCTCGCCTCCGGCTGGTTGACGGCAGGTCGTCGCGACCCTAGCGTACTAAGTACACGCGTACTTAGTACGCACCCAGAAGGGATCTCCCCGTGCCATCACCGTCCTCGTTCCGCCTCGTCGCCGGCCGACTCACCGGCATCCTCTTCCTCTCCGCCTTCGTCCTCTACGGAGCCGGCAGCGCACTGGCGCCGGGAGCCCTCGGCAGCGCCCTCGTCCTCGCCAACTCGGCCGCCGTGGTCACCATCGGCGTGCTGTGCGCGCGAGCCCTGCGTCCCGACGCCCCGGTCACGGCCCGCACCTACCTCGTCGCGCGTGGCGTCGAGGCCCTGCTCCTGGTGGTCGGGCTCTGGCTCGTCGTCACCGGTCGTGCCGGCGACGACATCGCCTACGCCGGAGCGATGGTCGCCCTGGCGCTCGGCAGCCTGCCGTTCTGCCGTGCCGTGGCGAACCGTTGGGTCCCCCGCTGGTTCGCGGTCTGGGGCGCGGTCGGCTACGTCCTCATGGCCGCGGGAGCGGTGGCGGACCTGCTCGCCACCGGGCCCGGCATCTACCTCGCGGTCCCCGGCGGCCTGTTCGAGATCGCCTTCGGCGTGCTGCTGGTGGTCCGCGGGTTCCCGAGGGTGAGAACCGCGCCGTCGCGCCCCGAAAGGGTTCGGCACGCAGGGGCCGAGGTGGCATGATCGACGCACGCGACCGCGACGACCTCGTGGTCGGCGCCATCCGTCACCGTCCCAGGGAGCACCCGTGCCCGGAGAGAACCTGACCCGCGTCGAAGCGATCGAGCGCGCCGGGGTCATCACCACCGTCGAGTCGTACGCCGTCGACCTCGACCTGACCACCGGTCCGGAGACGTTCTCGTCCACGACCGTCATCCGGTTCTCCGCGGTCGAGGGGTCGAGCACCTTCGTCGACCTCGTCGCCCCGGTCCTGCGCGAGGTGACGCTCAACGGGCGGTCCCTCGACGTCACGGAGGTCTTCGCCGACTCCCGCATCGCCCTCGAGGGCCTCGCCGCCGAGAACGAGCTGCGCGTCGTCGCCGACTGCGCCTACATGAACACCGGCGAGGGCCTGCACCGGTTCGTCGACCCCGTCGACGGCGAGGTGTACCTCTACACCCAGTTCGAGGTCCCCGACGCCCGCCGCGTGTTCGCCACGTTCGAGCAGCCCGACCTCAAGGCGCCCTTCCAGCTCACCGTGACGGCCCCGGCCGCGTGGCACGTCGTGTCGAACCAGCCGACGCCGGAGCCCACGCCCGCCGAGCACGCGACCGAGCCCGACGTCGCCGCGGCCCGGTGGGAGTTCGGGCCCACGCCGCGCATCTCCACCTACCTGGCGGCGCTCGTCGCCGGGCCGTACGCCGTCGAGCGCGGCGAGGTCACGTCGTCGGACGGCCGGACGATCCCGCTGGGCGTGTTCTGCCGCTCCTCGCTGTCCGAGCACCTCGACGCCGAGGCGATCATGACCACGACGCGCCAGGGCTTCGCGTTCTACGAGGAGACCTTCGGCGTCCCCTACCCGTTCGACAAGTACGACCAGCTGTTCGTGCCCGAGTACAACATGGGCGCGATGGAGAACCCCGGCTGCGTCACCTTCACCGAGTCCTACGTGTTCCGCTCCCAGGTGACCGACGCCGTGCGGGAGCGCCGCGTGGTGACCGTGCTGCACGAGCTCGCGCACATGTGGTTCGGCGACCTGGTCACCATGAAGTGGTGGAACGACCTGTGGCTCAACGAGTCGTTCGCCGAGTACGTGTCCACGCTCGCCACGGCCGAGGCCACGGAGTGGGACGCCGCCTGGACCACCTTCAACGCGATGGAGAAGACCTGGGCCTACCGCCAGGACCAGCTCCCGTCCACGCACCCGATCGTCGCGCCGATCGACGACCTCGAGGACGTCCAGGTCAACTTCGACGGCATCACCTACGCCAAGGGCGCCTCGGTGCTCAAGCAGCTCGTCGCCTGGGTCGGGCGCGAGGAGTTCGTCAGCGGCGTCTCGGCCTACTTCCACAAGCACGCCTGGGGCAACACCGAGCTGCCCGACCTGCTGGTCGAGCTCGAGGCCACCAGCGGCCGCGACCTGGGCGCCTGGGCGAAGACCTGGCTGGAGACCGCGGGCGTCAACACGCTGCGCCCCGTCATCGAGCTCGACGACCACCGCCGCATCACGTCGTTCCAGATCGAGCAGACGGCCCCCGCCGACCACCCCACCATCCGCCCGCACCGCCTCGGCATCGGCTGCTACGACCTGGACGACTCCGGCGCCGTCGTGCGCACGCGCTCCGTGCAGGTCGACGTCGACGGCACCCGGACCGCGATCCCCGACCTGGTCGGTCTGACGCGGCCGGACCTCGTGCTGGTCAACGACGACGACCTGGCCTACGCCAAGGTCCGCCTCGACGAGGCCTCGCTGGACTTCGCCGTCGCGAACCTGTCGCGCATCAGCGACCCGCTGGCCCGCTCGCTCGTGTGGGGCTCGGTCTGGGACGCGGTGCGTGACGGCGAGACGCCGGCGTCGGCGTACGTCGATCTGGTCCTGGGCAACATCGCGGCGGAGACGGAGTCGACCACCGTCCGCACGACGCTCGCCCAGCTCGGCCTGGCAGCCCGCTCGTACGTGGCCCCCGAGCGCCGGGCCGCCACCCTCGAGCGCGTCGGGGACACGCTCTGGACGCTCGCGCAGGAGGCCGCTGCCGGGTCCGACCTGCAGCTCCAGCTCGTCAAGTACTTCTCGACGCTGGCCTCCACCGAGGCGCACGTGGCCCCGCTGCGCGGTCTGCTCGACGGTTCGGTGGTCCTCGACGGGCTGGCGGTCGACACCGACCTGCGCTGGGAGCTCCTGCAGGGGCTCGTCCAGCTCGGTGCCGCCGGCGACGACGAGATCGACGCGGCGCTGTCCGCCGACGACACCGCCTCGGGCCGCCAGGCCGCGGCGCGGGCTCGGGCGGCGACGCCGACCACCGCCGGCAAGGAGCGGGCGTTCGCCTCGGTCGTCGAGGACGCCGACGCACCGAACGCGATCATCCGCGCGACGGCCGCCGGGTTCGTGCAGGTGACCGACCCCGCGGTGCTGGTCTCGTTCGCCCAGCGCTACGTGGACGCCCTGCTGCCGATCTGGGAGACCCGCAGCTATCACATCGCGGAAGAGCTCATCGAGGGGCTCTACCCGGCTCCGCTCGCGTCGACGCGGCTGCGGGACACCGTCCGCGGCTGGCTCGAGACGCACGCCGACGCCCCGTCGGCCCTGCGTCGCATGGTGATCGAGGCGTTGGCGGGCACCGAGCGCGCCCTCGCCGCCCAGGCGGTCGACGCCGCGGCCTGACGTCGCGGCACCGCCCCGGCGAGCGAGAGGGCCCGGACCTGGTGGTCCGGGCCCTCTCGGTCCGTCTCGCGCGGGTCGGTACTACCTCGTCGAGGCGACGGCGGCGAAGAGCGATCGCAGGCGCGCGTTGTCGAAGAGGTCCTCGATCAGCACCACGTTCCCGGCGGAGTCGCCGAGCGGCACCTTCCAGTTCGGGTACTCCCGGTCGGTGCCCGGCTGGTTCTGGGCACGCCGCTCCCCCACGGCGTCGACGAGCTGGACCCCCACCAGGGCGGCCGACGAGCGCCGCAGGTACCGGTGCAGCGCCTCGACGACCTCACGCTCCGACGGGTTGTCCCCGACGAGCCCCTGCTGGGCCAGGACCGCGACCGCCGCGTCCCGCTCGGCGCGAGCCTGCCCACGCAGCGCCTGGGCGTCGTCGGCCAGGAGGCCGAGCCGCTCACGCAGGTCGACGTGCTCGCCGGCGAGGTACCCGGCCGTCGGTGGCATGTCGTGCGTGCCGACGGTCGCGAGCGTCAGACGGCGGTAGTCCTCCGGCGCGGTCGGCCGGCCGTCCGTCTTCTCGAACCAGAACACGGACGTGCCGAGGACTCCCCGGTCCGCCAGGTACTCACGCACCCACGGCTCGAAGACGCCCAGGTCCTCGCCGATGACGACGGCGCCGGCGCGCTGCGCCTCCAGGGCGAGGATGCCGACCAGCGCGTCGTGGTCGTAGCGCACGTAGGCGCCGTCACGCGCGGACATGCCCTCGGGCACCCACCACAGGCGGAACAGACCCAGGACGTGGTCGACCCGCAGGGCACCGGCGTGCCGCAGCGCGGTGCGCAGCATGTCCCGGTAGGGCCCGTAGCCGGCCCGCGCGAGCGCCCGCGGGTTCCAGGGCGGCTGTGACCAGTTCTGCCCCTGCTGGTTGTACATGTCCGGCGGGGCGCCCACCGCGACACCGCGGGCGAGCACGTCGCCGTTCGCCCACACGTCCGCCCCGTGGGGGTGGACGCCGACGGCGAGGTCGTGGACGATCCCGAGCCGCATCCCGGCGTCGACCGCCGTGCGCTGCGCCGCTGCCTTCTGCTCGTCGAACACCCATTGCAACCAGGTGAAGAAGTCGATCCGCTCGGCGAGCCGCTCGCGCGCGGCCGCGACCGCCGGGGAACCCGGGTCCGCCAGCTCGGCGGGCCAGGGCTTGCCGCCCAGCTCCTCGACGATCGCGCACCACGTCGCGAAGTCCTGCAGCCCGGGGCCCTGGGCGGCGACGAACTCCTCGTACGCGGCCTGCCGCGCGGCACGCCGCGGCGCGGAGTGCACCACCTCCAGCGCGGCCTTCTTCGCGTCCCAGACGGCGTCCCGGTCGAGCGGCCCGCCGTCCCCGTCGAGATACCGCACCGGGTCGGCCGCCCACTCGACGAGGGAGCGGTCCGCGGCGGAGAGGTACGCCGTCTCCAGGATGTCCTCGACACGGACGTAGACGGGGTTGCCGAACCTGCGAGACGTCGGCAGGTACGGTGACGGCGTCATCGGGGTGGAGGGCTCCGCCGCCGAGAGCGGGTTCACAGCCACGAAGTCCGCCCCGGCACGGTGCGCCGTCAGCCAGGCGAGGTCGGCCAGGTCGGCCAGGTCCCCGAGCCCCCACGACGTGCGCGATCGGACCGAGTAGAGCTGTGCGAGGACGCCCCACGCCTGACCACGAGCGAGGTACGGCGGCAGCTCGAGACGGTCCGGGGTGACCACCAGGGTCGTGGAGAACTCGTTCCCCTCGCTCAGGGCGTACAGCGTGTGCCAGCCCAGGGAGACGTCCGCAGGCACCGTGAACGTCGCGCGGCCCAGACGCCGGCCGTCGACCTCCCGCGGCTGGACGTCGTTCTCGGACTGCAGCAGATCGCGCCGTGGGCGCACGGCGTGGCGCCGACTGGCCGGCTCGGCACCGTCCAGCTCGAGCCACACGTGCACCGACGCGCCGTCCGTGACGTGCACCGGCACGTCGGTCTCGCGCCCCTGGCGCGCGACGACGGTCGGCGGCAGCACCGAGCGCCACTCCTCGTCCCGGACGCGGCGCAGCGCCTGCGAGATCGCCTGCGGGCCGCCGGCCTCGACGCCGAGCGCCTGCAGCACGGCGACGAGCGTCGCATCGGGCACGCGGGCGACCTCGCCCCCGAACCGGTGGTACTCGGTGAGCACCCCGTACGCCGCGGCGAGCTCGTGCAGCTCGGCGCGCACGCCGTCGTCGGGCACGGCCTGATCCATGTCCTTCATGCTCACGGGGACGATCCTGCCACCATCGGTCGTCCGGGGCCGACCCCCCACGCCAGGAAGCGGCCCGACGACGTTGCCCACGGGCCGGGACCGGCCGTTACGGTGGCACGCGTGAACTTGCTACTCCCCGCCACCGCGCCGCGGACCACCAGCACGCCCGACCCGTCGCCGTCACCCGTCCTCCCGGAGGAGATCGGGGAGGCGGGCGACGCCTTCTGGACCTGGTTCACCGGCTGGCCGCTGCACGTCCTCGTCATCCTCGTCGTCGGCGTGCTCGTCCTCGTCCTGCTGCGCCGTCTCATCTCCCACGTGACGGAACGGATCGCCACCGGCAAGCCCGCCACCGAGGACAAGAGGGCCAAGGACCGGGTCCGACGGTCGCCGATCGTGGGCGACGCGATCGGCATCGCGAACCCGCTGGCCTCCGCCCGCCGAGCGCAGCGGGCCCGCACCGTGGGGTCCGTGCTGAACTCGACGGCCAACATCGTCGTCGGCGTCATGATCCTGCTCATGGTCCTGACGGAGTTCGGGTTCGAGGTCGCACCGCTGCTCGCCTCCGCCGGCGTGGCCGGCATCGCGCTCGGTTTCGGCGCGCAGTCCCTGGTCAAGGACTTCATCTCCGGCGTCTTCATCCTCATCGAGGACCAGTACGGCGTGGGCGACGTCGTCGACCTGGGCTCCGGCGCCGACGGTGTCATCGAGGAGGTGCAGCTGCGAACCACGCAGGTGCGGTCCCTGGACGGCACGCTGTGGTGGGTCCGCAACGGCGAGATCCTGCGCGCCGGCAACCGCACCCAGGGCTGGTCGCGCGCGCTGGCCGAGGTCCGGGTCCCCGTGGACGCCGACGTCGACGTGGTCCGGACCGCGCTCGGCCGGGCGGCCGACGCCGTCGCGGCCGACCCCGAGCTGAGCGACGAGTTCCTCGAGCCGCCGTCGGTGCGCGGCGTGGACGCGGTGACTGACTTCTCCCTCGCCTTCACCCTGCACGCCCAGGTCAGGCCCGGCATGCAGTGGGAGGTCTCGCGCGCGCTGCGCCGCGCCGCGCAGGACCAGCTGCGGCGCGTCGACGTTCTGCGCACCGACGTGATCGCGTCCGACGAGGCCTGACGGCACTCGGCGGCGGGCACGCCCTGGACGCGTGCCCGCCGTCCGGCACCGCTCAGGCCGAGGTGAGGCGTCCGTCCAGCTCCGCTGCCAGGTTGTCGGCCTCGGGGCCCACGATGACCTGGATGATGGTGCCGGATCGCACCACGCCGAACGCACCCGACGCCTTGAGTCCGTGCTCGTCGACCAGCCGGGGATCGGACACCTGGACACGCAGTCGCGTGATGCACGGTTCGAGCTCGACGACGTTGGTGGTCCCGCCGAGGGCTGAGAGGATGTCTTCCGCCTTGCTCATTCGGTATCTCCCCAGGAAGTGGTTCGTCGGATCGCGTCTTTGCAGGTCCATCACCACCTTAGCGTCTCGGGCAACAGGGCGGGTCGGTGGCGGGTCGGTGGCGGGTCGGTGGCGGGTCGGTGGCGGGTCCTCAGCAGGCCGGGAGTGACCGTCGCCACGGACGACCGCCGCGCCGATCTGGGAAGATGTGCCGGTGACGACACCCAGCTTCTACGACGACATCGGCGGCCACGCCACGTTCGAGCGCCTCGTGGACGAGTTCTACGTGGGCGTCGCGGACGACGAGGTGCTGCGCCCCATGTACCCCGAGGAGGACCTGGGCCCCGCCAAGGAGCGGCTCACCATGTTCCTCGAGCAGTACTGGGGCGGGCCCACGACGTACAGCGAGCGGCGCGGGCACCCGCGCCTGCGGATGCGCCACGCCTCGTTCAAGGTGAACCCGGATGCCCGCGACCGCTGGCTGGCGCACATGCGCACCGCCGTGGACTCCCTCGAGCTGGCCCCGGCCCACGAGTCCCAGCTGTGGGACTACCTGGAGCGCGCGGCCTTCAGCCTGATCAACACCTTCGAGGAATGATGCGGAGCGAGCGTGCGAGCGCAGCACCATTCCGACCACCGACACGAGGAATGATGCGGAGCGAGCGTGCGAGCGCAGCACCATTCCGACCACCGACACGAGGAATGATGCGGAGCGAGCGTGCGAGCGCAGCACCATTCCGACCACCGACACGAGGATCGATGCCGAACGTGAGCATGACCGACACCACCGACGGACCGCTCGACCAGCTGCTGGCAGCGCTGGACCTGCGGGAGATCGAGGGCTGGGGTCCTCGCGGCGAGGACGATCTCTGGCGCGGCGAGTCCGTCCCTGGGCCGGGTCGGCGCGTGTACGGCGGGCAGGTGCTCGCCCAGGCCCTGCTGGCGTGCGGCCGGACGGTCGAGGACGACCGGCTCCCGCACTCGCTGCACGCGTACTTCCTGCGCGAGGGCGCCCTCGACTCTCCGGTCGACTTCGCCGTCGAACGGCTGCGGGACGGGCGCTCCTTCAGTGCGCGCCGCACGCACGCCCTCCAGGCGGGCCGGCCGATCCTGTCGCTGACGGCTTCGTTCCAGGTGGACCAACCCGGCTATGAGGCACAGGTCCCGATGCCTGACGGCGTCCCCGCACCGGAGGACGTCACCTCGACGTTCGAGGCGCTCTCGGGCGTCGACCACCCGGCGGCGAAGTACTGGTCGGAGGGGTCGGCGTTCGAGCTGGCGCACGTGGGCGGGTCTGTCTACCTCGGCGCCGCGACGGACCCCCGGCCGGACCAGCTGGTCTGGGTCCGCGCCCGCCACGCGATCGACTCCGACGACCGGCTGCTGCACCGCGCGCTGCTGGCGTTCGCGTGCGACCAGGTGATGCTCGAGCCGGTGCTGCGCCAGGCCGGCACGTCGTGGCTGGACGTGGGCGGGAAGGTCCCCATGGCCTCGCTCGACCACGCGATGTGGTTCCACCGGGACGCGCGCGCCGACGAGTGGCTGCTGTACGTCCAGGAGTCCCCCGGTGCCCAGGGCGGCCGCGGGCTGGGGCTCGCGCGGGTCTACGACCGCTCCGGCGCCCTGGTGGCGACGATCGCGCAGGAGGGCATGGTCCGCCTGGCCGGTTGACGCCGTCGTCCCGTGCGCGATGACGCGGTTCGTTCCACACTGTCCACGTGCGTCTGCGCCGTTCGTCACCGTCGGACCAGGGCTACTCGCGCCGCCGCAAGGGCGACGCATGGGTGTTCCTGGACGTCGACGGCATGCCCTTGGCCGACACGGACCAGATCGAGCGGTGCCGGCACCTGGCGATCCCGCCCGCGTGGACGGACGTGTGGATCTGCCGGCACGAGAACGGCCACCTCCAGGCTTTCGGGCACGACGACGCGGGGCGGGGACAGTACCTGTACCACCCGCAGTGGCAGGAGCGGCGCGCCCGGCGCAAGCACGACCACGTGCTCGAGATCGCTCGGCGGCTGCCCGCCGCCCGGTGGGGCGTCACCCGCGACCTGGCCCTGCCGGGTTTCCCTCGGGAGAAGGTGCTGGCGCTCGCGTTCCGCCTGCTGGACGACGCCTACTTCCGGGCGGGCAGCGAGGTCTACGCCCGCAAGCACGGGACCTACGGCCTCGCCACGATCCGCAAGAAGCACGCCCGGGTGGCGCGAGACGGCTCGGTCCACTTCCGCTACCCGGCGAAGTCGGGCCAGCTCCGCGACGTCGTCGTGTCCGACGAGACGGTGGCCGGCATCGTGGCCTCCCTCAAGCGCCGACGGGGTGGTTCCGAGCTGCTCGCGTGGCGGGACGACGCCGGTGGCGCCCGATCGTGGTACGACGTCGCGAGCACGGACGTGCAGGCCGACATCCGCGCGCGGCTCGGCGAGGACGCGACGCCCAAGGACTTCCGCACGTGGCACGCGACCGTCCTGTCGGCGCAGGCGCTGTCGCGCGTGGGCGCTCCGCCGGGGTCGAAGCGCGCGCGACGGCGCATCGCGGCCGACATCGTCCGGGACGTCGCGGAAGAGCTCGGGAACACCCCCGCCGTGGCCCGGTCGTCATACATCGACCCCCGGCTGTTCGACCTGTGGGAACGCGGCGAGACGATCCCTGCCGTCCGGCGCCGTCGGGCGGCCGAGCGGGCCGTGCTGGAGCTGCTCGGATGAGGGCCGTCGTCACCGGGGTCACCGGTTACGTCGGCGGGCGCCTCGTGCCCGAGCTGCTCGACGCCGGGTTCACGGTGCGCGCCGTCTCGCGGAACCCTGCTCGCCTGGACGGCCGGGAATGGGTCGACGACGTCGAGCGGGTGGCGGCCGACGTCGGTGACCTCGATGCGGTGCGCGCGGCGCTCGAGGGCGCCGACGTCGCCTACTACCTGGTCCACTCGCTCGGGACGGGCCGGACGTTCGAGGCGGTCGACCGGCGCAACGCCCTGACGTTCGCCCGGGCCGCCCGCGAGTCAGGCGTGGGCCGCATCGTGTACCTGGGCGGCCTCTACCCCGACGTCCCCGAGGGAGATCTGTCCGCCCACCTCGCGTCGCGCAAGGAGGTCGAGGAGATCCTCCTGGCGTCCGGGGTGCCGACGGCGGTGCTGCGGGCGGCGGTGATCCTGGGGTCGGGATCGGCCTCGTTCGAGATGATGCGCTACCTCACCGAGCGGCTGCCCGCGATGACGACGCCGCGCTGGGTGGACAACAGGCTCCAGCCGATCGCGATCCGCGACGTGCTGCGCTATCTCGTCGGCGCGGCGTCGATCCCCTCCGAGGAGTCGCGCGGGTTCGACATCGGCGGTCCCGACGTCCTGACCTACCGGGAGATGATGCACCGGTACGCCCGGGCCGCCGGGCTGCGACGGCGCCTCGTCGTCGGCGTCCCGGTCCTGACGCCGGGTCTGTCGAGCCTCTGGGTCGGTCTGGTCACGCCGGTGCCGTCGGCGATCGCCAGGCCGCTCGTCGACTCGCTGCAGCACGAGGTGGTGTGCCGCGAGGACGACGTCCGCCGGTTCGTGCCGGACCCGCCCGAGGGGCTCGTCGGCGTCGACGACGCGATCGAGCTGGCGCTGGCCCGCATCCATGACGGCGAGGTGACCACGCGCTGGTCGTCGGCGTCGGTGCCCGGCGCGCCGTCGGACCCGCTCCCCACGGACCCGGACTGGGCCGGCGGTTCGCTCTACGTCGACGAGCGGCGCACGGTCGTGGAGGCGCCGCGCGAGGTGCTGTGGCAGGTCATCGAGGAGATCGGCGGCCAGGGCGGGTGGTACTCGTGGTCGCTCGCGTGGCAGGCGCGGGGGCTGCTGGACCGCCTGGCGGGCGGCCCCGGCCTGCGGCGCGGCCGGCGCGACGAGCACCGGCTGCGGGTCGACGACGTGCTGGACTTCTGGCGCGTCGAGGCGATCGAGCCGGGCGAGCGCCTCCTGCTCCGGGCCGAGATGCGACTGCCGGGCCTGGCCTGGTTGGAGCTGCGGGTCGACGAGGCCGCGGCCGAGGTCACCGACGACGACGGCGGTCCCGTGCCCGAGGACGCCACCGGGCCCGGGCGCACCTACTTCGCCCAGCGGGCGCTGTTCCACCCGCACGGTCTGGCCGGCCAGGCCTACTGGTGGTCGGTCGCGCCGTTCCACGGCATCATCTTCGGGAGCATGCAACGGAACGTGGCTCAGGAGGCCGAACGGCTCGCCGGCCGCTCGGCCTCCTGAGCGGGGCGGGATCAGCCTGCCGGGACGGTCCCGCTGCACTCGAGCGCCTGTTCGGGCGGCGGCGCCCCGTTGCCGATGAACCCGACCGTGGCGGACTGGTCGGGACCGAGGTCCGCGTTCCACGACTCCGGCGTGACCACCCCGTCGGCGAGACGGCCGCCCCACACGTTCGACGTCGTCAGACCGCCGGGGGCCACGACCTGCCAGCCCTGGACGCCGTCGGCGCCGCCGGTGACCGTGATGGCACCCTGGTACCCGCCGGACCAGGAGTTCGCGGTGGAGTACTCGGCGGTGCACGCACCGGCCGGTGGCTCGACCTCTCCCTCCCCCGTCGTCACCGTGACGGCGTCGGACTCCTGAGACACGTTGCCCGCGGCGTCGTGCGCGGTGACCGTGTAGGCGTACTCGGTCGATTCCTCCAGACCGGTGTCGGTGAACGACGTCGTGCTGCCACCGACGCTGTCGACGACCTCGCCGTCGCGGCTGACGTCGTACCCGGTCACGCGCACGTCGTCGGTCGACGCCGTCCACGCGAGCTCCACCGTGGTGCCGGCGGCCGTCGCCGTCAGGTCCTGCGGCGCCGTCGGGGCCTCGGTGTCCTCGGGCGGCTCGACGTCGTCGCCGAAGAGCCGGTCGTAGTCCGCGAGCGCCGTCGCCACCGCCGTCTGGGCCCAGAACCGGTGGTAGGTGAACTCGGGCTCCGGCCCGCCGTCCAGGTGGTCCTGGACCTTGTCCCACTCGGGGTCGTCGCGCAGGAAGGAACGGATGTCGATGAACGACACGCCGGGCTCGATGACGTCGCCGTTCGGCATGGTGCCGCTCCAGCCCTCGGGCACGTAGATGCCGTCGCCGTCGGGCTCGGTCAGCACGTCGTCGAACCGGCCGTAGTCGCCCCGCGCCTCGGTGGTGGCCACGCCCATCGGGTCGGAGCTCTGCGTCCAGATGGCGTCGAGCAGGTCGTGGGAGACCTGCTGCGCCTGGGTGTCCCCGGACGCGGCGGCGTAGTACATCAGCGTGCGGGCGAGCGCGCCGGCGACGCCGACGTCCTGCCCGTATCCGGTGACCTCGACGCTGAGCCCGGAGTTGTCTCCCGGGTTCGCCGCGTCCCAGGTGTCGGGCTGCCCGCTCCAGGCGATGTTGGACGGGATCTGCCAGTCGTCCTCGGTGACCGTGATGTGGGAGATCACCCACGGCACCCAGGCGTCCAGGATGTCCTTGGCCCGGTCGTCACCGGTCTCGTGGTACAGCTGCGCGATCCGCTCCACGCCCCAGCCCTGCATGCCGAACCACTCGTTCGACGGCGGGTCGTGGTAGACGGGTGCCTCGTCGTAGGCCATGCCGTAGAACGTCGACATCCCGGCCGGCCGTTCGGCGTAGGCGCCGTCCCAGCTGTTCGTGGCGCCTCCCGCGATGCCGCCCTCGGGGGACTGGAGCCACTGGAAGAGCTCGACCTGGCGGTCGAGGCTCTCGGACCAGTCGTCGTCGGCGGTGGCGGACTCGGGCACCAGGTCCGGGTCGTTGGCCAGCGCCCAGGCCGCCATCGGGTTCTGGTAGCCGAAGTGCGCGTGCGAGGAGCCGATGCGCCACGCCCACGGAGCCTGCTCGTCGAGGGCGCCGCCCCAGGCGTAGTACCAGCTCAGCAGGTAGTGGGCGCTGTCACGACCGGTGCCGGCGGGGCACGACGGCGAGTCGCAGCCCGGCGTCTTGAAGTACTTGTCGAACAGCGAGTACCGCAGGTAGTCGCCCATCTTGGCGGCCTTGGCCACGGTCCCGGCGACGGCCTCCGGCTGGCCCTGCTCGGTGGCGAACTTGTTGGCCCAGTAGGCCGCTTCGACGGCTCGGGCGTCGGCGTCGGGGGCGTTGGTGTACTTCCACTGCGTCGCCGGCTGCGGGTCGGCCGTGAACAGGTCGACGTAGCCGTACTCACCACCGAACGAGAAGTCGTCGATCGCGGGCTGCGGGATCGTCTCCCACACGGACTCCTCGGGCCCGCGCTGGAAGGTGTTGATGTAGCTGGTGCCCTCGTGGTCCGGCCCGAGCAGCTCGCTCGACCCGGGCGCGGCACCGTAGCCGTACACGTTGTCGACGTCCGCGAGCCAGTGCATGCCGTAGATCTCGTCGGTGCCGTAGGTCTGGGACAGCTCACCGGCCAGCGGGTCGCTGCCGACCGCGACGTCGCTGTCGAGCTCGGAGGGGTAGCCGCTGGGGTGGTTGTGCTCGGCGGCATAGGTGGCCGGGCTGCCGGGATCGTAGGCGCTGTTGGTGGGCTGGTTCTCCGAGGTGGGGATCATGTACGCCTCGAGGGTGTCCCAGGCGTGGTTGAACGGCTCCCAGTCCCCGGTCACCTGGCCGTAGGACGTCTCCAGCCAGAGCCAGAACGAGTACGCCTCGCTCGTGGTCTCGTGGCCGTTGTCCGGGGCCTCGACCATCAGCGACTCGACCGAGTGGTACGGGATCCCCTGGTCGGAGAAGTAGCCGTTCGCGGGGTCGTGAACCTTGTCGTACAGCTCCAGGAACCGCTGGGTGTACTCGCCGTCGGTGTCGAGCTCGCCGAGCGCCGTGGCGACGGGGGCCGCGGCGACGTCGGCGGTGCCGGACCCGGGCGGCGCAGCGCCGGCGGGGACGGCCGCGACCAGGGCGGCGAGCGTGGCTGACGCCGCGGCTCCTGCCAGCAGCCTGGTGCGGATGGATGCGCGATGCATGGTGCACCTCTCTTCGTTGAGCGGACACCCTGACGATCGGCGCATGGAAGCGTTCCCACAACACGGCGAAACGTTTAGGGCCACGCCCCGGAAAGGCGGTGGCTCAGCGTCAGGCGTGGACGTCGACCGACGCCTCCCATCGCAGCACGCCGACGTCCCGGCCCAGCTCCGCCGTGACGCGATCCAGGACGTCCGCCGCCGTCAGGTGCCCGTCGCTCGGCTCGGTCGTGGCGACCCGCCGCACGTGGGCACCAGGGTCGAGCGCCGCGGAGAGCCGCGCCGCACGGTGCTGTGCCGACCGGTCGTCCTGCCCGTCCAGCAGCACGACGATGCCCGAGATCCCGACGGCGGTGGCGCAGTCGTCCTCGTCGATCTCCCCCCGCAGGCGGCGCAGGACGGCGCGGGTCGGCGGCCCGGGCAGCGACACGGCCAGCACCTGCCACACGTACGCGGGCAGCCGCCGGCGCCGACGGATCGCCCGCTCCAGCCGGTCGACGAACAGCTCGTGCGCGACGAGGCCGGTCTCCCGGTCCACGAAGGGCCGGTCGACGGGGACCGACAGCTGCGACGTCGCCTGCCCGACCAGGGCCATCGACCCGACCAGCCGGGCGGGTCGGTCGCCGGCGTCGTGCACCGTCACCGCCCGGCACCGGACCCTCAGGTACGTGCCGTCGGCGTGCCGGATGCGGTGCTCCACGTCCAGCGGCTCCCGCGTGCCGGAGAGCTGCGCGGCGACGGCGGCGTGCACGCGCCGCACGTCCTCCGGGTGCACCCGGGAGAACCACTCGCGCGGGTCGTCGGCGAGCGAGCTCCGGTCCTGCCCCACCGTCCTGGCCCACACCTCCGAGTAGCGCACGGTCCCGGCGTCGACGTCCCAGTCCCACGTGCCGTCGTCGGAGGCGATCGAGACCAGCGCGGAACGCTCCTCGACCTCCGCGACGTCGTGCGCCAGCGCCCGTTCGCGCTCCGCCTCCTCGACCAGCCGACGGCGCTGGTCCAGCAGGGAGGCCAGCGACTCCTCCGCCTCGAGCGCCACGGCGAGCATCGCGGCCCAGTGGTTGTAGCGGGCGCGGGTGCTGGTCGCCCGCGAGTCGACGAGCCCGCCGACGGCCAGGAAGCCCCGGTCGCTGCGGCCGAACGCGACCGGCACGACCACGGTGAGCGACCGCGGGTCCGTGAGGGCCGGCGGCGGGAACTCCTGCGAGGGCATCGTGCGGCCCACGAGGTTCTCCCCCGCGCCGCCCCGTGCGCCGACGATGCGGAGCACCCGCTCGCCGGGCCGCGCCGGGTCGTCCTCCCACAGGGCGAGCGCCGCCGTCGACGTCCGCCCCCGGGGCATCCAGTCCAGCCGGCGCAACGACTCGCCGTCGGCGCGCATCAGCTCGAGGTCGACGAGGTTCTGGTCGACGAGGTCCTGCTCGAGCCGTCCGGCGCGCGCCAGGTCGCCGTGGGCGCAACCCCGGGCGAGGGCGACGACGATCTGGCAGAGCGCCTCCTCGACGGCGTCGGCCGCATCGGACTCGAGCCCGGCGACCACGACCGGGCCGTCGCCGCGCGCCTCGGCCGCGACGGCACGGTCGGCGAGCCGCTCGCGCACCCGTACGCTCTCGAGGCGCAACGCCGGGACGAGCTGTTCGAGCGCACCGGGACCGGGCCGCAGGGTCGCCGTGCGGTCCCCGAGCGCGCGCAGCGCGGTGGCCGGCGGTTGCTGGGCGGTCGCGACGCTCGCCTCGACGAGCTGGCGCACCATCGTGAGCCAGGCCTCGGTCGCCCCGGGGTTGCGCACGCCGTCGGCGCGCGCGAACACCACTCGGGCCACCGTGCCGAGCGGGTCCGGGTCGCAGGCCGGCGTGCTGCCCTGTACCACCACGGTGCTGCGGGTCCCGCGCGCACAGCCACAGGACTCGCGCATCACCAGGGCCGAGACGTCCAGCCGGTGCGTACCGCTGACGCGCTCTCCGCGTGCCCGCGCCAGCACGAGCTCGGCGGCCAGCTCGCCGACCGTGTCGTGCATGGGGTCCACCGACGACAACCGAGGCCAGGTGCGGGCACCCACGTCCGAGTTGTCGAACCCGACGACGGCCTGGACGGAGGGGGCGTCGAGCCCGGACAGGTGCAGCCCGCGCAGGAACCCGACCGCGTTGCGGTCGGTGGCCGCGACGGTCGCCGTCGTGGCCATGCCCTGCTCGGCCAGCCGGCGAGCGACCGCCTCCGCCGCGGCCTCCTGGTTGTCGCGGGTCCGGTAGACGTGCTCGGGCGCGTGGTCCAGGCCGTGCGCCGCGAGCGCGTCGCGGAACGCGTCGTAACGTTCGGCGATGTCTCGCTGGTCGGTGCTCCCGAGGAACCCGATGCTGCGGTGGCCGTGCTCGACCAGGTGGTCGACGGCGGCCCGGACCCCACCGACGTTGTCCGGAGACACCGCGGGCGCCCGGAGGTCGTCGGGCGGCACACCGAGCGTCACGACCGGGATGCCCGTCGCGTCGAGGCGCCGCAGCTCCGCGTCGGCGAGCGCCGTCGTGACCACGACGAGCCCGTCGTAGGCGCTCAGGCCCGGTGCGGCGCGACGGTAGGGCGGTACGGGGAACTCGTCGCGGTCGATGTCGGCCGGATAGGTCTGGACCGCGACGAGCCGGTGCCCCTCGGAGCGCAGCACGCGGGCCATCCCGGCGAGCATCCGTCCGAAGTAGTAGCCGCCCACGACCGGGCACAGCACACCGATCGTCAACGTCTTGCCTGGTCCTCTGCCTGCCTGTGTCCACATCGACACCTGCACCACCGTCCTCGCAGTCGAGTCCTGCGTGCGTCCCCCGCAGGTGCATCATGCCCTGAAAACCGGCAGAGTGTGGAAGCGTGCCCAGAATCCCCGCCAGCGGCGGCACGCGTCCGGCCCCTGGACGGCGCGTCACGATCACCGACGTCGCCCGTGCCGCCGGCGTCTCCATCGCCGTGGTGTCCTACGCGCTCAACGGACGGCAGGGAGTGTCCGAGAGCACCCGTCGCCACGTGCTCAAGGTGGCCGACGACCTCGACTGGCGTCCCAGTGCCGCTGCCCGGTCGATGCGGTCCGCGGCGGTGACGAGCGTCGGGCTCCAGGTCCTCGACGGCGTCGGCGTGTCCCACAGCCGCTCGGCGGGGCTCGACCTCGCCGGCGGCCTGCGTGGGGTGCTCGACACCGTCGCGCTCTCCGTCGAGGTCGCGGCGGACCGCACGGCGGGCGCCACGGACCTCGAGCGGGCCTGGAGCGAGCGGCGGCACACCGCGTTCGTCGTCCAGGACCTGCTGCTGGACGACCCGCGCACCCGCGCCGCGGCCCGGGTCGGCGCGCAGGTGGTGGGCGTCACGCCGTCCGGCCTGGGGACCGCCGGGGTGGAGCGCGGCGTGTGGTTCGACGGTGACGCGGAGGCCGCCGTCGGGCGCTACCTCGTGGACCTGGGCCACCGGCACCTCGTGCTGCTGGTCACGGAGGCCGACAGGGACGTGGCCCGCGCTCTGCACGCGGGCCTGCTGGCGGCCACCGCCGGTCTCGTGGCGACGGTGGACGTGGTCGAGGCGGGGTCGGCACCGGCGGCCGGTGCCGCGGCCGCACGTCTCCTCGCGGACGAGCAGCGGCCGACGGCGGTGGTCACCGACGGCGACGTGACGGCGCTGGCGGTGCTGGAGGCCGCGCGGCACCGCGGGCTGGAGGTGCCCTGGGACGTCTCCGTGGTCTCCGGCGCGGACGCCGACACCTGCCGCCTCGTGGACCCGCAGCTCACCGCGATCGCCCGTCCGTGGCAGGACCTCGCCGCAGCCGTGGCGTCGGCGCTGCGGATCGCCCCGCAGACGCCTGCCGAGGTGCCGGCCGCACGCCTGGTGATCCGTGGCACGACGGCTCCGCCGTCGGTCCCCGGGATCCCCTAAACGTTTCACCAGGTGCGCCTGGGAGCGCAACCAGGACACGTTGGGGACGTCGGGCCGACAGCCCGGCGCACGGGCGACGACGCCCGTGCTCCCGAACTCCTGGAGGATCCCGTGCGATCACGATCCTTGCGGCCCCGCAACGTCGCGGTGACCAGGCCCGTCGCCGTGGCGGCGACGCTGGCCCTGGCCGCCGTCCCCCTCGTGGGGGCCACGACCACCGCCTCGGCGGCGGAGCGGGTCGACAACCCGTTCGTCGGCGCCGACCAGTACGTGAACTCCTACTGGTCCGAGAACGTCGTCGACGCGGCCGCGGAAGCCGGCGGCGACCTCGGCCAAGACATGCTCGCCGTCGCCGACACGCCCACCTCCGTGTGGATGGACCGCACCACGGCCATCGCGGGCAACGAGGACGGTCCCGGCCTGCGCCACCACCTCGACGCCGCGCTGGAGCAGCAGCAGGGCGACACCCCCCTGGTGTTCAACCTGGTGATCTACAACCTGCCGGGTCGCGACTGCTTCGCGCTCGCGTCCCAGGGGCTGGTCCCGGCCACGCCGGAAGGCATGGAGCACTACAAGACCGAGTACGTCGACGTCATCGCCGACATGCTCGCCGAACCGCAGTACGCCGACCTGCGTGTCGTGGCGACCATCGAGCCGGACTCCCTGCCGAACCTCGTCACCAACACCTCCGAACCCGCCTGCCAGACGGCGGCGCCGTACTACCGCGAGGGCGTCGCCTACACCCTCGACCGGCTGTACGAGGCCGGGAACGTGTACTCCTACATCGACGCCGCCCACGCGGGCTGGCTCGGCTGGGAGTCGAACGCCGGACCGGCCGCCCAGGTGTTCGCCGAGGTCGTGGAGTCCACGGAGCACGGCTACGACACCGTCACCGGGTTCGTCACCAACACGGCGAACTCGACGCCGTTGCGCGAGCCGTTCCTCGACGACGTGAACTTCACCAGCGGCACGTTCGTGCGCCAGGCGGACTTCTACGAGTGGAACACGGACTTCGACGAGCTCGACTGGACGGAGCACCTCTACGACGAGGTGACCGCCGCCGGGTTCCCCTCCGACATCGGCATGCTCATCGACACGTCCCGCAACGGCTGGGGCGGCCCCGACCGGCCCACCGCCGAGAGCACCTCGACGGACCTCAACACCTACGTCGACGAGTCGCGGGCCGACCGCCGCAACCACCGCGGCGCCTGGTGCAACCCGGACGGCGCCGGCCTCGGCGAGCGCCCGACGGTCAGCCCGACCGACAACGCCGGTTCGCACCTGCACGCCTATGTGTGGGTCAAGCCCCCGGGCGAGTCGGACGGCAACTCCGAGCCGGTCGACAACGACCAGGGCAAGGGCTTCGACCGGATGTGCGACCCGACCTACTCGGAGCAGGACCGCCTCGGCGGGAACCTCACGGGCGCCCTGCCGAACGCCCCGGTGGCGGGCCAGTGGTTCCAGGACCAGTTCGAGATGCTGGTGGCGAACGCGTACCCGCCGATCGACGGCGGCACCGTCGACCCCGACACCGAGGCGCCGACGGCGCCCGGCAACGTCGAGGCCACGGGCACCACGAGCACGTCGGTCGACCTGTCCTGGGACGCCTCGAGCGACGACACCGGTGTGACGCGGTACACGGTCCTCGTCGACGGTGAGACGGCCGGGACGAGCGCGACGACGTCGCACACCCTCACCGGGCTGACGCCGTCGTCCACCTACGAGGTGACCGTCACCGCGCGCGACGCGGCCGGCAACACCTCGGCTGCGTCCGCACCTGTCACGGTGACGACCGACGAGGCCACGGGTGGCGAGGACACGCAGGCACCCACCGTGCCGACCGGCCTCGCCGCGGGCGACGTGACGTCGTCGTCGGTGGAGCTCACCTGGGACGCCGCCAGCGACGACACGGGCGTGGCCGGCTACCTGGTGCACCGCGACGGCGACGAGGTCGCCGACGTGTCGGGAACCTCCGCCACGGACTCCGGCCTCGATGCGGGCACCGCGTACTCCTACACGGTGACCGCGTACGACGCGGCCGGCAACACCTCGGCGGCCTCGACGGCCCTGTCGGTGACCACCGAGGAGGGTGGGACCACCCCGGCCGGCGACTGCACCGTCGACTACTCGGTGAACTCCTGGAACTCCGGGTTCACCGGGTCCTTCGTGGTGACGAACGACTCCGACGCCGCGATCGACGGCTGGGAGCTCACGTTCACCTTCGCCGACGGCCAGACCATCGACCAGATCTGGTCCGCACAGGCCTCGCAGAGCGGGTCCGCGGTGACGATCACGCCGGCGGCGTGGTCGACGACGATCGCGGCCGGCGGGTCGGTGACGTTCGGCTTCAACGGGTCGCACTCCGGCACCAACACGGCACCGGACGACTTCGCCCGCGCGGGGGGGCCGGGCGACATGGCCCCCCCCCGGGGGGGGGGCCCCGCCCGCCCCCGCCCCCGTTCTCCGCGGCCGGGGCTTCGTACCCCGGCCGCGGATTCCACCTTCTTCTCGGAGGAACCATGCGATCCCGTCCAGAAAACGATATCGACCGGCGCGCGCGCCGCACGACCGCCGCGGTCTCCACCGTGGCCCTGGCCGGCGGTGCCTTGCTCGCCGGGGGCATGCTGCTCAGTCCGGCGCAGGCAGCAGAGCCCGTCTACGAGCCCCTCCGCGACGCCGCGGAGCGCCAGGGCGTCACGCTCGGCTTCGCCCTGACGCCCGGGCACCTGAACCAGCCCGGCTACCGGGAGATCGCCGAGCGCGAGTTCGACCTCGTCGTCGCGGAGAACGCGATGAAGTGGGACGCCACGGAACCCAGCCAGGGCAGCTTCAGCTGGGGCCAGGCCGACCAGGTGGTGGACTTCGCCGCCGCGCAGGACGCCGACCTCTACGGCCACACCCTCGTCTGGCACTCCCAGCTGCCCGGCTGGGCCGAGAGCATCTCCGACCCCGCCCGCCTGCGCGACGCGATGTACGACCACATCGACGCCGTGGCCGGCCGGTACGCCGACGACGTGGACTCCTGGGACGTCGTCAACGAGATGTGGGAGGGGGACGGCAGCCGGCGCCAGAGCGTCTTCCAGCGGGTGCTCGGCGACGGGTACATCGCCGACGCCCTGACCCGGGCCCGCCAGGCCGCGCCCGACGCCGACCTCTGCCTGAACGACTACAGCACGGACGGCATCAACGCGAAGTCGACGGCGATGTACAACCTGGTGGCCGACCTCCTCGCCGACGGCGTCCCGATCGACTGCGTGGGCTTCCAGTCGCACCTCATCGTGGGGCAGGTGCCGAGCAGCTACCAGCAGAACCTGCAGCGGTTCGCCGACCTCGGCGTCGACGTCCGCATCACCGAGCTGGACATCCGGATGAACGTCCCGGCCTCGCAGAACGACCTGACCCGGCAGGCGCAGGACTACCGCACGGTGGTCGAGGCGTGCCTCGCCGTCGACCGCTGCACCGGCGTGACCGTGTGGGGCATCGACGACGGACACTCCTGGGTGCCCGACGTGTTCCCCGGCGAGGGCGCGGCCCTGCCGTGGGACGCGCAGTACCAGGCCAAGCCCGCCTACTCCGCGATCGCCGAGGCGCTCGGTGCGCAGGTCGAGGGCGACCCCGACCCGGACCCGACCGACCCAGGCGACCCCGGTGACCCGGGCGACGCCGCGTGCGAGGTGACCTGGACGAACGCCGGCTGGGACACCGGGTACACCGGCACGGTCGTCCTGACGAACACCGGCGACGCCGCCTGGTCGTCCTGGACGCTCACGGCCGACCTGCCGGCCGGGCAGACGCTGACGAACGGCTGGTCCGCCGACTGGTCGCAGTCCGGCGCGACGCTGACCGCCCGCAATGCCGCATGGAACGGCTCGGTGCCCGCGGGCGGCTCGGTACAGATCGGCTACAACGCCACGCACGGCGGCAGCAGTGCGGTGCCGACGCAGTACACGATCAACGGCGCCGACTGCGCCTGACGCCGTCCGCCTCGCCGTGGGGGGGGGGACCCCCCGCCCCCCCCGGGGGGGCGGGCGGCGGGGGGCCCCCCCCCCCGGGGAGGGGGCCTGCCGCCGGCGGCCTCGCCGTGGGGACGAGACCCGCGGGCCTCCTGAGGAGGTCCTGCCGGTCTCGTCCCCACAGCCGTGTGCGGCCCTAAACGTTTCTCACGGCGGGTGCACCCTGCCCATGTCGAAGCGCTTCGACTAGCCTGCGGCAGGACACGACGACGTGTCGCCCGGGCCGGACCACCGGTCGCGGCCCGGTCCGTCCGCACCGAGGAGTGAGAATCGGATGAGACTTCGACCAGCGGTCGCCGTGCTGGCGGCCACCGGACTCGTGGCCACGGGGGTGGGAGTCGCCGTCGCGCAGACGCCCGCAGCACCGCTCCCCCACACCCCGCAGAGCGTCGCCGACGACTACGACTGGGGAAACGTCGAGATGGTCGGTGGCGGGTTCGTCCCCGGCATCGTGTTCAACGAGTCCGAGCCCGGCCTCGTCTACGCGCGCACCGACGTCGGCGGCGCCTACCGACTCGACCAGGCCACCCAGCGCTGGGTCCCGCTGCTCGACCACGTCGGCTGGGACGACTGGGGGCACTCCGGCGTGCTGTCGCTGGCCACGGACCCCGTCGACCCGGACAACGTCTACGTCATGGCAGGGTCCTACACGAACTCCTGGGACCCGAACAACGGTGCCGTCCTGCGTTCGTCAGACCGCGGCGAGACCTGGTCCCGGACCGACCTGCCGTTCCAGGTCGGCGGGAACATGCCCGGCCGCGGCATGGGTGAGCGCCTGATGGTGGACCCGAACGACAGCTCGGTGCTCTACCTGGGCACGGAGGGCGGCAACGGCCTGTGGCGGTCCACCGACTCCGGTGCCACCTGGTCCGAGGTCACCAGCTTCCCGAACCCCGGCAACTACGTCGCCGACCCCGACGGCGGCGAGTACAGCGACAGCATCCAGGGCGTCGTGTGGACGGTCTTCGACCCGTCGTCGGGCACGCCGGGAGAGCCGACGCCGACGATCTACGTCGGCGTGGCCGACAAGGAGAACAACGTCTACCGCTCCACCGACGCCGGCGAGACGTGGGAACGGGTCCCGGGCCAGCCCACGGGGTTCATCCCCCACAAGGCAGAGCTGGACCACACCTCCGGCCAGCTCTACGTGGCGACGTCGGACACCGGCGGCCCGTACGACGGCGGCTCCGGCGACGTGTGGCGACTGGACACCGCCACGGACGAGTGGAGCCGGATCAGCCCCGTGCCCTCCGACGACGCGGACGCCTACTTCGGCTACTCCGGCCTGACGATCGACCGCCAGGACCCCGACACGATCATGGTCGTCTCCCAGCTCTCCTGGTTCCCCGACAACCAGGTGTTCCGGTCCACGGACCGCGGCGAGACCTGGACGCAGATCTGGGACTGGACCAGCTATCCCGAACGGTCGAAGCGCTACGACCTCGACATCTCCGGAGCTCCCTGGCTCGACTTCGGCGGCACCTCCCAGCCGCCCGAGGACAGCCCCAAGCTCGGCTGGATGACCGAGAGCTTCGAGATCGACCCGTTCGACTCCGACCGCTTCCTGTACGGCACCGGCGCCACGATCTACGGCGGCGAGAACCTCACCGCGTGGGACGACGGCGGCACCGTCGACATCTCCGTCAGGGCGCAGGGCGTCGAGGAGACCGCCATCCAGGACCTGGTCGCTCCGCCCGGACCCGTCGAGCTCGTCTCGGGGATGTACGACATCGGTGGCTTCGTGCACCACGACATCTCCCAGGTGCCGAGCGACTTCTACACCCAGCCCTTCCAGAGCGGCGTGCTGAGCGTCGACGTCGCGTGGCAGGACCCGGCCACGATGGTGCGCGCCGGTGAGGGCGGCGACGACCTGCTCGGCGTCTCGACCTCGGGCGGCGACTCGTGGTGGGCCGCGCAGCAGCCGGCCGGTGCCACCGGCCCCGGCAACGTGGCGATGGCCGCCGACGGCTCGGCGATCGTGTGGAGCCCTGACGGCACCGGCGTGCACGTCTCGACGTCGCTGGGGTCGTCGTGGACACCCGCGACCGGCGTGCCCGACGGCGCCACCGTGCGCGCCGACCGTGAGGACCCGTCGGTCTTCTACGCGCTGTCCGGCGGCACCTTCTACACCTCGCACGACGGCGGCGCGAGCTTCACGGCGTCGTCCGCCACAGGGCTGCCCGACGCCGGGCGGCACCATGTGGAAGCCGTGCCCGGCCACGCGGGGCACGTGTGGGTCGCCGGCGGCGAGACCGACGGCATCTACGGCATGTGGCGCTCGACCGACCACGGCGAGACGTTCGAGCCCGTCGCCGGCGTCGACGAGGGCGACACGATCGGCTTCGGCAGGGCCGCCGACGGCCGCGACCACCCCGCCGTGTACACGTCCAGCAAGATCGACGGAGTCCGGGGGATCTTCCGGTCCGACGACGCAGGGGCCACCTGGGTCCGGATCAACGACGATGATCACCAGTACGCCTGGACGGGCGGCGCCATCAGCGGCGACCCGGACGTCTACGGGCGGGTCTACGTCGGCACCAACGGGCGCGGCATCGTCGTCGGAGAGTTCGGCGGGACGCAGCCGGAGCCGACTCCGGACCCCACGGAACCGGACCCCGACCCGTCGGACCCGGAGCCCACCCCCGATCCGACAGAGCCCGACCCTGACCCGACCGAGGACCCGGGCGAGGCGTCCTGCGCGGCGGACTACGCCGTCGTCGGCCAGTGGCAGGGCGGCTTCCAAGGCGCGGTGACCCTGACCAACACCGGTGACGAGACCCTCGCCCCCTGGGAGCTCTCCTGGGACTTCACCGGCGGCGAGACCGTCGCCCAGTCCTGGGGCGGCGACCTCACCCAGACCGGCGCGCACGTCACCGTCACCGGCCCGGCGTGGCAGACCGACCTCGCACCCGGGCGGTCCGTCTCCGTCGGCTTCATCGGCGCCGGCGACCCCGCCGAGGTGACCGGCCTGTCCGCCCACGGCGCACCCTGCACCACCAGCTGACCCCGGGGCGAGCGTTGTGGGCGCGATTTCTGGCTCGTTTGGTCCGTTATATCGGACTTCAGGGCCCAGAAATCGCGCCCACAACGCTCGACGAGTGGCGGTGAGAGGTCAGCGGCGGCGCCGGAAGACGATCGGGTCCCCCGCGAACTCCCCGAACACCGCCCGCTCGTCGGCCGTCAACCGGCGCGGCCGCCCCTCCACCGCGTCCAGGATCACGATCGTCGTCACCGCCCGCGTGTAGGGCTGCCCGCCCGACGCCGGCCCGGTGCGCGGAAAGCCCCCGCGCGCCCCGTCATAGACCTCGTAGCAGACCTCGAGCGAGGCCCCGCCGATCGCCCCGATCCACATCTCGACGCGCACCGGGTCGCGCGAGAACTCCAGCGGCCGCAGGTACTCGATCTGCTGCCCCGCCACCAACGTGTGCGACGTCGCGTGCGGGCCCGTGTCCAGGATCGCCGTCGGCCACGGGTCCTCCGCCTCCGGGTGCCGCCAGAACGCCGTGATCCGGGCATCCTCCAGGAGCCGGAACATCGCGACGTTGTTGACGTGCTGGTAGGCGTCCAGATCCGACCAGCGCAGCGAGACGGGGACGTGCAGACGATTCATGCCAGGCATCGTCGCACGCTCGGGCAGCCCGCCCGACGCCGGCCCGGGCCGAGACTCACCCCGCCGCCGTCGACGCGTGCTCCCGGCACGACGCCAACGCGGCCATCTCCCCCGCGACCGGCTCACGCACCTGCTCGCGCGCCACCGCCTCCACCGACGCCCGCAGACGGCGGCGCACGCGCCCCGCCCGACGCCGCGCGCCCAGCGCCGCCAGCGGCCGGGAGACCAGCGCCACGAGGAGACCGCCGAGGACTCCGCCGAGCGCGAGCACCGTGGCCCACGGCACGTCGAACGCGCCACCGCCCCACCGTGCGAAGTCGAACGTCAGCACCGGCATGAGGAGCTCCGGGAGCTGGAAGTAGCGCAGCGCCGCCGCGACCCCCAGCCACAGCAGCCCCACCACCGCGGATGCCAGCAGCAGCCACTGCAGCATCCCGACCGCTCGCCACCAGAGCGGCCGCCGCGCCTCCTCCAGCCGCGTCGACGCGACGGCCTGGTCGAGCGTGTCCGGCAGGCGGTCGACCGCCTCGGTGCCCCGGTTCCGTGCGGCCAGCACCCAGGCGTCCGGAGCCCCGGCGGTGACCTGGTCGATGTACCCCCGCACCGCCGTCGCCGCGGCGGCCCGCACGCTCGGGCGCGTCTGCGGCAGCGACGTGCGCGCCAGGTCCGGCCGGTCGACCGGGACCCGCACCTGGTCGCCGCGCAGGCCGAGTCGACGGAGCGGGTCCTTGCGGGCGCGGGCGATCCAGCGCGTCACCGGCCAGCCGGTCGCCAGGTGCGCGTCCCGCCGCGCCGCTCTGCGGACCGCGTCCACCACCGTGGTGGCGCCGGCCGCCTCCTCCAGGGCGTCGACCAGCGTGCCGTGCGCCCGGTCGGCGGCACGCGCCGGAGGCGCCTGCCCGCACTCGTCCACCACGCGTCGGGCGACGGCCCGCATGTCCCCGGCCAGGCGGGCCGTCGAGGCCTCCCGCCGTCGGGCCGCGTCCGCGAGCAGCCCGCGCAGCCGGTCGACGCCCTGACCCGTCCGCGCCGACAACCCGAGCACGCGCGCCCCGGAGAGCCCGTCGGCGGCCACGAGCCGACGCAGGTCCGCCAGGATCGCGTCCGCCTCCTCGGGCGCCAGCCGATCGATCTGGTTGAGGGCCACGACGACGACGTCGGCGCGCCCGGCCAGCGGGCGCAGGTATCGCTCGTGCAGGGCCGCGTCGGCGTACTTCTGCGGGTCCACCACCCAGACCAGCAGGTCGGCACGCTCCACCAGCCGCTCCGCACGGACCCGGTGCTCGACTACCACCGAGTCGTGGTCGGGCAGGTCGAGGAGCACCAGGCCGGTCGAGATCCCGGCCGGGGGCCGGGCCCGCCGCAGCAGGCCCGTTCCCTTGCCCGTCGACGTGTCGGCGTCGGCCTCCATCGCGTGCCGGCGTGGCACCTCCAGCCAGTCCAGCAGCTCGTCGGCGCCCTCGCCCCACACTGCCGCCGACGCGTGCGACGTCGTCGGCCGCTGCACGCCCGGCTCGGCCAGGTCGGTGCCGGCCACGGCGTTGAGCACGGAGGACTTTCCCGACCCCGTGGCACCCGCGAGCGCCGCCACCGTGTGCTCCGCGCTGAGGCCGCCGCGCTCCCGGGCGCGCTCGACGACGCGGTGCGCCTCGTCCGCCAGCTCGGGGTCCAGCCGCCCGGCACCGGCCGCGACCGCCTGCTCCAGCGCCGCGGTGCGGGTGGCGAGATCCGGCTTCATCCCTGGTCCTTCCGTCGCCAGCGCCGCCAGAACCGCGCCCTGGGGGCGTCGGGTACGTCCGGTGCTCCGGCGTCGCCCTCCTGCGCCGCGGGCTCGCGGCCCGCGAGCGATCCCGGCAACCCGGGGATGCCTTCGGGGCTGGTCGGCGGCCGGAACGTCCCCGCCCCGCGCAGCATCCCACCGCTCCAGGGCCGGGTGAGGCCGTCGTCCGCCCGCGAGCGGGTCGCCCGCTCCTGCTGGGCCGCCTCCGCCACGTCGCGGGCGGCGTCACGCAGGCGGTCTCCGCGCACGTCGTCGGTGCCGAGCGCGTCGAGCTGGGCGGTGTACCGGGCGGACTGGCCGCGCAGCACGGCGTCGACGCGGGCGGTGAGCCGTTCCTTGGCCTGCGCGGCGAGGCGACGCACCGCGTCGTCGCCGAACACGGCCTCGAGCAGCTTCTGGGCGACCACGGCGGTGCCGCCCGCGATGCCCACCTCGAGGCCCGTGAGGCCGGCGGTCGAGGCGAAGACGACGATCATCAGGCTCACGCCGAGCGCGTTCACCCCGAAGGAGAGCGCCCGGGCGGTCCCCCGTCGGCTCTCCCCCTGCTCCCGGACGAGCTCGAGGACGTCGCCCTGCCACGCCCGGATCGCTCCGGCGACCTCAGGGCGGAGACCGGGAGCGGTCCGGCTCAGCTCGAGCCCGTCGAGCAGCGCCGCGCCCGCCGCGTCGCCACGCCAGGCGGCATAGGTGCGCTCCGCGGCCTGCTCGGCCGCGTCCAGGACGACGGACTCGAGCCCGTGCGCGATCGCCTGCTCGACGTGCGGCGCCTCCTTGACACGGCCGCGCAGGACGCGCCCGACGGCGTCCCGCACCTTCCCCGCTCGGGCCTCCAACGCCCGGAAGAACTCGCCCGTCCCGATGAAGTCCTGCCACCGGGCGAGGACCTCGCCGCGCAGCAAGGCACCGTCCGACGTCGCGTCCTCGACCTGCCGGAGCGCGTCGGCATGATGATGCTCGACGGTCTCTCGCAGCCGGGTGTCGGCAGCGTGCTGGACGTCCGCCGTCGCTGCCAGCTCGTGGGCCCGCCGGACGAGGTCGTCCACGACGCCGTCCCGCGTCGCGGCGATGACGCGGGCGCGCGAGTCCGGGTCGCCGCCGAGGCCGGTGAGCCAGGTAGCGAGCTCGCCGACCGCGTGCTCCGGCAGCAGGCCGTCCGACATCGCGTCGTCACCGCTCGCGCCGGCCCCGGACTCGGGGACGACGAACAGGGCGGCCTCGCCCAGCCCGTGCTCGCTCATGAGCCGGCGCAGGTCGGCTGCGACCTCTTCGGCGCCCGGGTCCACCCGGTCCAGGACGAGGGCGACCTGCGCTCGGCGGGCCGCCGCCGTCGTCAGCAGGTCCCACGGCACCGCGTCCGCGTAGCGGGCAGCGGTCGTGACGAAGAGCCACAGGTCGGCGGCACCGAGCAGCTGTGCGGCGAGCTCACGGTTGGCCTCCTCCACGGAGTCGACGTCGGGCGCGTCGAGCAGTGCCAGACCCTGGGGCAGGTTGCCGGAGGCCACGAGGCGCAGCGCTCGCGGCCCCGCCTGCGTCCCAGCGTCGTCGCGACGGTCCGCCGCGGGTGTGCCGTGCACGCTGGTGCGCGCCAGGCCGGGCAGCACCCGGTCGCCGGTGAACCACCGGGCGTCGAGCGGGTGGTGGACGAGGACGGGCGCGCGCGTGGTCGGGCGCAGCACGCCCGGTGCCGTGGCCTGCTCCCCCAGCAGCGAGTTGACCAGCGTGGACTTGCCTGCGCCCGTGGAGCCGCCGACGACGACGAGCAGCGGCGCACGCTCGGCGCGCAGCCGCGGAAGCAGGTAGTCGTCGAGCTGGTCGGTCGCGCGCGCCAGGTCGGTGCGAGCGCTGTGGACGCCGGGTGTCTCGAGCGGCAGCCGCAGTGCCCCGAACCGGGCCCGCAGCGCGTCCAGGGCATCAAGGAGCGCGGCCGCGCCGGCGTCGGGCGTCAGTGCGGAGCTCGCCGAGACGGCGCCGTCGACGGGCTCGGCAGGCTCGTCGGGCTGGCCGGTCGCGGTCATGTGCCCAGTCTGCACACATCGGACGTTCCGTGCATGGACCCGGCCCTACCGTCGTGTCGCGCCGGGAGCTGCCAGCGCTCCCTACCGGCGTGGGGGGGGGGGGGGGGGGGGGGGGGCCCCGCGCCCCCCCCCCCCGCCCCCACCCCGCAGCCC